>CAZPFL010000122.1:0-15094 GCA_964585785.1 uncultured Rhodospirillaceae bacterium
CTGCGGCCGAAGGCGTCGAGCGGCGCCTATGCGGCGTCCAAGGCGGCGCTGTCGCATCTCGTCCGCGTGCTCGCCGTCGAGCTGGCCGCGAGCGGCATCAACGTCAACGCGATCGCGCCGGCGACCGTCGACACGCCGATGACCCGGCCCTTCATGGGCGAGACCAACGCCAACCACGGCTACCGCCTCAGCGGCACCTCGCCCATGGGCCGCATGGCCCAGCCGGAAGACATCGCGGATGCCTGTCTCTTCCTCAGCTCGCAGGCGGCGGCGTATATCACGGGGATCACCCTCCCGGTCGACGGCGGGACAACCGCGGCGGTGCCGCGCGCCTGACCACGCCACGCCGTCGCCACCCTTCAGAAACCATCGGACACGCCATGACCACGGCACAGGACATCCAGAAGAAGGCCCTCGTCATCGACGGGCTCTCCTATTACAGCGACGGCGACACCGGCAACCTCAGGGCCGGCGGGATCGACGCGCTCAACGTCACCACCTGCCATTTCGAGGCGGACTACCGCGAGGCCTGCGACCGCATCGCCGGCTGGCTCGCGCGCACCCGCGCGCCGGGCAGCGAATGGCGGCTGATCGAAAAGCGCGCCGACCTCGACGCGGCAAAGGCGGCCGGCCAGATCGGCATCATCATGGGCTGGCAGAACATGCGGCCCGTGGAAGACGACCTCGACCGGATCACGCTGTTCCACAAGCTCGGCGTCCGGATCATGCAGATCACTTACAACTACCGGAACTTCCTGGGCGACGGCTGCCTGGAGACGGAGGACGCCGGGCTCAGCGTGCTCGGCCGCGACGCGGTGCGGCTGATGAACGCGCTCGGCATCGCCATCGACCTGAGTCATGTCGGCGAGCGCACCTCGTTCGACGCGATCGAGATCAGCAGCAAGCCGGTGCTGGCGACCCACGCCGACGCCCGCGCGCTGGTCGACCTGCCGCGCAACAAGTCGGACGCGATGCTCAAGGCGATCGCCGGGACGGGCGGCGTGATCGGCGCCAGCGTCTACGGCCCCATGCTGTGGGACGGCGACACGGCACGCCGGCCCACGGTCGACGACTTCGTCCGGCACCTGGAGCACATCGTCGAGGTCGCGGGCATCGAGCATGTCGGCTTCGGCACCGACCTGCCGGCGGCCAAGGACCTGACCAAGACCGCCTTCGAAGCGGCGAACCGCCGGCTGTGGTCCGGGATCTCGAGCTACGGCGACGCCTTCGGCCACGACATTCCCGCGCGCTACCCGCTCGACGCCAATTCGCACGCCAAGCTGCCCAGCATCACGGAAGCCCTCGTCGCGCGCGGCTGGCGCGTGGCCGACATCGAAGCCTATCTCGGCGGCAACTTCGCGCGCGTGCTGGGCGCAATCTGGGGCGGCTGAGCGCAGCGGACGGCACGCAGCGGCGGCGCCCCGCTGGACCTTTCCCGCGTGCGTCTTAGGTTAAAAAGAAGCGCCACGCGCGACCGGTCCGTTTCGCCCGCAACCCCGTCCGATGGTTTCCCCGCCGCATGGATTTCGGTGACGCCCTCATCTTGATCTGCGCCGGGCTGATCCTGCTCAGCATCTTCGCCGGCATCGTCTCCTCTCGTATCGGCGCCCCGCTGCTCCTCGTCTTTCTCGCGCTCGGCATGCTGGCGGGCGAAGACGGGATCGGCCGCATCGACTTCGACGACTTCCAGGCGGCCTACACGATCGGCGCGGTCTCGCTGGCGATCGTGCTGTTCGACGGCGGCCTGCGCACCGGGCTCTCGACGCTGCGCACCGCATCCTGGCCCGCGCTCACGCTCGCGACCGCCGGCGTCGCCATCACCGCGGCGGTGACCGGCGCGGCGGCGGTCTTTCTCTACGGCATGACCTGGGTCGAGGGACTCTTGGTCGGCTCGATCGTCGCCTCGACGGACGCGGCCGCGGTCTTCTTCCTGCTGCACCTGCACGGCACCAACCTGGTCAACCGGGTGCGCGCGACGCTCGAAGCGGAGTCCGGGCTCAACGATCCGATGGCGATCTTCCTGACCATCACCTGCGTCGAGCTGCTGAAATCGGGCCACACGGAAATGAGCTGGGCCGTGGCCGGCGATTTCGCGCTGGTCTTTCTCGTCCAGATCATCGGCGGCGCGGCGATCGGCTTCGCCGGCGGCTACCTCCTCGTCGCGCTGATCAACCGGCTGAAGCTCGCCTCGGGGCTCTACCCGATCCTGACGCTCGCCGGCGCGCTCGCGCTTTTCGGCGGTGCGCAGCTGCTCGGCGCCAGCGGCTTCCTCGCCGTCTATATCTGCGGCCTGGTGATCGCCAATCACCGTCACCGCGCGCGGCAGATCATCGAACGCTTTCTCGACGGCCTCGCCTGGCTCAGCCAGATCGTCATGTTCGTCATGCTGGGTCTGTTGGTGACGCCGTCGACCCTGCTGATCGGGCTGCTGCCTGCGGTGGCTGTGGCGCTGACGCTGACGCTCGCGGCGCGCCCGCTCGCCGTCCTGCTCTGCGTCGCGCCCTTCGGCTTTCGCTGGCGCGAGCACGCCTTCCTGTCCTGGGTCGGCCTGCGCGGCGCCGTGCCGATCTTCCTCGGCACCATCCCTGTGCTTGCCGAGGTGCCCTTCGCGCGGCTCTATTTCGACATCGCCTTCGTCGTGGTCCTGGCTTCGCTGCTGGTCCAGGGCTGGACGGTCAACCTCGCCGCGCGGCTGCTCAATCTCGCCCTGCCGCCGAGCGCGGGGCCGTCGCTCCGTTACGACATCGAGCTGCCCCAGGATGTCGGCCGCGACATGGCGGTCTTCGCGGTGCAGGACGGCAGCGCCGCGACGCGGCTGAAGCCGGCCGATCTGGCGGCGAATTCCGCGGCCGAGGTCGTCGCCGTAATGCGGGACGGCGCGATGCTCACGCCCACGGTGGTGCGGCGCCTGGCCGCCGGCGACCAAGTCATCATGCTGGCGCCGGAAGACCGGCTGCCGGCGCTGGACGCCCTCTTCGGCCCCTCGCCGCCCAAGCAGCAGATTGACCGCGTCGCCGCGGTGCTGGGCGAGTTCACCTTCGACGCCACGGTCGGCATCGAGGAGCTCGGCCGCACGTATGACGTCCCGGTCCCGTCCAGCGACCACGCCCTGACCGCCGGCGAATTCCTCCACCGTCACCTGCGCAAGCGCCCCGATCCGGGCGACCGCCTGCGGCTCGGCCCGATCGAGCTCATCGTCCAGACCGTGACGGGAGACCGCATCGAGCGCATCGGCATCGAGCTCGACCCGACCGGCGCCTTCCCCCTGTCGCGGGACAGCGTCCGCATCTGGCGCCGCCACCTGCTGCGCCGCGTCGATCCGAGACGGTTGGTCCGGAAGACCTGAGCTCAGCCCGCGCCGTGATAGGCGGCGGCCAGCGCGATCAGGACGATGATCGCTTGCAGCAGGATGATGATCGCGGTCTGCGGGTCGATCCCGCGCCGCCGCGCGCGTCGTTGCATTGTCTCGCTCCGCGCCCCGCTCGGGGACGTCTTTCTCAGTCGTCCATGAAGCGGCCGCCCGGCTGCTGCGACCGGAACCGCGTGGTCCAGCTGCGGCGCAGCTCGGGCTCGGTCTGCCCGCGGTCGTAGGCCGGCGAGATCAGCGGCATCGCCCGCTCGACCCGGATCGTCACCACGGCGCCGATCATGGCCAGCAGATCGCTCGCCCCGAAATGGCCGATCAGGGACTCGTAGGCCGCGCTGCCGCGCTCGGCGATTTCCGCCCGGCCCTTGATCCGGCAGCCCTTGCGCAGGAAAGGATCGACGAAATTCACCTCGACCGCCGAGCCGCGCCCGATGTTGCGGATCGTGTTGGGCGAGCGGATCTCGGCGAAGGCGATGGTCTCGTCGTCGAGCACCACGAAGGTCGCCTTGGGCGACAGGTTGGGCGTGCCGTCGGCGTTGGTCGTCGCGACGAAGCCGAGACGCTGCTCGGCGATGACGCGCTTCATGTCCTCAGTCAGTCCCGGCATGACCCGGCCCTCCGCACACGCTTCGCCCCGCGGGCAAAGCGGCAGCGGAATAGCGCTCTTCCGGCCTAACCATAAGGTCCACTTTCGCGCCAGCGGACCGGACCAGGGGCATGTTACGTCGGCGAAACAATCACAAATAGTATTAATACAGCATGTGTTCTTGTCTCGGCCACATCGATCGGACACATTTCCTGATACCCGCGCAGGCCGCGCGGCCGTCGCCGCCGAAACAAGAAGAAAAAGGCTCACCCCATGAAGCGGATCTTATTCAAAATCGCCCTTCTCCTTTCGCTCGGACTGCCGGCCGTGACCGGCGGCTGCACCTACACCGGCACCCTGGACAAGTCTTTCTATAAGCCGGCCGCGCGCGACCACATGGACGGCGGCAAGATCCCGATGGCGATCGCGGTGGTCAATTCGCCGGCGCTCAAGACCGCCACGTTCAAGGCCGAGGCCGGCGGGCATGGCGTCGACATCCCGGTGGGCGAACCGATCGTCGACGCGCTGCGGTCGGAGCTTTCCGGCATCTTTATGGAAGCCGGCGTGGTCGACGACGCGAAGACAGGGGCCTACGACCTGTACGTCTATCCCAAGATCAAATGGATCGAGGTCGGGCGGACCTCGGGCGCCGTCCTGACCTATAAGGTGCTGTTCGGCGCGAAGATCCGCAGCGAACGGGAAGATTTCACCGTTGACGAGTATGTGACAAAAAAAACGGTCGTTTACACACCGCCCGGCGTCGCGGTCGGCGCGCAGACACTGATGCTTACATCGCTCTTTCTCCTGGCGCCGGTCACGGTTCCTGTCGCCACCGCGTCCGTGGGCGACCGGGCCAAGGCGCTCATCGAGCAAACGATTTCCGAGCTGGTCCGGGCCTACGGCGACTCGCTCGCCAAAGAAGGTCCCGTCCGTGAATTTGCGGTCCTCGAAAAATCAGACACCAAATCAGGCACGCCATCGGCCCGCCCCGCGCCCAAAACGGCCGCGCGGGCTCCGTTCGAGGCCGCAAAATCGAAATACGACGCGTTCCTCGACAGCGTCGTCGTCATCCAAACCGCAGACTCAGTCGGCAGCGGCTTCTTCGTCAGCAGCGACGGCCTGATCGTGACCAATCGCCATGTCGTCGGGGACGAGAATACGGTCGCCGTCAGGACGCGGGACGGCGGCGTCGGGCTCGGCCACGTCATCAGCCGAAGCGCGCTCAAGGATCTCGCCCTGATCCGCATGCCCGGATCGCATTTCACCCATCTTCGGCTATCCAATGGCGCACAGGCGGGGATCGGCAACGACGTAATTGCGATCGGCACGCCCGAAGGCCTGGCCTGGAGCGTATCGCGCGGCATCATCAGCGCGGTCCGCGACGTCGGGCGCGTCCATCTGGTCCAGACCGATACGGCGATCAATCACGGCAACAGCGGCGGCCCGCTGATCGACCTGACGAGCGGCATGGTCGTCGGCGTGAACGCGCTGGGATTTCGGCGAGACCTTGCCGAAGGACTGAACTTCGCCGTGTCGTCCGAAGACGTCCTGGCGACTTTCCGCGCTTATCTGAAACCCACGCCCTAGCCTACCTCAGCCTGGCTCAAGCGACCTGGGCGAGCGGCACCGTCGGGCCGTCGTCCATCACCGTGGTGCGGTGCAGGTCGCGCCGGTAGGACATGTCGTAGTCGCGCGCCCGGTGCATGGTGCAGCGGTTGTCCCACATCACCAGGTCGCCGGCGCGCCAATGATGCGTGTAGACGAACTGCCGCTGGGTCGCATGCTCCATCAAATCGTGGAGCAGCATGCGCGCATCCGGCCGCGCCATGCCCTGGATGTCGTGCGCGTAGGAGGCGAGGTAGAGCGCCTTGCGCCCGGAGCCCGGATGCGTCCGGACCATGACATGCGGCACCGAGGGCAGGCCTTCCCGCTCTTCGGGGCTGTAGTCGGTGAAGCCGATGATTTCGCGCGAATAGATGATCGAATGCATCGCGATCATCCCTTCCAGCTTCGCCTTCATCTTGTCCGGCAGGGCGTCGTAGGCCGCGCGCATATCGGCGAACTCGGTCTCACCGCCCTCGGGCGGCACGGTCCGCGCCGACAGCAGCGAGTATTTCGCCGGCGTCCGCCGGAAGGCGTTGTCGGTGTGCCAGAAGCGGTTCGACAGCGCGTAGAGGCGCCGCCGGTCGTTCGGGTCGAGCAGCCGGTTCTCTTCGTCCAGATTGGAGATGTCGGTCATCCGCGGGTCGAGCCGCGCCTTGTAGTCGGGCCGCAGCAACAGCGAGGTTTTGCCGAGCGATCCGAGCTGGGCGCTGAACGCCATCTGCTGCTGGTCGTCGATATCCTGGTCCCGGAACACCAACACGGCGAGCTTGTCGGATGCCTTGACGATCGCATCCAGGGTCTCCGCATCGACCGGCTTGCGCAGATCGACGCCGCTGACCTCGCCCACGAACAGCGGATGCAGCTGCTTCACTTCGATCATCTACTTTCCTCCCTTGCCTCCTGCGACGGGATCAGCGACGGCGCCCGCGCCGCCATCCCGGATCACGCGACCTGCGCCTGCTCCAGCGTCGAGACGACATCCGACACCGTGGTGCGGTGCATGTCGCGCGGATAGGCCATGTCGTAGGGCCGCGCGCGGTGCATGGTGCAGCGGTCGTCCCATATCACCAGGTCGCCGACCCGCCAGTGATGCGTGTAGACGAACTGCCGCTGGGTCGCGTGCTCCATCAGGTCATGCAGCAGCATGCGCGCTTCCGGCGTCGGCATGCCGCGGATCTCGTGCGCGTGCGAGGCGAGATAGAGCGTCTTCCGCCCGGAGCCGGGATGGCGCCGCACGAGACGCTGCGGCACCGCCGGCAGGCCTGCCCGCTCGTCCGCGTTGTAGTCGGTGAACCCGATGGTCGAACGCGAATAGACGATCGAATGCATCGCGACCAGGTCCTCGATCTCCGCCTTCGTCTTCTCCGGCAGCGCATCATAGGCCGCGCGCAGGTCGGCGAACTCGGTCTCGCCGCCCTCCGGCGGGATCACCCGCGCCGACAGCAGCGAATAGCGCGCCGGCGCCGCCTTGAAGGAGCTGTCGGTGTGCCACAGCCGGTTGGCGAGGCCGTTCATGCGCCGCCGATCCTCGCGCTCGAGGACCCGGCTCTTTTCGTCCAGGTTCGAGATGTCCGAGACATGCGGGTTGAGCCGCATCTCGGTGTCCTTGCGCAGCGCCTTGATCGTGGTTTCCAGCGGCCCCAACTGGCGGCTGAAGGCGATCTGCTGGTCGTCGTCGATGGCCTGGTCGTGGAACACCAGCACGGCGTATTTGTCCGCGGCTGCGACGATCGCCTCGACCGTCGCCGCGTCGAGCGGCTTGCTGAGGTCGACGCCGCTGACCTCGCCGACGAACAGCGGATGGAGCTGCTTCACTTCGATCATCGATCGGCCCTCCCGGCAACGCTGCCTCAACGCAGAGTATAAGCGAGACGCCAATCGATCGCCAAGAATGGCCGGACGGCACGACGGCGAACGGCGTCGCGTCCGCGTCGATCGGCTCGGAAATACCTGTCGTTGAATCACCGATTATCCAATACTACACCTCGTCAAATTCGTATGGGTCGCTGTCGCCGGCGACACAAAGCCCGGCGTTTTCGTGCCGCCTTGCGGCCGCAGGAATCCGGGCTTTTCCGGCTCCCGTCCCCACTCCGGCCTCCGTTCATTTTTCATAAAGATGTTTGCCCGGAGATACCGAACGGGCCGAATTGTGAGCGAGCCCTCAAGGAGACGGATCCATGCAAGCTGCGTCGCGTCGTGGCGTACTGGCGGTTGGCCATACGCGACCCAAAACGCCGTTTTGGCTCTTCTCCGGAACGTTCCTTATCAGCTTTGCCCTGCTCGCCTTCGAGATATCGACCGTACGGACGATCAATTTCGCGATCGGGCCGAGCTTCATTTACGTCGCGATCGCGATCGCGATGCTGGGGCTGACCGCGGCCGGGTCGTTCCTCAGCATGATCGATCTCAACGCCGTCGCATGGCGGCGCAGCCGGGTGCTTTTCTGGGCCTGCCTCGCGATCGCGCTGCTTCTCGTCACCGCACATTTTCTGGTCGCGGCGAACAAGGCGGAGTTGAACGCGGCGATCATGGAGGCCGGACGCCGCGACGGCCTCAAGGCGATCCTCCCCGTGCTGATGTTCAAAGGATTCGGCGCCGCGCTCGAGGTCGGGCTGTTTCTCTCCTTGCCCTATTTCCTGTTCGGCGGGCTGCTTTCCTACCTCTTCGCCACCTCGCGGAGCGCCGAGCACGGCCCGCTTTACGCCGCCGATCTGATCGGCGCCGCGGCGGGATGCGCCGGCGCGATCATCGTGATGGAGCTGACGGGCTACGCCTTCTCGGTCACCGTGCCCGCGGTGATCGCCGCATTGGCCGCCGCCGCCTTCGCCATGATGGAAAACCAGCGAGACGCGCTGGCCGCGCTCGTCACGGCGGCCTTGCTCGCCGCCGCGCCCCTCTTGGCCAGCTACGACCGTGCCATCGAGCCGAGCGCCGATCCGCACTACCTCGTGCGCGACTACAATTACCGATCGGACGTGAAGGAGGTCTGGCATCGCTGGAACAGCTTTACCCGGGTCGGCGCGGTCGAGCATCTCGATCATCACCCGGTCTTCGCGACGCTGTCGCTCGCGAATGGCGACGGCATGGCATGGCTCCGGCCTTATGAGCCGGGCGAGGGCAAGCCAATCGACCATCTGCCGACGGTTCCGGCGCTGCTGCGCGGCCCCGCCAAGGACATGCTGGTCCTGTTCGCTGGGGCCGGCGCCGATCTGATGACCGCGAAGGCGCACGGCTTCGGCCGGGTCGTCGGCGTCGAGCTGAACCACACCGTCGTCGACGCGGCCCGCGCGCTGCCGGCCTACCACTTCGCGGATTTCCTCAAAGACCCCACGGTGACGCTGAAGGTGGCCGAAGGCCGCGCCTTCCTGGAGCGGGACCATTCCGCGTATGACGTCATCCTGATGTCGTGGAGCGGGGCGACCGCCGTTTATTATCTCGGCGCGCTTGGCGGCACCACGCAATATCTGTTCACCTATGAGGGGCTGTCGGCGATTCTCGATCATCTGAAGCCGGACGGCTTCAGCGTGATCCTCCAGGTCAACAAGGTGAGGATGCTGGGCGCGCTGCGGCGTTATCTGACGGCGCATGGCATCGGGCATCCGGAGCGCAGCGCGATTATCCTGTTCCGCGAAAAGGCGACGCGCGACTGGCGCGGAAACTTCGACGACAACCCGCTGCTGATCAAACCGTCCGGCTGGACGGACGCCGAGGTCGCCGAGATCGTGCGCAACGCCAAGCGGTACCGCTACAAGGTCGCGTACGCGCCGGGACTGCCGGTCGATCCCGACTACACCGCCTACCGGCGCGTATTGACCGCGCCCGACAGCGACGCGGCGGTCGCCGCGCTCAGCGCCGAAACCGGCCTGCGTTTCGATGTCGTGACCGACGACCGGCCGTTCTACCTCGACCTCTTCGATGACGGTCAGCTGCTCAAAGCCAGCTTCTGGCGCGGCTTCGCCAACGGCACGATGCGCCCGACGGATATCTACCAGTTGTTCCGCATCGCCGTGGTGATCCTCATCGGCCTTGCCGCCTTCACGCTTTCCATCGCGCCGCTGCTGCTGGGCAAGCGGCCGACCTCGCGGGCGCGCGCCACGACCTATCTCGGCTATTTCCTCTGCCTCGGCGCGGGATTCATGTTCCTCGAGATCGGCATCATGCAGAAGGGCAGCCTGCTGTTCGGCAACCCGGGCCTGACCATCGCGCTCGTGCTCGGCGGCATCATCCTCTTCGCCGGCATTGGCAGCCTGATCAGCAACTGGAGCTTCCGGCACGGGCTGACGTTGCGGATCGCCGCCGCCTTGGTCGTCGCGTATCTCGCCGTCCTGGTCGTCGCGCTGGAGCCCGCCCTGGAAGCCATCATCGGCTGGCCACTCTTCGCGCGCATCCTGATGCTCGCCCTGATCATTGCGCCCGGCGCGGTCGTGATGGGGCATCTGTTCCCGCAGGGACTGGCGCTCGCCCGCAAGGAGGACCCGACCCTCGTGCCCTGGGCGTGGGCCGCGAACGGCGCGATGAGCGCTTTCGTCGCCGGTCTCGCCCCGCTCGTCGCGCAGGCCGTCGGCTTCCAGGCCCTGATGATCGTCGCCGCCGTTCTCTACGCCGCGGTGATCCTGCTGCCTGTCGCCGTCCCCGCAGAGCGGCTCTCCCTCGCGCGCGCCTGACCTGGCCTCGCCCGCACTTATTCGAACAATCCCGTCTCTTTGCGGTATCCTAAGGCATCGGCTGTCGGGGCCGCCGGGCAAGGGAGGAAAGCCATGCGCGGACTAATGATGGACCGGCCGCTGCTGGTCTCGTCGCTGATCGACTACGGCGCGGAGATCCATGGCGACGCCATGGTCGTCTCACGGCGGGTCGAGGGCGACACCCACCGCTATGGCTATGCGGACGCCCGCGCCCGCATTGTGCAGCTCGCCCATGCGCTTCGCACGCTCGGCGTCCGGGAGGGCGACCGGGTCGCCACGATGGCCTGGAACGGGCACCGGCATTTCGAGGTCTATTACGCGGCGTCGGGGATCGGCGCGGTCTGCCATACCGTCAATCCGCGGCTTTTTCCTGAGCAGCTCGTCTACATCGTCAATCACGCCGAGGACCGGCTGCTCTTCGTCGACCTCACCTTCCTGCCGCTGATCGAATCGCTCATCGACCGCATGCCGAGCCTCGAGCATGTCGTCATCATGACGGACGCGACGCATAGGCCCGAGACGACATTGCCCGGCGCGCGCTGCTACGAGGATCTGATCCAGGGCCAGCCCACCGCGATCGACTGGCCCGATCTCGACGAGAACGCGGCCGCCGGCCTCTGCTATACCTCGGGTACGACGGGCCATCCCAAGGGCGTGCTCTACAGCAACCGCTCGAGCGTGCTGCACGCGCTGTCCGTCGCCCTGGTCGCCGACAGCGTCCGGCTGACGCGGAACGACCGCGTGCTGCCGGTGGTGCCGCTGTTCCACGTCAACGCCTGGGGCCTGCCCTATATCGCACCGATCCTGGGGACGAGCCTGGTCTTTCCCGGGCCGCATCTCGACGGCGAAAGCCTGTTCGAGCTCATGGAGGACGAGCAGGTCACCGCGGGCTGGGGCGTGCCCACGGTCTGGCTCGGCCTGCTCGCGGCGATGCAGAAACGCGGCCGGAAGCCGGCCCAGCTCCGCTCGCTGCTGATCGGCGGCTCCGCGGTGCCGCGCGCCATGATCGAGGCCTTCGAGGACCGCTGGCAGATCGCCGTGACCCACGGCTGGGGCATGACCGAGATGAGCCCGGTCGGCACGCTCGGCATCCTGTCGCCGGATCAGGCGGCCCAGCCGCGCGAGCAGCGGATGGCGCGCAAGGTAAAGCAGGGCCGGCGGATGTTTCTCGTCGACATGAAGATCGTCGATCCGGCCGGCAAGCGGCTGCCCCACGACGGCGTGGCCCGCGGCGAGCTGCTCGTGCGCGGCCCGGCGATCACCGCCGGCTATTACAAGGACGCGGCGGCGAACCGCGCCGCATTCGACGACGAAGGCTGGTTCCGCACCGGCGACATCGCGACGATCGACGCGGACGGCTTCCTGCTGATCGTCGACCGCGCCAAGGACATCATCAAGTCGGGCGGCGAGTGGATCAGCTCGATCGACGTGGAGAACGCGGCGATGGGACACCCCGCGGTCGCCGAGGCGGCGGTGATCGGGCTACCGCATCCGAAATGGGTCGAGCGGCCGCTGCTGGTCGTCGTGCCGAAGGCGGGCGCGGAGGCGACGAAGGCGGATATTCTGCAGTTCCTCGCCGCCAAGATGGCCAAGTGGTGGCTGCCGGACGACGTGGTGTTCGTCGAGGCGCTGCCGCATTCGGCGACGGGCAAGCTGCAGAAGAGCCGCCTGCGCGAGCAGTTCAAGGACTACGTGCTGCCGGCCGCGCAAACGGAGCCATGAAAGGAACCAGCCGAGAATGAGTGACATCGATACCGACGGCGCGCCGGCCGCAGCGCTCCCGCTCGCCGGCGTCCGGGTGCTGGAGTTCTGCCACACCGTCATGGGCCCGACCTGCGGCCTGATGCTGGCCGACATGGGCGCCGAGGTGATCAAGGTCGAGCCCGCGCCCGAGGGCGACCGCACCCGCGTGCTGACCGGCTTCGTCGTCGGCGCCTTCTCCTACTTCAACAGGAACAAGAAGAGCATCGGCGTCAATCTCAAGACCGAGGAAGGCCGCGAGATCCTCTACCGGCTGGTCAAGGACACCGACGTGGTCGCGGAGAATTACGGCCCCGGCACGGCCGAGCGGCTCGGCATCGGCTACGCCACGCTGTCGGAGATCAATCCGCGGCTGATCTACTGCGCGCTCAAGGGCTTCCTGCCCGGGCCCTACGAGCACCGCGCCGCGCTCGACGAGGTCGCGCAGTTCATGACCGGCCTCGCCTACATGACCGGCCCGCCGGGCCAGCCGCTGCGCGCGGCGACCTCGGTGATCGACATGCTGGGCGGCATTTTCGGCGCGATGGGCATCCTGGGCGCGCTACGCCAGCGCGAGACGACGGGCCGCGGCTGCAAGGTGCGGAGCGCGCTGTTCGAATCCTCGGCTTTCCTGGTCGGGCAGTACATGGCGGGCCAGGCGGTGACCGGCGTGCCGCCCGTGCCCCTGCCGGTGCGCGGCCGCTCCTGGGCGATCTACGAGACCTTCGACACCGGCGACGGGGAGAAGGTGTTCCTAGGCCTCACCAGCAACAACCACTGGAAGACTTTCTGCGACGTGTTCGAGCGCCCCGACCTCAAGGCCGACCCGCGCTACGACACCAACGAGAAGCGGCTCGCCGCCTACGACTTCATCCGGCCTCTGGTGCAGTCGGTGGTGCTGAAATACAGCGCGGCCGAGATCATCGACCTGCTGGCGCCCAAGGGCATCCCGATCGGGCCGGTCGGCCAGCCCGGCGACCTGTTCGAAGATGCTCATCTCAACGCGGCGGGCGGGCTGCTCGAGACCATGATGACCACGGGCAAGACCGCGAAGCTCCCCGCCTTGCCCTTCACCATCGCGGGCGAGCGCATGGGCCTCCGCCTCGACCCGCCCAAGCTCGGCGAGCACACGCATGCGGTGATGGCGCGCATCGGGCTGTCGAAGGCCGAGGTGGACGCGCTGATCGAGCGGGAGGTGCTGCGGTAGGCGGGCCCCTGAACGCGGCCATTTCGCGTCCGGACCGGAAAGCCCCTATGCTTGTGGTCCGACGCTCTTCCCCGTCCCCAATCACCGCAGGGAAATCGCGCAATGACGACGTTCTACATGGTCGAGATGCACTATCCGCCGTCGGAGGACCGCGCCACCTTCGACGCGTTCTACTACAAGCACATCACGATGCTGCTCACGATCGACGGATTCCTGTCCGCGCAGCGCTACGAAACGATCCATCCGGCGCACGCGCCCTTTCTCGCGGTCTACAAGCTGCGCGAGCCCGGCGTGATGACGAGCACGAACTACACCTCGAAGGCCGGCCGCACCTCGGTCGCCCCCAGATTCCGCGAGAAGATGACCAACTGGGACCGCAATCTCGTCGAGGGCGACCTTGACGACATGAACGTTCCCGAGGGGGGCTGCATGGTGCTGATCGACCGCCTCACGGCCGACAGTCCGCCGCTGCCCGACGGCTTCACGCCGCTCAAAGTCATCGGCCTCGATTCGACGATCGTCGAGCGCGGCGTGCAGATCATCCCGAACGGCCTCTCCAAACTGCACGAGAAGCCGGTCCAGAACTGGACGATCCGGACTCTGAAGCCCATCCACCCGCCCCGCTATCCGGCGTGATGGAGCGCGGGACGCGGCGGTTATCGCAGCGTCGGAAATCGAGCGATGGATGCCACGGACAAGCCGTGACATGACGGTTAAATCATTGAAATACAATAAGTCGTCACACCCCGGCTTGACCGGGGAATCCATTCGCGTGCCGCTCGCCCTTCAGTTCCTGATCGAATACGGCATGTACCAGCTCTGGTCCGCGCCGGCGCCGACATTGGTGATGCGGACGTCGAGCACGAAGGGCTCGCCGGCCGCCTGCGCGTCCTTGCCCCGCTTGAGCGCGGCCTCGAGCGCGCCGGGCTCGTCGACCCGCATGCCCTCGATGCCCTGCGCCTTGGCCAGCATGACGAAGTCGATCTCCGGATCGCCGAGGAAGGTCTCGGGGTAGCGGTTCTGTTCCTTCATGCTGCCGCCCCAGGAGGCGAAGTTGGTGCGCACGGTCTGGTACTGCATGTTGTTCCAGACCACGGTCAGGATCGGCAGGCTGTAGCGCGCCATGGTCCAGAAGCCCGCCGAGCTGTACATCACCGAGCCGTCGCCGATGCTCAGCGTGACCGGCCTGTCGGGCGCGCCGAGCTGGGCGCCGACCGCGCCGCCGAGGCCGTAGCCCAGGCTGCCGCCGTAGGTCCGCACCATCGCCCAGTCGTTGTCGCCGTAGCCGAAGGGCATGAGATAGTCAGCCGCGCGGAAATTCTCTGACACGAGCAGCGTGTTCTCCGCGAGCGTCCGCCCCATCGTGGCGCCGAGGAAATTCGGATGGATCGGCTTTGCCGCGGACAGCGAGCCCACCTGCTCAGCCTGCTTGGCCGCCCGGGCCTCGCTCTGCACCGCCAGCTCCTGCTTGCGCTTCTGGATGTGCTGCAGGTTCGCGTAGTCCGGCTTCCAGAGCGCGTTCAGCGCCGTGATCGTGTGCTTAACGTTGCCGAAGACGTCGAGGTCGAGCGGGAAGGTGTTGCCCATCATCGCCGGGTCCTGCCCGATGCCGATGATCGTCTCCGCGTCGGTAAACTTCACGTCCTTCGGGTTGGCGCGCGTGTTCTGCCGGTAGCCGACGCAGCAGACCACGTCGTAGCCGTCCTCCGGGATGTTGTCGATCATCCCGATGTAGTTCGGATGCTTGATCGGGAAGGAGCCGTAGTCGTGGAAGCCGACCGTGGTCGGCAGCGCGTAGTGCTCCGACAGCTCCAGGATCTCGCGCTGCGCGCCCGACCGCAGCACGTCAGGCCCGACGATCAGCAGCGGCCGCTTCGCGTTGACGAGCGCGTCGTGCATCTTCT
>CAZPFL010000123.1:0-14921 GCA_964585785.1 uncultured Rhodospirillaceae bacterium
CCGCGGTGAGATGGATGATCGCGTTGGTCGAGCCGCCGATGGCGAGCAGGACGCGCAGCGCGTTCTCCACCGACTTCTCGGTGATGATGCGATCCGGCGTGAGCCCTTCCTTCGCGAGCGCGACCGCGCGGGCGCCCGATGCCTCGGCGGCGCGCAGCCGGTCGGCGTGTACCGCCGGGATCGATGCGGTGCCTGGCAGGATCATGCCGAGCGCCTCGGCGATGCAGGCCATGGTGCTGGCCGTGCCCATCACCGCGCAGGTCCCGGCCGTCGTCGCAAGGCCGTCCTCGACGCGCTGGATTTCCTGCTGCGAGATTTCGCCGCCGCGGTAGCGTCCCCAGAAGCGCCGGCAGTCGGTGCAGGCGCCGAGCCGCTCGCCCTTATACGGGCTGGTCATCATCGGGCCCGCGACCACTTGGATCGCCGGGATGTTGGCCGACGCCGCGCCCATGAGCTGCGCCGGCACCGTCTTGTCGCAGCCGCCCAGCAGCACGACCGCGTCCATCGGCTGGGCGGAGACCATCTCCTCGACGTCCATCGACATCAGGTTGCGGTACATCATGCTGGTCGGGGCGAGGAAGACCTCGCCGAGCGAGATCGTCGGAAATTCGATCGGCAAGCCGCCCGCCGCGAGCACGCCGCGCTTCACCGCATCGATCAGCTCGGGGAAATGGCGATGACAGTTGTTGTAGCCGCTGGCGGAATGGGCGATGCCTACGACCGGGCGCTCGAGTATGGCGCGCGAATAACCCATCGACTTGGCGAAAGACCGGCGGAGGTAGAGCGAGAAATCGGCGTCACCATAGTTGGTGAGGCCGCGCGCGAGTCCGTGTTTCGGCTTGTCCGCCATGGCGTTTCCTCCGTAAGGCTTGCCGCGTTGCCCGAAGGGGCGCCGCGCCGTCCAGTTCAAGTAGACGAAAGTTGGCGCCACGGGGCAAGTACCCCGCCACGCCGGCCTAGCGGCAGTTTCCGGGGCCGTGCTGAATGAGAATATAGCCGATGCGCAGCGTCCGGCCGCGGCCGTTCGTCATCTCGGCGCTGATGAAATGGGGCGGGGTCTTCTGCGACAGGCCTGCGTCGAGCAGCAGGTTGGCCTTCTCGATCACGGCCGCCTTGCGCGCGCCGTCCGACGTCGGTGTCCACAGCAGCAGGCACTGCCCTTTCTCGCCCGGCGGCGGCGGTGCGATGAGCCGGTCGAGATTCTTTCCCTTTGGTGGGAGGAGCTGCCAGTCGAGCAGGTTGATGATCCGCGCGTTCGGGAAATAGGGACGGAAATTTCCGGCCAACGGGTAGCCGAACCAGTCGCCGATGATGGTTCCGTCGGTGAAGCCGGCGTCCTTGAGGTGGGCGGCGAATGCCGCGTAAGGCACGTTGTAGTACGCCTTGCTGTGACGCAGCGGGTCGACCACGTATTTTATGACGACCGCGGTCGGCACGATGATCGCCAGTCCGACCAGTGTCGTGGCGAAAAGATTGATCATGCGCGGCGTGATCCCGGCGGCCTGTACGCGCGCCAGAAAGGCGATCGGGAACAGGATCAGCAGGAACATGTAATGCGTGCGGACCCTCACGGCGCCGAAGGCGATCACGCCCGCAAGCGTCAGCAGGATGATGCCGGCGATGACGAAATCGAGAAGCCGGCGATGCCGCGAATTCGGCGCCGCCCGCATGCCGGCCGGCCCCCAGGCGCGCGGAAACAGCAGGAGATAGAAGAGCGCGAGCGGCAGGATGAAGTTGATCACCGCCATCACGGTCTCGCCGATGCCCGCGAGGTCGAACGGCGTATGGCTTGGCCCGCCGGGATTGAAACGGTCCTTGGCGATGGCGGACAACAGGGTCCGCTGCTGCCAGAGCCAGTAATAATGCGGCGCGGCAAGCAGGAGGCTGATGGCCACCGTGATCAGCGTGCGCCGGTCTAGGAAGAGTCGCCGCATGTCACGGTTGGCGAACACCCCGGCGACGAGGACCGCGAGGAAGATCAGGTAGTTGTATTTCGACTGCAGACCAAAGCCGATGCCGATACCAAACAAGATATAGGACAGGAGGTCCCGCCGGCGTTCCAGCACGAGCAGCTGGTAGAAGGTAAGACAGACCGCGAAGGCGAGGATGACCGAATGCGTGTAGTGAAACGTGGCGTCCCAGGACACGTAGTACACCGCGATCGGCGAAAGCGCGGCGAGCGCGGCCAGCGCCCGGTCGCCGAACACGATCTCCCCGGAGCGATAGATCAGATAGAAGGAGCCGGCGAGCAACGCGAATTTGACGAAGGCGACCGAGGCGACCGTCACGCCGAAGATCGGCTGCACCATCAGAACCAGCCAGGTGAAGACCGGCGGGTTGCGCGCGCCGTAGCCGAGCGCCCAGGACTGCATGTAGGTCAGCTGCTCGGCGTCGTCCGCGTCCGTTCCGGTAAACAGGAAGGCACGCATCAGGAACAGAAGCAGCAGCACCGTGCCCCAGAGGAGCAGGACGCCACGCGGCGTCATCGCGGGACGGCCGAAGCGCGCGGCGAAACGGTCGATCACGCTCAGCAAGGGCGAGCCCCCACGGCGCTTGGTCTGGAAGCCCCGCCCGGTGCGGCCGGCCTATCGGTCATCCGATTCAATCCGTCTTCTCGATGATGGGAAGCCGCGTCCGCCGCTTCAGCCACAGCACGCCCGCGAGATCGACCAGCCCGGGCCAGAGCCGGTTGTGGAAACCGTATTTCGACTGACCGTGCGCGCGGGGCCGGTGGGCAACGGGCGTCGTGACGATGCGGCCGCCCTGGCGCAGCACGAGCGCCGGCAGGAACCGGTGCATATGGTCGAAATAGGGCAGGGCGAGGAAGAGGTCGCGCCGGAACAGCTTCAAGCTGCATCCCGTGTCGCGGATGCCGTCCTTCAGCAGGCCCTGGCGGACGCCGTTGGCCACGCGCGATGACAGGCGCCGGAACCAGGAATCGTGGCGCTTCTCCCGCTGACCCGCGACCATCGCGATATCACCGCCCGCGGTGTCGCGCGCGCGGATCAGCTTCATGATCTCGCCCGGCGGGTTCTGCCCGTCGCCGTCGATGGTCACGATCCAGTCCGCCGCCGCGGCGCGGACGCCGGTCAGCGTCGCGGTGCTCTGGCCGCAGGATTGCCGATGCCGGACGACATGGAGCCAGGGATAGAGGCGCTTGGCCTCGGCGAGCTCCGCCGCGGTGCCGTCGCTGCTGCCGTCGTCCACGACGATCACCTCGAACGCGAGCGACGCAAGCTCGCGGGCGATCTCGTCGAGCAGCGCGCGGATATTGCCCGCCTCGTCCTTGACGGGAATCACGACCGCCAAGGCGGGCTTCTCGCGCCGACCCGCCGCAGGGCCCGTCGCAGCCGGGATCCGTTGTTCCGCCGTCATGGTGAGTTCGACCGATTGCCGTTGGGCGTGCCGTCTTTTCTGTCGGCCGCCGTTCCCTTTGTTCTTCCGAAGGCCTGCGCGTTTTAGAGGATTGCGGGAGCTTTGGCGAGCCCTTGAGCTTGCAGCCATGTCCGGCGCGAGGCCGCCTTACGTCCGCTCGCGTCGCAGGACGATCATGCGCGCGAAGAATGCGCGCTCCTGGCTTTCGAGGATCAGCCCCTGCTCGCGGAACAGCCGTTGAAGGTCGTCTTCGACATAGTCCGCGAAATACGGCTCGTGCATGGCCTTGGGGAACCGGTCGAGCAGCGGGTCGTAGTCCGCCCGGTCGCCGCGTTGGATCGAGTCCATGAACAGGAGAACACCTCCGGGGCGCAGCACCCTTGCCACCTCGGCCGCGGCCTGGCGGCGCACGGGGCGCGGTAGCTCGTGAAACAGGAAGATGCAGCTCGCGATGTCGATCGAGGCCGTCGCGAAAGGCAGCCGTTCCGCCTGCCCGACGGCAAGCGCGGTGCGCGACCAGCGGTCGAGCCGGCGGCGGGCCTCCATGAGGTATGGCGCGCTGAGATCGATGCCGGTGACGTGCAGCCGCGGGTAGTTGTCCTTGACGAAGGTGAGGAAGCGTCCGGTGCCGCAGGCGATGTCAATCATCCGGGAGGTGCGGATCGGCATACGGTCGAAGGCCGCGCGCAGGGGCACCAGAAGCTGGCGGCGCATGGCGTCGGCGCCGCCGGTGAACAGGACCTCGACTTGATAGTCATATAGCGCCGCGGATTCGGGGCTGAGGTAACCGTCGCTCTGGTAATGGAAATTCTGCAGATAATAGGCCGGGTATCGGCCCTTGTTCGCCGTCCCCCGTACTTCGTCGGCGCGGCGATCCTGCTTTCGCCGGTTGACCGCCGGGAGGTCGCGGAAATAGCGCGCGGACTGGCGCAGCGCCGCCACGGGGTTGGGCCACATGTCGTGCGGCAGCCGGTAGAGCCCCGCCTCGATATTGCGCCAATCACGCCGGAACAGCGCGGCAAGGTCTTCGTTGATGACGTCCCAGGACGGCAGGCGCGCGGGCGGCGGGCCGCCTGGGGCCCTAGGCGACAGGCGCGCCGTCAAGGCATAGTGGCCCGAGAACCAAAGCGTGCGGAGGCCTTGCGCGAGGCCGTAAGACAGCCGGTCCAAGGGCGTCGCGGCCGTATTCCTGGGGTCGGTCTCGTCCATCGCTTGCGTCCGCTCAACTATCCGGGCGGGGTGTTGCGGCGATTTGCCTTATCCTGTACTGCATTTTCCAGGATGATCTGCAGAAAATCACGGGATTCATGTTTAAGACAATCGATGATGTGACGGTCGCCGGAAAGCGTGTGCTCGTGCGCGGCGACCTGAATGTGCCGGTCCGGGACGGCAAGGTTACCGACGCCACGCGGATCGAGCGGCTCGTGCCGACACTGCGCGATCTCATCGCCAAGGGCGCGCGCGTCGTCGTGATCTCCCATTTCGACCGCCCGAAGGGCAAGGTGGTGCCGTCGATGTCGCTGGCGCCCGTCGCCGAAACGCTGTCGGCGGTGCTCGGCAAGCCGGTCGCTTTCGCCCCCGACTGCATCGGCGAGGCGGCGAAGAAAGTGGTCGACGCCCTTCCCGCCGGCGGCGTCGCGATGCTCGAGAACCTGCGCTTCCATCCCGGGGAGGAAAAGAACGACCCGGAATTCGCCCGCCAGCTCGCGGCGCTCGGCGATGTCTACGTCAATGACGGCTTTTCGGTGTCGCATCGGGCGCATGCTTCGACCGAAGCGATCGCCCGACTGCTGCCGGCGGCCGCGGGGCGCAACATGCAGGCCGAGCTCAAGGCGTTGGAAGCCGCGCTCGGCGCGCCGCAGCGCCCGGTGGTCGCCATCGTCGGCGGCGCCAAAGTCTCGACCAAGCTCGCCGTGCTCGGCCATCTGATCGACAAGGTCGACGCGCTCGTGATCGGCGGCGGCATGGCCAATACCTTCCTGCATGCGCTGGGGACGGACGTGGGCAAGAGCCTCTGCGAAGCCGATCTGGCGGACACGGCGCGCGACATCATGGCGAAAGCCGACGCGGCGGGCTGCGAGATCGTCTTGCCGACCGACGTGGTGATCGCCGGTGCGCTCGAGGCGGGCGCGCCGAGCGCGACGGTCCGTATCGCCGCCGTGCCGCCGGACAAGATGATTCTGGACGTCGGGCCGGACAGCGCGGCCGCGCTGGCGGCGCGTCTCGGCAGCACGCGGACGCTGCTGTGGAACGGGCCGCTCGGCGCTTTCGAGTTCCCGCCCTTCGACAGGAGCACGGTCACGGTCGCGAAGGCGGCGGCGGAGCGCACGCGCGCCGGCACGCTGGTTTCGGTCGCGGGCGGCGGTGACACGGTGGCGGCGCTTCGGCATGCAAATGTCGCGGACGACTTCACCTATGTTTCGACGGCGGGCGGGGCATTTCTCGAATGGCTCGAAGGCAAGGAACTGCCGGGCGTCGCGGCCTTGCAGCAATCATAACGGCGGCGACGGCGCGCGGGTGCCTCGCGCTCGTTCTCGCCGTGCTTGCTGTTGCCGTCGTCGTGGACGGCGGCGTCCGGGCCCAGGAGATGCCCGGCGGAAAGCATGAGATTCGGCCCGCCGATCTGCCGCAGCCCTTCGCGACGCCTAGCGTCGGCAACCCGCCCGAGCATGTACGCCGCCGTGCGGGGATGGCGCCTATCGTGCCCCCGGGATACCGGGCCAATCTCTTCGCCGAAGGGCTCGATCACGCGCGCTGGCTGGCCGTGGCCGAGAGCGGCGCGGTCTTCCTTGCCGAGCCGCGCGCGGGCAAGGTCACGCTGCTGATCGACAGCAACGGCGACGGCCGGGCCGACAAGCGGTCGACCTTCGTCGACGGTCTCGAGATGCCGCATGGGCTGGCGCTTCACGGCGGCTATCTTTACGTCGCCGATCTCAACGGCGTCTGGCGCTATGCCTGGCGGCCCGGACAGACGCACGCCGCCGGGCGCGGCCAGCGCATCACGCCGAAAGGCGCCTTCGGGGACACGGGCGGCACGCATTGGACGCGCGACATCGCGATCGCACCCGACGGCACGCACTTCTACGTGGCGATCGGCAGTACTGGAAATGTCGTGGAAGACCCGGCGCCGCGGGCGACGATCATGCAGTTCAACATCGACGGCAGCGGTGGCCGCGTCTTTGCAAGCGGGTTGCGCAATCCCGTGGGCATCGCCTTCCAGCCCGGAACGGGCGCCCTCTACACCACCGTCAACGAAAGGGACGGGCTCGGCGACCGGCTGGTTCCCGACTATCTGACGGCGGTGACCGAAGGCGCGTTCTACGGCTGGCCTTACGCCTATATCGGGCCGCATCCGCAGCCCGGATTCGCGGGCCGCCGGCCCGATCTGGTGCGTCGGACCGTGGTCCCGGATGTCCTGTTCCAGTCGCATTCGGCGCCGATGGCGCTCGTGTTCGCGAAGGGCGGACAGTTCCCCGCGGACTGGCAGGACGACGCCTTCGTCGCTTTCCGGGGCTCCTGGAACGCGGCGGTGCCGACCGGCTACAAGATCGTCCGAGTTCCATTCAAGAACGGGCGGCCGCTCGGCTGGTATGAGGATTTCGTCACCGGGTTTCGCCTGGACCCGCCCGGCCGGCGCGCGACGGCGCGGGTCTGGGGCCGGCCCGTGGGGCTCGCGCTCGCCAGGGATGGTAGCCTTCTGGTCGCCGTCGACGTGGGTAATTCCATATGGCGCATAAGCCGGACCCGGCCCTGAAACGGGCCTAGGGTTAACAGATTTTTTACCCGCCGGTCCTAAGGTTGGCCCCGCATAGGGTGCTAACCAAAGGAATTCGCCGTGCAGATCAATGCGACCTTCCCGGTCCAGCCGTCGCCGACGGACACCAGCTTTGCCGGCTCTCAGCCCAAAGTTTCCTCGGGCGCCGTCGAGAAGCCGCAGACACAGGAAGCGGTCGAAGCCTCGCCGGATGTCGACTCCGACGGCGACGAGGGCAATACGGTGGCGAATAAGGGTGCACAGGGCGGCCGGGGCAGCCTGGTCGACATCAAGGTCTAGCCCGCGGTCGGCCGTCTCGTCGGCCGGCCAGACCACATCTCCAATTCTTGAAATATCCGGGCCGCGGCGTCCAGCGTCGCGGCTTTCGATTTCTGGGCTTGTCTGTGGGACCGTCTGTCCGCAGATTAACGGCATGGCGAGCTCGGGAACAGAGGGGCGGTCCGGCGGCGGTCCGCGCATACGGGAGATACCGGCAGGCGACAACCGGCTGCGCCTGGTCTGTCCCGATTGCGGCTTCATCAACTACGAGAACCCGAAAATCATCGTCGGTTCGGTCGTCACCTGGCAGGACAAGTTCCTGCTCTGCCGGCGCGCGATCAACCCGCGCAAAGGCTATTGGACGATCCCGGCGGGCTATCTCGAGCTCAACGAGTCGGTGGTCGACGGCGCCCGCCGCGAGGCCGCCGAAGAGGCCTGCGCCGACATCGAGATCGACGCCTTGCTTGCCGTCTACAACGTGCCCCGCATCAGTCAGGTCCAGCTCATCTATCGCGCGACGCTGCGTACGCCCGACTTCGCGCCGGGCGAGGAGAGCCTGGAGACCGCCCTGTTCGGCTGGGACGAGCTGCCCTGGGACGAGTTCGCTTTTCCGTCGGTCGATTGGGCCTTGCGCCACTTCGATGAAGTCCGCGGCATGGCGAGCTTCGCGCCGCGCAGCAACCCGCCGGGCGACGCCCGCGGCTATTGAGCGTCGCCGCCTTCGGGTGATTCCGCCGGCTCGGGAAGCTGGTGGCGCGTGATCAGCGGCACCTGGAAGGCGGTGAAGACGAAGGTCAGGGCCAGGATTCCGAAGATCTTGAAATTGACCCAGATCTCAGTCGAGAAATTCCGCCAGACGATCTCGTTCAGGACCGCCATCGCGGCGAAGAAGAGCGCGAACCGCCAGGTGATGAGATACCAGCCGCGGTCGGAGAGCCGCCAGGCCGACTGCAGCAGCGGCTTCAGCAGCGGCCGGCGGAAGAGCAGGCCGCCGAACAGTGCTGCCGAAAACAAGGCCTGCACAATCGTCGGCTTCATCTTGATGAAGCGGTCATCCTTGAACCACAGGGTCAGGCCGCCGAACACCATGACGACCGCCGCCGTGACCAGCGGCATGATCGGCAGGCGTCGCTCCAGCACGAGCGAGAGCGCGACCGCGATGACGGTGACTGCCATCAGGGCGGCGGTCGCCGCGTACAGGCCGCCCGCCAGATAGGCGATGAAAAAGGCGACCAGGGGGGAATAGTCGACGAATGGCTTGAGCCAGCCGGGAGCGCGCATTGACATGGCGGGGTTATATCAACTGGGCTTCGGGCCGCCTAGCGTCACCTGCGAAGGGAGGGTGGCCGTGCTACAGGGCCGCCGCTATCATGCAGCCGGCCGAGACCGATCCGAGGGAACATGAGCGCCCAGGCGATTACCTTCCGCGACATGCTGGCGCCGATGACCGCCGAGGATTTCTTCGAGCGGCATTACGACCGCAAGCCGTTGCATATCGCCGGTGGCGACGACAAGTTCGCGCCGGTGTTCTCCTGGCCTGCGCTGAACACGCTCATGAACATGCCGAATATCTGGACGGGCCCGACGGTGAAGATCGTCCGCGACGATCTGACGCTGCCCAAGGAGCAGTTCTGCCGGCCGGTCTACGGCCGCGAAGGGCAGATGACGATGGAGGCGGATCCGGCGCAGGTCCGAGCCTATCTTCGCAACGGTGCGACCATGGTGCTGGATTTCGTCGAAGCCCTGTCGCCCGCCGTCGCCTCGGTCGCGGCCGCGCTGCAGGTCTGGTTCGGCGGTCCGACGACCTGCAACCTCTACTGTTCCTGGCAGGCGAACCAGGGCTTCGGATCGCATTTCGACACGACTGATGTGATCGTCCTGCAGATCGCCGGCAGCAAGAAATGGCGCGTCTACGAAGGCCGGTTCGAGCATCCGGTCGAGGCGCCTGGGTTCGAGACTACGGGCTACACGCCGGAATTCCACGCGCAGCGGAAGGGCGCCGTGCTGATGACGCCGGAGCTGTCGCCGGGCGACCTGCTCTACCTGCCGCGCGGGCAATATCACGACGCGCTGGCGTCGAGCGAGGCGAGCCTCCACCTGACCTTCGGGGTGACCCAGGCGACGGGGCACGACGTGCTGATGCAGCTCAGCGACGCCATCATCGACGATCCGCTGTTCCGCAAGCCGTTCCCGCCCTTCGACGACGCGGCGGCGCACGCCGCGCATATGCGCGCGATGGCGGACCATGTGCGCAGCATTTTGACGGGTCCCCAGGCGTCGGAGCTGGTGCGCCGCTTCCAGCACGACCGCGCCTTTCTCTTCTGCTATCCGCAATACACGCTGCCCGACCGGAGCGATCCGGTGATCTACCGGGTGCAGGGTCTCAAGGCGCGCCTCGTGCGCCGCGGCGCGGAGCATCAGTTGCAGACATCCGCCGGCAAGGCGGCGCTGGGCGCGGCGGAGACGAAGCTGGCGGAATGGGTGCTGTCGCGTGACTTCTTCTCCGGCGCCGAATTGTCCGAGGCCGCGCAGGCTCGCGGGCTTGCCGACGCCGCGGCCGCGATCGAAAGCTTCCGGAGCGCCGGTCTGATCCACCCGCTTTGATGCGGTGTCGGCGCAAGTTCCGCTTGATATGGTGGTGCGCGCGGCCCTATATACCAAAATATGGTAACGACTCCGCCGAACAGCGCATCCGGTGCGGGCCCCGTCCAGGGCGTCCCTATTCGCCAGCAGCCGGCACGGCAGGACACGCCGCAACGCACGGTGAGCCGGCCGGTTTACGCCGCCGCGGCGACGCATGATCCGTCCGATGTCGAGGCGGCCACCAAGCGTCTCGACACCTTGCTGGAAAAAGACGCGAACGGCCAGCCGCGCAAGGACGTCCCGCGGCGCGGCTTCTACCTCAACATCGTCGTCTGATCTGCCCGCTGTCGCGTCGGCTTAGCCGTCCAGCCCCATCAAGCTGCGTGCGAACGCGTCGGCGTCGAAGGGCCTGAGGTCGTCCGCGCCTTCGCCGACGCCGATGGCGCGTACGGGGATGCCGAACCTCTCCGCAAGCGCGACCAGCACGCCGCCCTTGGCCGAGCCGTCGAGCTTGGTGACGACGAGCCCGGTGATCGGCAGCATCTCGCGGAAGGTCGCGACCTGGCTCAGCGCGTTCTGACCGGTCGTCGCGTCCAGCACCAGGATGCAGTCCTGCGGCGCGTCCGGGTCGAGCTTCTTCAGCACGCGCGCGACCTTCTCCAGCTCGGCCATCAGGTTTGCTTTGTTGTGCAGCCGGCCGGCGGTGTCGATCAGCAGCACGTCAGCGTTTTCCTGCTGCGCCTGCTGCAAGGCGTCGAAGGCGAGGCCGGCGGAGTCCGCGCCCTGCTGGCGGGCGACGACCGGGCTGCCGCTGCGCTCGCCCCAGATCTTGAGCTGCTCGACCGCGGCGGCGCGGAAGGTGTCGCCGGCGGCCAGCACGACGCGCTTGCCCTCGTCGCGCATCGCCTTGGCGAGCTTGCCGATGGTCGTCGTCTTGCCGGTGCCGTTGACGCCGATGACCAGGATGACATGCGGCTTCTTGGCGGGATCGATCGCGATCGGCTGCGCCACGGGGGCGAGAATCGCGGCGATCTCCTCGGCCAGCGCGCCGCGCACCGCCTCCGGCGTGACATCCTTCTCGAAACGGGTCGCGGCGACCATGGCCGCGAGCTTCGCCGCGGTCGCCGGCCCCACGTCGGACATGATGAGCACTTCTTCCAGCCCCTCGATCGCCTCGTCGTCGAGCTTGCGCCGCGTGAACACCGACGCAATGCCGTCAACCAGCTTGTTCGAGGATTTCGAAAGACCGGCTCTCAGGCGGCCAAGCCAGCTCTGGCCGCTCATGCGGCGGCCTCGCTCAAGACCTGCGCCATCAGCGTGTCGCCGCTCGCACCGGTGACGCGCGCCCGGATCAGGCTGCCGTCGGTGGCGGGTTGATCGAGCGCTACCGGCGCGAAGTGCTCGGTGCGGCCGACGCCGTTTTGTTCGACCAGGAGCCGCTCGGTCTTGCCGACGCGGGACGCGAGGAAGGCCGAGACCGCGTCCGTCCCTGCCGTGCGCAGACGGGCGGCGCGTTCGCGGGCAAGCGCCTTGGGAAGCTGCGGCATGCGGGCGGCCGGGGTTCCGGGCCGGGGCGAAAAGGGAAAGACGTGCAGCCAGGTGAGCCCGCAATCCCCGACGAGATCGAGCGTGCGCTGGAACATGGCCTCCGTCTCGGTCGGGAAGCCCGCGATCAGGTCGGCGCCGAACACCGTGTCCGGCCGCAGCGCGCGCACGTTGCTGCAGAACGCGATGGCGTCGCCGCGCATGTGCCGCCGCTTCATGCGCTTCAGGATCATGTCGTCGCCGGCTTGCAGGGACAGGTGGAGATGCGGCATCAGGCGCGGCTCGCCGGCGATCAGGTCGAGCAGGTCGTCGTCGACCTCGACGGCGTCGATCGAGGAGAGGCGAAGCCGCGGCAGCTCGGGCACGAGCGTGAGCAGGCGGCGCGCGAGCTGGCCGAGCGTCGGTTTCCCCGGCAGGTCCGCGCCATAAGACGTGATATCGACGCCTGTCAGCACGATCTCGTTGTAGCCGGCCGTGACCAGCAGCCGCGCCTGCTCGACCACCGCGCCGGCGGGCACCGAGCGGCTGTTGCCCCGGCCGTAGGGGATGATGCAGAAGGTGCAGCGGTGGTCGCAGCCGTTCTGCACCTGGACGAAGGCGCGGGCGCGATCCTCGAAGCCGGTGATCAGGTGATGCGCCGTCTCCTCGACCGCCATGATGTCGTCCACATGGACGCGCGCATCGGTGCTCGACCGATAGCTCTCGGGCCGCAGCTTCTCCGCATTGCCGATCACCGTATCGACCTCGGGCATCGCGGCGAAGCGCCCGGTCGCAACCTGGGCGGCGCAGCCGGTGACGATGATCCGCGCGTCCGGGTTCTGCCGCCGCGCCTTGCGGATCGCCTGGCGCGCCTGCCGCTCGGCCTCGGCGGTCACGGCGCAGGTGTTGAAGATGATGGCGTCTTCCAGCCCCGCCTCGCGCGCATGGCGGCGCATGACCTCGGACTCGAAGGCGTTGAGCCGGCAGCCGAAGGTGACGATTTCCGGCTCGCGGCTCATGGGGCAAGCTCTCCGGCGAAGCTGGTCGCGACCGGACCGGTCAGCACGACATGGCCGTTCTCCAGCCAGTCGACGCCCAGGTCGCCCCCGCCATCGACGGCGATGACGATGCTGCGGCCGGCAAGCCCCCTTCGCGCGGCGGCGACGCCCGTCGCGCAGGCGCCGGAGCCGCAGGCGAGCGTGATGCCGACGCCGCGCTCCCAGACGCGAAGCCGGATCCGGTCCTTCCCGGTCACGGCGGCGACTTCGACATTGGTGCGCTCGGGAAACAGCGGATGATGCTCGATCTCCGGGCCGTAGCGCTCCAGCTCGACCGCCTCGGCGTCCTCGACGAAGAAGACGCAGTGCGGGTTGCCCATGTTGACCGCGGCCGGTTGGGAAAGCGGACCGGCAGTAATCGGCAGGGCCAGCGTGTCGCAGGCCTGGGCCAGCGGGATGTCCTGCCACGCCGTGCGAGCCTCGCCCATATCGACGGCATAGAGGCCGTTTGCCCGCTTCTCTGCCCGCAACAGTCCGGCCCGGGTCTCGATCGCCAGGGCGTCGCGGCCGGTCTCCGCCATGATGGCGGCGGCGGCGCAGCGCGTGCCGTTGCCGCAGGCGCCGGACTCGCTGCCGTCCTGATTGTGGAAGCGGAGCGCCACATCCGCCGTGCCGTTGGACGGCGGGTCGATGAAGACGAGCTGGTCGAAGCCGACCCCGCGATGGCGGTCACCGATCGCACGCATCCGCTCGGGCGAAAGGGCGATGCCGCCCTTGCGCCGGTCGATCACGACGAAGTCGTTGCCGAGCCCGTGCATCTTGGTGAATGCGATCATGGGTCCTGTCCGTGCTGCCCGCCTTATATGGCGCTGGCGGGCCGCAAGTCTAGGAAATTAAGGGCTTTCGGCCCGCTCGATCGGAACGGCGGCGGCTTGACTCGGCCCCATCGCGGGAGTACAAGCCGGCCAGCCTTTATGGAAAAGCAGGTGACCCGTAGGTCCCGAGGGGCTCCGCCAGTCCGCGAGATTCGCGCACTGGCGCGTTTCGCGTTGTCCTGACCCGCATGCCGGCGGGACGGGATGATTGGCACAGGATACGGCACAGGACGGCCCATGTTCGATAGCTTGACCAGCCGGTTGGGAGACGTGCTCGACCGCTTGAAGCGGCGCGGCGCGCTCAAGGAGCAGGACGTCGAGGCGGCGTTGCGCGAGGTGCGGGTGGCGCTGCTGGAAGCCGACGTCGCGCTTCCCGTGGTCCGGGACCTGGTCGCCAAGGTCAAGGAAAAGGCCGTCGGTAGTGAGGTCCTCCGGTCCATCACGCCGGGCCAGATGGTCGTCAAGATCGTCCACGACACCCTGGTCGAGACCTTGGGCGGCGAGGGCGAAGAGGTCATGCTGCCGGCCGATCCGCCGGGCGCCATCCTGATGGTCGGCCTGCAGGGCTCGGGCAAGACCACGACCACCGGAAAGCTGGCGCTGCGCCTCAAGCAGCGCGAGCACAAGAAAGTTCTGATGGCCTCGCTCGACGTGGCCCGCCCGGCGGCGCAGGAACAGCTCAAGATCCTGGGGGAGCAGGCCGAGGTGGCGACCCTGCCGATCGTCGCCGGCCAGCAACCGGTCGAGATCGCGCGCCGTGCGATGGAGGCGGCCCGCTTCGGTGGCTATGACGTCGTGCTGCTGGACACCGCCGGCCGGCTGCATATCGACGAGGCGCTGATGGACGAGGTCGCGGCAGTGCGCGACGTGTCCATGCCGCTCGAGACACTGCTCGTCGCGGATGCGATGACCGGTCAGGATGCGGTCAACGTCGCCAAGAGCTTCAACGAACGGGTCGGGCTCACCGGCATCGTGCTGACGCGCGTCGACGGCGACGCCCGCGGCGGCGCGGCGCTGTCCATGCGCGCGGTGACCGGCTGCCCGATCAAGCTGCTGGGCGTCGGCGAAAAGTTGGACGCGCTGGAGGTCTTCCACCCCGACCGGGTCGCCGGCCGCATCCTCGGCATGGGCGACGTCGTCAGCCTGGTCGAGAAGGTCGCCGAGACCGTCGAGGTCGAGCAGGCGGAGAAGCTCGCCGCCAAGCTCACCAAGGGCGAGATGGACCTGAACGACTTGGCCGAGCAGCTGCGCCAGCTCCGCAAGATGGGCGGTGTGTCGGGCCTGATGGGCCTGCTGCCCGGCGTCGCCAAGATCAAGAATCAGATGGCGCAGGCCAATATCGACGAGTCGGTCGTCAAGCGCCAGGAGGCGATCATCCAGTCGATGACGCCGACGGAGCGCCGGCGGCCGCAGATCATCCAGGCCTCGCGCAAGCGGCGCATCGCGGCCGGATCCGGCACAAGCGTGCCGGACGTGAACAAGCTGCTGAAGCAGTTCATGACGATGAACAAGATGATGAAGAAGGTCGGCAAG
>CAZPFL010000124.1:0-14905 GCA_964585785.1 uncultured Rhodospirillaceae bacterium
CGCGCAGCATACGATTGCGCGCGTCCGTCGAAAATTTTACTTCTTTCGCAGCCATCTCACTGTTTCCTGTCTGTGGATTGATAGCGTGGTCTTAAGCGGCCTGCTTCTTCGACTTCGACTTCGTCGCAGCGCCTTCGATCACCGCCATGATGTCGCTTTCCTTCATGATCAGCAGGTCTTCGCCGTCGACCTTGACCTCGGTCCCCGACCACTTGCCGAACAGGATGCGGTCGCCGACCTTGACGTCGAGGGGCACGATCTGGCCCTTCTCGTTGCGGGCGCCCGCCCCGACGGCGACGATCTCGCCCTGGGTCGGCTTCTCCGCGGCGGTGTCGGGAATGATGATTCCGCCCGCCGTCTTCTGGTCTTCCTCGACGCGGCGAACCGCCACGCGATCATGCAAAGGTCTGAATTTCATGTTTGATACTCCCGCCCAATGCTGGACAAGTCCTTGGGTTATATGGAATAAGGTCGCAGCACACCGGATTTCTTAGCACTCTCGGCGTCTGACTGCTAAGGCACATAATCAAAATCCGCCTCCGGTTCAAGATATTCCGTCGCGGTCGCGCGGCTTTTTCCTCGTCCCACCGGCACCCCGGCCAATGGCCTGCAATTTGACAGGACAGGCACCGCAGCGGCTGATAGGTTGGTTAACGTCATTCCACCGCCGGATTCCGCGCCTGCTCCACCGAGCGACATCGAGAGGCCGTGACGCATGACCACCGCAGAGACCGTGCTCGACCTGATCGGCAATACGCCGATCGTCGAGCTCCGGCAGATCGATACCGGCCCCTGCCGCCTTTTCGTCAAGCTGGAGAACCAGAACCCCGGCGGCTCCATCAAGGACCGCATCGGGCTGTCGATGATCGAGGCCGCCGAACGGGACGGCCGCCTGAAGCCCGGAGGCACCATCGTCGAGGCCACGGCCGGCAACACCGGCATCGGCCTTGCCCTGGTGGCCGCGCAAAAGGGCTACCGGCTGATCATCGTCATCCCGGACAAGATGAGCCAGGAGAAGATCTTCAATCTCAAGGCCATGGGCGCCGAGGTCGTGCTCACCCGGTCGGACGTGGGCAAGGGCCATCCCGACTATTACCAGGACAAGGCGGCTGCGATCGCCGAGCGGCTCCCCGGCGCCTTCCATGTCAACCAGTTCGCCAACCCCGCCAACCCGCTGGCGCATGAGACCGGCACGGGCCCCGAAATCTGGGCGCAGATGGGCCATGACGTGGACGCCATCGTGTGCGGCGTCGGCTCCGGCGGCACGATCGCCGGGCTCAGCCATTTCTTCGAGAAGGTCAGCCCGAAGACGGAAATGATCCTCGCCGACCCCAAGGGCTCCGTGCTGGCGGCCTACGTCGAGTCGGGCGAGCTGAAATCCGAGGTCGGAAGCTGGCTGGTCGAGGGCATCGGCGAGGATTTCATTCCGCCGGTCTGCGACCTGTCGCGGGTCAAGCGCGCGATCACCGTCGACGACGCCGAGAGCTTCAACACCGCGCGCGAGGTGCTGGCGAAGACCGGCATCCTGGCCGGCACGTCCTCGGGCACGCTGATCGCGGCGGCGCTGCGCTATTGCCGCGAGCAGACGACGCCGCGCCGCGTCGTCACCTTCGTCTGCGACAGCGGCAACAAGTATCTCTCGAAGGCCTTCAACGATTACTGGATGTTCGACCAGGGCCTGCTGAAGCGGAAAAGCTACGGCAATCTGCGCGACCTGATCCCGCGCCCCTTCGAAGAAGGCGGTACGGTGACGGTGCAGCCGACCGACACGCTGATGACCGCCTATTCGCGCATGAAGCTGAACGACGTCTCGCAGCTGCCGGTGATCGAGGACGGCAAAATCGTCGGCCTGATCGACGAAGCGGACATCCTGCTCGCGGTCTATAACGACCAGAATAAGTTCAAGCTGCCGACAGCCGATGCGATGACCAAGCGCTTGGAGACCATCGAATCCTCCGCCGACATCCGCGACCTGCTGCCGATCTTCGACCACGGCCATGTCGCGATCGTCAAGGAAGGCAACCAGTTCCACGGCCTGATCACCCGCATCGATCTGCTCAACTACCTGCGCCGGAGCGCCGCATGACCGACGACCGCCGCGGCAACGCGCCGCCGCCGGGCTTTTCCACTAAGGCGGTGCACGCCGGCCAGACGCCCGACCCGACCACCGGCGCGGTGTGGACGCCGATCTACACGTCTTCGACCTACGTCCAGGAAAGCCCCGGCGTCCACAAGGGCTACGAGTACAGCCGCAGCCACAACCCGACGCGCCAGGCCTTCGAGCGCTGCATCGCCGCGCTCGAGGACGGCACGCGCGCCTTCGCCTTCGCGTCGGGCATGGCCGCCACCGCCACCGTGCTGGAGTGCCTCGACAGCGGCGCGCATGTGATCGCGAGCGACGACCTTTACGGCGGCACCTATCGTCTTTTCCAGCGGGTGCGCGCGCGGTCGGCCGGTCTTACCTTCAGCTTCATCGATATGAGCGAGCGCCGCGCGCTGGAAGAGGCGATCACGCCGCAAACGCGGATGATCTGGGTCGAGACGCCGTCCAACCCGCTGCTCAAGCTGGTCGACCTCGCGATGGTCGCCGAGGTGGCGCGCGCCCGGAAAATCCTGACCGTCGCCGACAACACCTTCGCCACGCCCTGGATCCAGAAGCCGTTGACCCTCGGCATCGACATCGTTCTGCATTCGGCGACGAAATACATCAACGGCCATTCCGACGTGGTGGCCGGCGTCGTCGCGGTCGGCGACAACGCGGCGCTCGCCGAGCAGCTCACCTTCCTGCAGAACGCGGTCGGCGGGATCGCCGGGCCGTTCGACGCCTACATGGCGCTGCGCGGCGTCAAGACGCTGGCGCTCCGCATGGAGCGGCATTGCGCCAGCGCCGCGCGGGTCGCCGCTTGGCTGGAAGGGCATCCCGCGATCGCGCGGGTGCATTATCCGGGCCTCGCCAGCCACCCGCAGCACGCGCTGGCCAAGCGCCAGATGCGGGGCTTCGGCGGCATGGTCTCGGCGGTCGTGAAGGGCGGGCTGACGCCGACCAAGCGCTTCCTCGAGCGCTGCAGCCTGTTCGCGCTGGCCGAGAGCCTGGGCGGCGTGGAGAGCCTGATCGAGCACCCGGCGATCATGACGCATGCCAGCGTCCCGGCGGAGATCCGCGCCGCGCTCGGCGTCGACGACGGACTGGTGCGGCTCTCGGTCGGGATCGAGGACATCGACGACCTGATCGCCGATCTGGAGCAGGCGCTGGCGTAACAGGTGCGACGATGGCCAACTTTATGGAACAGCTCGTTAGCGAATGGTACGAATATCAGGGTTATTTCGCACGACGGAATCTTCTGGTTGGAAGACGCGAAAAAGGAGGATACGAGCGTGAACTCGATATCGTCGCGTTCCACCCGGAAAAGCACCACCTTGTCCAAGTCGAGCCATCCACGGATGCCGATACGTGGGCGGTGCGAGAGACACGCTATTCGAAAAAGTTTGCAGCAGGGAAACGATACATTCCTGATTTGCTGCGAAGCATGAATCCACCGGAACAAATCGATCAAATTGCCTTGCTGGTTTATGGCAGCACCCGGAGCAGGACGACCGTGGGTGGCGGAAAAATCCAAACAGGGAAAGATTTTCTTCTAGAAATTCGCGACGGTATCCGCTCAACCCGAATAGAGCGAAGCGCGGTCCCCGAGCAATTTCCTATTCTTAAGGGCTTGCAATTCGCAGCCCAATTTTGGACCTAGATGTCAAAATTTCGTCCAATTGCCAAATCGGACGAAGCTTGTGCGGCACTGATATAGTCAGTCCGGGTAGTTCGACACCTCGACCAGATTACCGTCGGGATCACGGAAATAGACCGAGGTGATCGGCCCGAGCGCGCCCGAGCGGGTGCTCGGCGGCTCGATGATCTGGACCTTCTCCCTCTCGAGATGGTGGACGACCTCGGCAACCGGCGTATCGGTGATCAGGCAGAAATCGCCGCCGCCGATCGAGGGCGCCTTGGCGACGAGCCCCGGCCCGCTCTCGCGCGGATGCAGGTTGATCTTGTGCTGGCCGAAGCGCAGCGCCGTCCGCCCTTCGCCGAAGCGGATGACCTGCATGCCGAGCACGCGGCGGTAGAAGTCGCAGGTCGCCTCGATGTCGTTGACCTTCAGGACGAAGTGATCAATGCGCTTCATGCTGATCGTCATCGCGCAATCCCCTGTCTCTGCCCAGCATGGCCGGCGCGGCGGATCGGCTCCCACCAGGCGCGGTTCTCGATGTACCAGCGGACGGTCTCGCGCAGCCCGTCCTCAAAGGCGACGCGCGGCCGCCACTGCAGGTCGTGCGTCAGCTTCCCGCCGTCCAGCGCGTAACGCAAATCATGACCGGGCCGGTCCTCCACGAACTGGATCAGCGACTCATGCAGGCAGTGCGGCGCATCCGGGCGAAGCGCATCGAGCGCGGCGCAAATCGCTTTGACCACGTCGATGTTACGCCGCTCGGCCTGCGCCGTGACGTTGTAGGTCTCGCCCGGCTTCCCGCTTCGCAGGATCAGGCTGAGCGCCGCCGCGTGGTCGTCGACATGCAGCCAATCCCGCACATTCTCCCCGTTGCCGTAGACCGGCAGCGTCTCGCCGTGCAGCCCGGCCAGGATCATCGTCGGGATCAGCTTCTCGGGAAACTGATAGGGCCCGTAGTTGTTGCAGCAATTCGTGACGATGACCGGCAGGCCGTAGGTGCGGTGCCAGGCGCGCGCCAGATGGTCGGCCCCGGCCTTGGTCGCGGCGTAGGGCGAGCTCGGCCGATAGGGCGCGCCCTCGTCCGCCTGCGCGCCGTCGGCGAGGTCGCCGTAGACCTCGTCGGTCGAGACGTGCAGGAAGCGGAAGCCGTCGCGCTTGCCGGCGGGCAAGGCGTCGCGATAGCGCAGCGCCACTTCCAGCATGGTGTAGGTGCCGACCAGATTGGTGGTGACGAAATCACCCGGCCAGTCGATCGACCGGTCGACATGGGATTCGGCGGCGAGGTGCAGCACCGCGTCGGGCTGGTGGCGCTTGAAGATATCGGCGACAACCGGCGCGTCGCGGATATCGGCATGTTCGAAAACATAGTTCGGCGATCCGGCGACGGCAGCCAGCGAGTCAGGCCGGCCGGCATAGGTCAAGGCGTCGAGATTGACCACCGTGCAGCTCTCGGCCGTGACCAGCCGCCGCACAACGGCCGACCCGATGAACCCGGCTCCCCCGGTGACCAGTATCTTCATGGCCGCATCCTCGGCGTCATGGGGCGTCATGGCCCTCGCAATAGCATACGGCCCGGAAGAAGCCCAGCAGGGCCGCGCGCCCTTGCCTTTTGGCCAGTCAGACGGCACCATCGCCGCGGCTTTGGACGGCGGCAACTCACCGCGCTACCATGGCCCGACAATGCCCTCGGGCATGCACGACATCCACTGCTTCAACCGGCCATGCTGAAATTCGATCCGACCAAGAAAGGGCCGCTGCACGGCCTTCGTATCATCGACATGTCGCGCCTGGTCGCCGGCAACATGCTGTCGCTCCAGCTCGCCGACTACGGCGCCGAGGTGATCAAGATCGAGGGCCCGCCGCGCGGCGATCCGCTGCGCGACTGGATCGTCGCCGGGGTCGAGGTCCACTGGAAGGTTTACGGCCGCAACAAGAAAAGCATCGGCCTCAACCTGCGCGAGGATGGCGCCAAGGACGTGCTGCTGCGCTTGGTCGAGAGCGCGGACGCCCTGATCGAGAATTTCCGCCCCGGCACGCTGGAGGAGATCGGGCTGGGGCCGGACGTCATGCTGAAGCGCAACCCGCGGCTGATCATCGGCCGCGTCTCGGGCTTCGGCCAGACCGGCCCCTACAGCCAGAAACCCGGCTTCGGCACGTTGGTGGAAGCCATGTCCGGCTTTGCGTCGCGCAACGGCTTCCCGGACCGCCCGCCCCTGCTGCCGCCGCTCGCGCTGGCCGACATGATCGCAGGTCTCGCCGGCGTCGGCGCGATGATGACGGCGCTCTATCACCGCGACATGCATGGCGGGCCGGGCCAGGTCATGGACCTGTCGCTGCTCGAGCCGATCTATTCCGTGATGGGACCGGCAGCGCTCATCTACCGGCTGTCCGGCAAGGTCCCTGAGCGCGTCGGCAACGGCTCCAACACCGCCTCGCCGCGCAACGTCTACGTCACCAAGGATGGCGGCTACGTCGCCATCTCGGCCTCGATGGAGGTGATGGCGCACCGGCTGCTGCGCGCGATCGGCCGGGGCGACATGCTGGAAGACCCGCGCTATGTGACCAATACGGCCCGCGTCGCCCACCGCGAGGAGGTCGACGCCATCGTCGGCGGCTGGATCGTCGAGCGGACGCTCAAGGAATGCCTCGCCTTCTTCGAGAAGGAGCACATCACCGCGGCGCCGATTTACGACGCCTCGCAGATGGTTGACGACCCGCATTTCAAGGAGCGCGAGGTCGTGGTCGAGGTGGAAGACGCAGACCTCGGCTCGATCCCGATGCACAACGTGACGCCGCGGCTCTCGGCCACGCCGGGCAGCTTCCGTAACCCGGCGCCCTCGATCGGCCAGCATAACGCGGAACTTCTCGAAGCGGTCGGCTTCGACAAGGTGACAATTGACGACATGGCCGCGCGCGGCGTGCTGTGGCAGCGCGACAAGAGGAAAGGGAAATAGCATGGCAGGCAAAGCCCAGGAGACTCAGGACCGGCCGGTGTGGCGCTCGCTGCTCTATGTCCCGGCGAACGTACGGAAATATGTGGACAAGGCGCACACCCGCGGCGCCGATGCGATCCAGCTCGACCTCGAGGACAGCGTTCCCGTCGCCGAGAAGGCCAACGCGCGCAAGATGGTGCAGGAAGCGGCCGAGATCGTCTCCCAGGCCGGCGCCGACGTGGTCGTCCGCATCAACCAGCCGCTCCGCATGGCGATCCGCGACCTCGAAGAAGTCGTGTCGCCGCGTATCCGCGCCGTCGTCCTGCCGAAGACCGACAGCGCCAGCCATATCCGCCTGCTCGCCGACGTCGTCGACGAGTTGGAGAGCGAGCGCGGCATGACACCGGGCCACACGCTGTTCGTCGCACTGGTCGAGGATGCGGACGCCTTCTTCCGCATGCACGAGATCGCCAAGGCACATCCGCGCATGATGGGCATCGGCCTCGGCGGCGAGGATTTCGCGACCAGCATGGGCGCCGCGCCCGACCCGGACGTGATGCTCTATCCCAAGCAGCATACGATCATCGCCGCCCGCGCCGCCGGCATCGCGCCGCTCGGCATCATCGGCACGGTCGCCGACTACTCCGACAAGGAGGCGATGCGGAAGATCATCGTCAACTCGCGCCGCTTCGGCTTCGACGGGGCCTCCTGCATCCATCCCAGCATCGTGCCGATCCTGAACGAAGGCTTCCGCCCGTCGGAGGAGGAAGTCGCCGCCGCCAACCGCGTCGTGCAGGGCTTCCAGGCGGCGCTCGCCGAGGGCCGCGCCTCGATCGAGGTCGACGGCAAGATGATCGACTATCCGGTGGTCGAGCGCGCCGAGAAGCTGCTCGCCCGCGACACCGCCATCCGCCGACGCGAGGCGCGGATGGGAAAGGCGTAGGGACGTCAACGGTCGCGTCGGACACTCAGTGCCATCGGCCCTCATCCTGAGCCTGTCGAAGGATGAGTTGGCACGGCTGAAAAACTCTTCCTAAAAAAACCCTCTCCGCCGGACGGGGAAGAGGGTGACGCGCAGCGCCGGGTGAGGTGTCGTGGCACGGCGCCGACATGGTGCTTAAAGTCCCCCACCTCACCCTGCCCTCTCCTCCCCTCCGGCGGCCGGTTACGTCCGGCCGCCATCTATTATTGGACCGGCGCGCGACGGAACGCGCGCCGGGGGAGGAGAGGGGGATTTTAATGGTACGCACAGCGCTCGCAGCGTTAACCACCCCGGCCCTCGACGCCCGCAAGTTTGAGTTGACTCCCGCGCTCTGCGGCGGTTACATCGCATTCAACGTGGTGATTTGGCCCGACCGGCTTGCGGCCACGTAAAACAACCAGCTAAAAGGTCGGTGCATCCTCAGGGAAGCCCTGACCTTTTTATTCGGTCGGGGCGTTTTTATTTTCGGCGCCGGAGGCACGGCGCGAAGGAGGATGCGATGGCTGGTTCCGGACGGACGACAGGGCGCGATTGGCGGCCGCAAACCAAGCTGGTGCGGGGCGGGCTCGACCGCACCCAGCATCGGGAGACAGCCGAGGCGCTCTACCTCACCTCGGGTTTCGTCTACGACCGCGCCGAAGACGCGGAAGCCGCCTTCAAGGGCGAGGTCGAGCGCTACATCTACACGCGCTACGGCAACCCGACCGTCGGCGCGTTCGAGGAGCGGCTTCGCCTGCTGGAAGGCGCCGAGTTCTGCTCCGCCACGTCGAGCGGCATGTCGGCGGTGTTCACCGCGCTGATCGCGCTGCTGCGCGCCGGCGACCGCGCGGTCGCCTCGCGCGCGCTGTTCGGCTCCTGCCACTACATCATCGCCGAGCTGCTGCCGCGCTACGGCGTCGAGACCGAGTTCGTCGACGGCACCGACCTGGCGCAGTGGGAGAAGGCGCTGTCCAAGCCGACGCAATGCGTGTTCCTGGAGACGCCGTCCAACCCGACCCTGGAGGTCATCGACCTCGAACGGGTCGCCGCGCTGACGCACGCGGCCGGCGGCAAGCTCGTGGTCGACAACGTGCTCGCCACGCCGATGCTGCAACGGCCGCTCGAGCTCGGCGCCGACATCGTCGTCTATTCGGCGACCAAGCATATCGACGGCCAGGGCCGCACGCTCGGCGGCGCGATCCTGGGACCCAAGAGCTATTACAAGGACAACCTGCAGCCCTTCCTGCGCCATACCGGCCCGGCCTGCAGCCCGTTCAACGCCTGGGTGCTGCTCAAGGGGCTGGAGACGCTGGACCTGCGCGTCGAGCGGCATTGCCGGAACGCCCAGGCGATCGCGGAATTCCTCGAGACGCAGCCCGGCGTGACCCGCGTGATCTATCCCGGCCTCAAGAGCCATCCGCAGCACGCACTGGCGCAGAAGCAGATGAAGCTGCCGGGATCGGTGCTGTCCTTCGAGATCGAGGGCGGCAAGGAGCGCGCCTTCCGCATCCAGAACGCGCTCGGGATCATCGACATCTCGAACAACCTCGGCGACACCAAGAGCATCATCACCCATCCCGCGACGACGACGCATCAGCGCCTGCCAGAGGAGGAGCGGCTGCGCCTCGGCATCTCGGCGGGCCTGCTGCGGCTCTCGGTTGGCCTCGAGGACGTCGAGGACATCAAGGACGACCTCGCCGCGGCGCTGCGGGCGTAGCCCCTGGAAAAGTCCTCCCCCCCCTTGCGGGGGAGGATTTAGGTGGGGGGACAGACACAAGAAGTTAAAGGCATTCCCCCACCCCGACCCTCCCCCGCAAGGGGGGAGGGAGAATTTCAATGCCACTAGCGACTCCCCGATTGATTGGCGCACCGGCAGCCGCGCGCTACACTTTGCCCTCCGCAGCATGGGAGCAGGTGCCATGAGCAGCGATGAACTGGCCTATCTTTCCGCGAGCGAGCTGGTCGAGCGCTACCGCGACAAGACGCTGTCACCGGTCGAGGTGACGGAAGCGGTGCTGGCGCAGGTCGAGCGCCATAACGGGCCGGTCAACGCCTTCGTGCTGGTTGATGCGGACCGCGCGCTGACCGATGCCAAGGCTTCGGAGAAGCGCTGGGCGAAAGGCGAACCCGCCGGCCTCGTCGATGGCGTGCCGGCGACGATCAAGGACCTCGTGCTCGCCAAGGGCTGGCCGATGCGGGGCGGCAGCCGGATCACCAGCCCCGACCCGGTTTCCGAAGATGCGCCGATCACCGCGCGGCTGCGCGAGCATGGCGCGGTGCTGATCGGCAAGACGACCACGCCCGAGTTCGGCTGGAAAGGCGTCACGGACTCCCCGCTCACCGGCGTCACGCGCAACCCCTGGGACACGTCGCGCACGCCCGGCGGCAGCAGCGGCGGTGCCGCGGTCGCCGCTGCGCTCGGCATGGGCGCGCTGCATGTCGGCTCTGACGGTGGCGGCTCGATCCGTATCCCCTCCGCCTTCACCGGCATCTTCGGACACAAGCCGAGCTTCGGTCGCGTCGCGCGCTATCCCAACAGCGCCTTCGGCACGCTGTCGCATGCCGGGCCGATGACCCGCACCGTGACCGACGCAGCGCTGATGCTGACGGTGATCAGCGAGCCCGACACGCGCGACTGGTTCACCCTGCCCTATGACGAGAGCGATTACCGGGAAGGCCTCGAGGACGGCGTCGCCGGCCTCCGGATCGCCTTCAGCCCGGCGCTGGGCTACGCGACGGTCGAGCCCGAGATCGCCGCACGCGTCGCCGAGGCCGCCAAGCTGTTCGAAACGCTCGGCGCCAAGGTGGAGCAGACCGACCCCGGCTTCGCCGACCCGTCGGACATCTTCTGCCCGCACTGGTACGCCGGCGCCGCCTACGCCGCGCGCAACTACACGAGCGAGCAGATGGCGATGCTCGATCCCGGCCTGCGGCAGATCATCGCGCAGGGCCGCGCGCTGGAACTGCTCGACTACATGGCCGCCGTCGACAAGCGCAGCGGGCTCGGCGTGCACATGAAGAAATTTCACGAGACCTACGACCTGCTGCTGACCCCGACCATGCCGCTCGCCGCTTTCGACGCCGGCCGCGAGCTGCCCGCCTCCTCGGACGCCGAGCGCTGGATGTCCTGGACGCCCTTCAGCTTCCCCTTCAACCTGACGCAGCAACCGGCCGCGACCGTGCCCTGCGGCTTCACCACGGGCGGCCTGCCGGCGGGGCTGCAGATCGTCGGCCGGATGCATGACGACAAGACGGTGCTGCGCGCGGCCCGCGCCTTCGAACGCGAGCGTCCCTTCGTCATGCCGCGCGCGCCGCGCGTGACCCACGAGGGCTAGAGCGGAACATGGCGCAGCCTTTACGGATCGCAATCGGCGGCTTCGCGCTCGAATCCGTCTCCTTCCTGCCCGGCGCGGCGACGATCGAGGATTTCGAGAAGGCCGCCTACCACGGCGACGCCATCGTGACCGGCCTGCGCGGCTCGCAGTCGCCGGGCGGCGGCTTCATCGACGTGCTCGACGCGGAAGGCGCGGAGATCGTGCCGCTGGTCTACACGGACCTCGGCGCGGGCGGCAGCGCATCGGACGAAGCCTTCGTGCATTACCGCGACCTGCTGTGCGCGGGCCTCGCGCAGGTCAAGGACCGCATCGACGGCGTGCTGCTGTTCCTGCACGGCGCGATGACGACGCCGACGCGCACCGACCCGGAGCGCGAGATCATGCAGGCCGTGCGCGACGTGGTGGGCGCGGCCATGCCGGTCTTCGTCGCCTCCGACCTGCATGCCAACGTCTCAGCCGACTTCTGCGACACCGCCGACGCGCTGTTCGGCTATCACTACTCGCCGCACACCGACATGGACGAGACCGGGCGCCGCGCGGCGCGCGCACTCATTCGGCGACTACGTAGCGAGGTCGCGCCGGTCACCGTGATCCGCAAGCCGGACGTCATGCTGCCCAGCATCTTCACGGCAACCGCGATCCCGCCGCTATCCGACATCGTCGCCGATGGCTTCGCCTGGGAGCGCGACAACCCGGCCATCCTCGACGTCTCGATCTTCTGCGGCTTCGCCTATGCCGACGTGCCGCAGGTCGGATTCTCCGTCGTCGTCGTGGCGGACGGGGACAAGGCGCTGGCGGAGCGCGCCGCTGACGCGCTGGCCGAACGCATCTGGTCGGCGCGCCGCGAGCTGATGCATGACGACATGGTGCTCGACCTGAAGACAGGCGTCGACCGCGCCTACGAAATCTCGGAGACTGCGGCGCGGCCGGTCGTGCTGCTCGAGCATGCCGACCGCCTGAACGATTCCACCTACATCCTCGACGCGCTGGTGAAACGCGGCGGGCGGCGCGTCATGGTGCCCTACCTGCTCGACCCGAAGGCCGCGGCGGCGGCGATCGAAGCGGGCGAAGGCGCGACGGTGACGCTGAAAGTCGGCGGCTGGTCCTCCGACCGCGCCGGGCCGCCGGTCGAGATCACCGGCAAGGTGCTCTATGCCGGCGACAAGTCCTATCGCGGCACGGGCAAGATGTGGAACGGCTACACGATCAATCTTGGCCCAACCGCGGTGATCGACACGGGCGGCATCGTGATCTCGCTCGTCTCGCGCTACGTCTTCGCGATCGACCTCGATCCGTTCATACAATTCGGCTTCGACGTGAAGGATTTCGACATCGTGCTGCTGCGCTCGAAGACGCATTTCCGCGCCGTCTACGAGCCGATCGCGGAAGCGATCCTGATCGTCGACACGCCCGACTGGGGCCCAGCCGACCTGACGACGCTGCCCTACAAGAACGCGCGGCCAGGGTTGTTTCCGCTGGGCAGATAGGTTTACGGCGCTGGACTCGCGGAACAGGCCCGCGCGTAACGGCCCGTAATATTCAAAACACCAAAACAACCGTCATTGCCGGACTTGTTCCGGCAATCCATACGGCGCTGGCGCAACGCCCGGCGATGCCATTCTCTGGACGAATGCCCGTGCCATGGATTCCACGGTCAAGCCGTGGAATGCGAGTCGCTTTGATTCCTCTTAGCCGCGGCTTGCCCGGAACGCCTCGAAGCGACTGACGGCGGAAAGCGCCACCGCCGCGTTGCTGAGCTCGTCGTAGACCGGGATGCCGACGGACATGGCGCGCTCGCGATAGCGCTGCTTGCCCGCTTCCACGTCCGGCGATCCGCTGGAGCGCAGGACCAGCAGGAAATGCGCCTGGCCGGGGAACTTCTCCTGCACGTGCACGGCGGCGGTGATCAGGTTGTCGAGCGGGTCGATCGGCCCGCGGTTGACGAAGGCGGCGAGGTTGAGATGCATGACCACCGCGTCCGGCTTCGCATGGCTGTAGATCACGTCGAGGATCTTGCCGGCGATGCGGCCCTCCTCCTGCTGCAGCGTGCCGACCGGAGCGTCCACCGGGTTGGTGATGCTGGTCCCGGGCGGCAGCTTAAGCGCATCGAGGCCGTTGTAGGTCTCCTTGTCGAACGGGTCGATGTCGAGGCCCTGGCGATAGAAGAAGTCTGTCGCCAGCACGCTGGTGCCACCCCCGTTGCCGAACAGCGCGACCTGCTTGGTCGCCCGGTCCGTCCGCGCCGTCAGCGTCTGGAAGGCGAGCAGCGCGTCGAGGAACTCATCGAGCGTGTCGACCAGAACGCAGCCGGTCTGGCGCGACAGCGCGACCCAGACCCGATCGTCGCCGGCGAGCGAGCCCGTGTGCGACGCGGCCGCGGCCTGGCCCTTCTGGGTGCGCCCGCCCTTGAGGATCACCACCGGCTTCTTCGCCCCGCTCCGCTGCAGCACCTCGAAGAAGCGGCGGCCGTCGCGCACGCCCTCGACATACATGCCGACCACCTTGGTCTGCGGATCGGCGAGGTAGAACTCGAGCATGTCGTTGGGCCCGAGGTCGGCGCTATTGCCGACCGTGATCAGGCCGCTGAAGCGGATGCCGCGCCGGTCGCCGCGGGTGACGATGTCGGTGCCGAGCCCGCCGCTTTGCGAGATCACGCCGACATGCCCGACCTCGCTGGGCGCGGTCTCCGGAAAGGTCACCTTGCCGCGCGGCGAATAGAGCCCGAGGCAGTTCGGCCCGAGAACGCGGCAACCGCCCTTCTTCGCCGCCGCGAGCATCTCACGCTCCAACCCGACGCCGTGCGAGACCTCGCTGAAGCCGCTCGAGATCACCTGCGCGAAGGCGCAGCGGCCCTTGGCGTTCTCCAGGATCTCCGGCACGCGCGCCGCGCCGACCGCGATATAGGCGTAATCGACCGGCTCCGGCGTCTCGCCGAGCGACGGATAGGCGGGCAGGTCCTCGACGATCTGCGCCGAGGGATGGATCGGATAGATCGCGCCGTCGAAGCCGAAGCGCTTCAGCCGGCCGATGAAGGTATTCGCCATGGTGACCCCGGTGCTCGACGCACCGACGACCGCGACCGTGCGCGGCGCGAACAGCCGCTCGAACCGCTTTGTCGGGTCGTCTTGTCCGGCGGCGGACGGATTCGGCGCCTCAGCGCCGGCGGCGGTGAGCACGAAGCGCGCGTCGACCGCGACCGCGCCGTCCTGCGAGACGATCAGCGGATTCACGTCAACCTCGGCCACGTCCGGCGGCAGCGACAGCAGGAGCCCGTTTTCGCCGCCAAGCTTGAGCAGCACGTCAATGATCGCCTGGCGCGAGACCGGCGCGCGGCCGCGGGCGCCGTCGAGCAGCGCCATGCCGCGCAGCTCGTTCAGCATGGCGGCCGCGTCGCGCTCGGTGATCGGGCAGATACGGAAGGCCACGTCGGCGAGAACCTCGACGAAGATGCCGCCGAGCCCGACCATGATGAGCGGCCCGAACTGCGGATCGCGGAACATGCCGACGACGACCTCCTGGCCCGCCGGCGCCATCTCCTCGACCAGGTAGCCGTCGACCTTGTACTTCTTGATCGCAGGCGTGCTCGCCATGGTCTCGATCGCCGCGCGGACGGCGCCGGGCGAGCCCAGGTTGACCTTCACACCGCCGGCGTCGCTCTTGTGCAGGATTTCCGCCGACATGACTTTCGCCACGACCGGGAACCGCAGGTCGGCCACTGCTGCTTCCGCCGAGGCCGCGCCGGAAACGACGACCGATTTCGGAATGGCGATGCCGCACGCCGCGAGTAATTGCTTGCCCGTCTCCTCGTCGAGCGAATTCCTGCCCGCGCCGCGCGCGGACGCGATTGCCGTCTTGATGTCCATGATGCGCGTCCCCGGGCTCAGTAGCTGGTCGGCCAGGTGCGCATCAGGTGCTTGCCCACGCCGTTGGTCTTGCGCAGGCGGTACACCTCGA
>CAZPFL010000125.1:0-14905 GCA_964585785.1 uncultured Rhodospirillaceae bacterium
GCACGAAGGGCGCGAAGAACTTGGTGACCGCCGCGCCGACATTGCCGGCGCCGAAGATGCCGAGCGCGGTGCCCTGCTTCTCCTTGGGATACCATTTCGAGACATAGGCGATGCCGACCGCGAAAGAGCCGCCGGCCACGCCGACGCCGAGCGCCGCGAGCAGGATCATCTCGTAGGTCGTCGCGTGCGACAGCAGGAAGGTCGCGATCGCCGCGGCAAACATCGTCAGGACATAGACAATCCGTCCGCCGTACTGGTCGGTCCAGATCCCGAGGAAAATGCGGGTCAGCGAGCCCGTGAGAATCGGCGTGCCGACGAGCAGGCCGAATTCCGTGTCGGAAAGACCGAGCTCTTGTTTGATTTGGACGCCGATGATGGAAAAGATCGTCCAGACCGCAAAACAGGCGGTGAACGCCACTGTGCTCATGCCGAGCACGCGGTTTTGCTGGGACGGGCTGACGCCGTCGAGGTCGTTCATGATTGTCACCCCACTTCTGTGCGCAGGACCGCGCATCTGAACCGCGGCCGTTGTCGCTTGGCGGGGGGATAGTCTTTCGGGCACCCGGCCGGGTGTTTGATCCATATCAACCGGGACGGGAGAGTCAATAGAAACAAGATCGCAATTGGCGAACTTCAAGCCTGCGATTGATAATGATCCCGCGTTAATTATTTCTTTGATGCTATAGTCTTGATAATTATCAAGTGACCCGCTCAGGCGCGGAAGCGGGTAGGGAAAAGGGGACGGAGGCTGTGCGTGCAGAGGATTTGCCCGACGTGCGGGCGCTTGACCTATTTGCGGACATGGAGGAAGCGAATTTCGACGAGCTCATGCAGGCGGCGTATCTGCAGCGATTCCCGCCGCAGGTGCAGCTCATCCGCGAGGGCGATCCGGCCGATTTCCTGCATGTCGTCGTCGAAGGGACGGTAGAACTGTATGCCGGCGCGAACAACCGCGAAACCACGACGGCGGTCATCGAGCCGGTGGCGACCTTCATCCTGGCCGCGGTGCTGCGCGACGCGGTCTACCTGATGTCGGCGCGGACGATGACGGCGACTCGTATTCTCATGATCCCGTGCGAGAACATCCGGACGATCTTTGCCCGCGACGCCGCCTTCGCGCGCTCGATCGTCGGCGAGCTCTCCATGCGCTACCGCGACATGGTGAAGTCGCTGAAGAACCACAAGCTGCGGACGTCGGTCGAGCGGCTGGCGAATTATCTGCTGGGCGAGCACGCGCGACAGGGCGGCAACGGCGGCCTTACCCTCAAGATCGACAAGCGCACCTTGGCGGCGCTGCTCGGTATGACGCCGGAGAATCTGTCGCGGGCCTTCGGCACGCTGGCGCCCTACGGCGTGACGGTCAACGGTGCGGAGATCGCGCTGGCCAACACCAAGGACCTGGAAACCCTCGCGAAACCGAGCCCGCTGATCGACAATCCCGATTCCTGACAGGGGCGGCGCGCGGGCGGTCTACTCGGGCTTGAAGTCGTAGCCGATCCGGTAATAGAAGCGCCCCACGACGGCCTTGTGCCGCAGGATGGGCTCTTCCTTGATCGGCGTCACGCGGCTGAAATGCGCCTTCAGGGAGGCGCGGTCGAGATAGCCGCGCTGGAGGCCGAACATGATGACCGTCCTGCCGCGGCTCGATTCCGGCGGGAACCAGTAATTATACATCAGGCTGTTGTCGCCGAAGAGGCCGCGCCCCGCGGTGTTGGCCACGCCGTCATGGTCGCCGCGCCGGTAGAAGGCGAGCTGGCTGGCGATGAAATAGCCGTCCATGCCGACGAGCAGCGGCTCCTGGCCGGTCTCGCGCTCGACGCGCGCTTCGATCGCCTCCGCCCGGCGGCCGAAATATTCCCAGCCGATCGGAAATGAGCCCATCTTGCCGCTATAGCCGACGCCCGGAAGCCCCAGGACCAGGTAGTCCAACCCGATCCCGAACACGATCACGGAGATCGCGATGGTCGGTCCCCAGAGCCAGCGCAGCCAGCGGTCGAACCGGGAGGCCCGCTTGCCGCCCGCGACGATCTGCGCGGCGACCGCGGGCAGGACGGCGAGCCAAAGCGGGCCGGTCCAGTTGAGCTTGACCGAGTGGGCCAGGCTGAAGGCGACGAAAACCGAAAGCGGGACCAGCGTATAGAGCAGGATGAAGCGCTGCCGCCGCCGCGCCGATAGGGCTTCTGCATCCGTTGCGGCGTGGTCGCGGCGCGCCGGAAGCAGCGCGGCGACGACGGCGACCAGCCCGACCGGCGTCAGGAGCGCGGCCATCGAGGCGAGAAGATGGTGCAGCGAGAAATTGACCGTGCCTTCCAGGCGGCGCGAGCTCTGGAACGCGAAGGACGCCCAGTCGTGTGTCGCGTTCCAGAGGACGACCGGCGAGAAGATCAGCAGCGCGAGCAGGATCGCCGCATAGGGCTCGGGACGCCACAGCCACCGGCGGCAGCGCGGATCCAGCAGCACGAGGGCCAGCGTTGCGGGCCCGAGCAGCGCGATGGTGTATTTCGAGATCATGCCGAGCCCGATGCAGGCGCCGACGCCCCACCAGGCGGCGCGGCGTTCGGCGAGGAGCGCGCGCTCCAGGAAATAGAGCGCGCCCGCCCAGGCCGCCGTCAGCGGCGCGTCCGGCAACATCACCAGCCCCGCCGCGAAGAAATAGGGCAGGGTGGCGACGAGCAGCAGCGCCGCGAAGGCCGCGGCCCTGCCGAAGAAGTTGCGGGTCAGCCGAAAACAGAAATAAGCCGCCGCGAACCAGCAGAGGAAGGCGCCGATCCGGACTCCGAATTCCGTGTTACCGAACAGCGTCGTGCCGAGCCAGATGAGCCAGGCGACCATCGGCGGATGATCGAGATAGCCGATGTCGAGGTGCTGGGCGTAGTTCCAGTAATAGGCCTCTTCGGGCATCAGGTCGGGCAGGCCGAGGAAGACCAGGCGCAGGACGACGACATAGGCGACCATGCCGATCGCCGCGAGGTGCCAGCGAAGGCGCCGGGCGCCGGGCGTGCCGGCCGCGGCGAAGACGAAGAACGCGTTGCCGAGGGTGCCGACGGCGGCGGCCGCGATCCCGCCCGGCAGGATGGCGAGCGCGGGCGGCCATCGCCAGGCCTCGACGGCGGCGGCAAGAAAACCGTCGCGTAGGAAGAGCGCCATCAGGGCGACGATCAGGAACCGCGCATGGCGGCCCCAGCGTGCTTTGACCGCCGGATGCGCCGCGCCCGCGAAGGTCCAGCCCAGGTTCAAGGCGTAGTTGGCGACGGCGGCGACGGCGAAGCTGGCGACATGCGCCGGCATCAGGCCGATGCCGGCCAGGATCAGCGCATCGAACAGCAGCACGTCGACGGCGAGGCCCGCGAGGCCGGCCAAAAGAAAGCGCGCCGCGTTTTTCGCCGACACCGCGCTGCCGGCGAGCGCCAGCAAGCGCCGGACATCGTCGACGGTCCGCCGGAGCCCGAGGCGCGACCCGCCGCGCGCCCGTTCCCGGGCGGCGATCCGAGCCTCCGCGTCCACGTTAACCTGCATCTGCCACCCGGCGCAGCGGCCGCATCTGCGGCCTCGAGATCGACGGCGCCACTCAACCGGCGCGCCGCCCTGTTGTCAACGCGGCAGGATGCACTTTCGTCCGGGGTGTCCGGCGCTTGCGCTAGCCAAGCCTTGGCGGTTTTCGTCCGACGCAGGTGTTGTCGACAGATTGGCGCTTCGGCTTGTCGGGCAAGATCGAATGTATGACCACCTGCGTGATGATCAGCGCCGAGCTGAGGATCGCCGCCGCCGCGGCGACGGCAAATCTGTTGTGGGTTCTTTCTTGAAGCGCGTGCCCATCGCGCGCAGCCGCGCACAAGAGGCGGCATTCTGTTTATCAATATTGCGAAGTATTCGTGATCGTTCGCCGACTCCGGGTCCTAACGAATTTCGCAGGGTTGAGTGTTACCGCCGTTGGATCTCTCGTGCTGTTCGCGGGATGGATCGTCGGCATCCACGAGGTGAGAGGGATTTTCCCCGGGTTTGCCACGATGAAGGCGAACACGGCCCTGGGGTTTCTTCTGTCCGGTTGCGCGATCCTCATCATATCCAGGTCGAACGATACGCGGCGCAGAATGGCTGCGAAGGTTCTGGCCGGATTGCTCTTGGTGATGGCCGTCCTGACGTTCGCGGAATCAGCGTTTGGCGTCGATATCGGCATCGATCAGCTCCTTGCCAGGGACCCGGATTCGGCCGTGGCGCCTGGCCGGATGTCGGCGGCCACCGCAACCTGTTTCGCGCTCCTCGCCGGCGCGAGCCGGTCCGGAGGCGGGCTTGGCCTCGCGATCGTCAAGCGCCTGATGGACTTGCACCGCGGCGAGGTGCGGCTCAAGAGCGGCGAGCGGGTGGGAACCACGGTGACGCTCGTCTTCCCCAAGGACCGCCTGATTTCGGCGGATGAGGACGCGTTCAGGCAGAGCGCCTGAACCGCAGGCACGGGCGCGCTTCAAGGGCCGCCAGGCGGTCCTGTGCTCCGCCGCGCCGTGCGTCCGGCATACCGTGAATTGCCGCACGGCGGATAAAGCTTCCAAAGCGGAGGCGGCAGGTGCGAACCTAGGCATGGGAACGCAGCCCCGGCCGAAATTTCCGGGGCTGGCGCCCAATATACCTGTTTGGAGAATGAACCTCGAAATGGAAGCTCATAAATAATCGAATTGAATAATGTGCGCTTATGTTGCCGAATCGGACGTTAAAATTCCGCTAAAACCCGTTTTCCGTGTTTCGCGCCAAGGCTGATTTAGTCGCACGAGATCCCATTATGCGTTGTACCGTATTTTGCAATAACCGACAGAAAATAAAGGGAATTTGACATTTCCGACGGACCGCTCCGCGGCATGCCCGCGGCCCGGATCGTCGCTCTGTCGATACACGCCGTGCGCGATTTGAATTTGTGGTTTCAATGCAGCATGACGCCATAATTTCGGGCGGGGCAAATCAAGCGATAAAACCAATTCGAACAGCACGGCATGCGCGTGCCGGAATGAGGAGGGTGAAAGTGTCTGCCGTTGGTAATACATTGGATCGAAGGGAATTTTCGTTCACAGAAACCCTTGCTTTAGCGGCCTCGGCGATCGTCGCGATCGTTGCGGCCCTGGTCTTGGTCGGCGGGTGGATGCTGGGTTCCAGCCTGCTTGTCCGAGTGGGGCCGTCCTTGGCCGCCATGGTCCCGAGCACGGCCGGCTGCTTTCTGCTGACGAGCCTTGCTGTCCTTTGGGCGATCTACCAACGCGTCGATTCGGACGGGACGAAATATTCGCTGCGTGTCGTTGCGGCGATCGTTGCCGCGATTTCGGCGGCGGATCTCGTCGTCATCGCAACGCATTTCGCGCACAGCATAGACGTCTTGCTTTGGCCGGAACTCAAGATCGGCCGCGACAGCATGTCCCCGGCGACCGCGCTCTGCTTTCTCCTGGCGTCCGCGGGGCTTGCGCTGGCGCCGGAGCGCTCATCCAAGCCGGAAACGGCCTATGTTGTCTGCGCCACGGTGGGGCTGCTTATCGCGATGACCGACCTCGTCGGCTACGCGTTCGATGCGGACGCCTTGTATTCCGTTTTTGTCTTTACTTCGATGGCCGTGCATACGGCGACCGCGTTCTTCCTCATTTTCGTCGCGTTGCTTCTCATGAAGCCCGGCTGCGGGTGGCTGCCTCTTCTCCTGGGGTCGGAGAGCGGGAGCGCCGGCGCACGACGGCTGCTTCCACTTGTCGTGCTCACGCCATTCGTCCTTGGGCTCGGCGCTCTTGCCGCGAGCAGAACCGGCCTTTTCAATCAGAATTTTTCCTTCTCCCTGCTGGCGATTGCGACGATCGTGCTGCTGGTCTTCAATGTTTTGTACAACGCGTCCATTCAAAACAATGTCGAACACGCGCTCCTGAGCACCCTGAATAGCCTCAACGGGACAATTGCCGAGCGGGATCTGCTGCTGCGCGAGGTTTATCACCGGGTGAAGAACAACCTTCAGCAGATCAGCGCGCTTCTTCACCTGGAAACGTCCAGGACCACCGACCTTCGCGCCAAGGCGGCCTTTCGGGCGACGGCAGGACGCGTTCATGCCCTCGGCACGGTCCACCGGCTGTTGATTTCCAGCCCGTCGATTGCAAACCTGAGCACGGCAAGGTTCTTGGAGGAACTTTGCGAGAGCATCAGCAGCAGCTTCGACGCGCAGCGTCAGGGCATTTCCATCGACGTTAACGCCGACGACATGCCGATCACGATCGACGCAGCCATTCCGCTTGGTATGTTGGTCAACGAAATCGTTACGAACGCGTTGAAGCATGCGTTCCGTAGCCGGCCGTCGGGCAGGATCAGCGTGACATTTTCCGGAACGCCGGCATCGGGTGCGCAACTTGTAATCAGCGACAACGGTATCGGCTTGCCTGAACGCAGCTTGGAAGTGACGAAGAACGGGACGTCCGGTTCGCGCATAATACGGAGCTTCGTCAAGCAAATCCGCGGCGCCATGCACGTCGATACCGAGGCGGGAACCACGATCACGATACGCATTCCGCGAGGCTTCGACCAAAGAGGCAGCTATGACCGAGAGAAAACGGGCGGTTATCGTTGAGGACGAAATCCTGATCGCGGAATACCTTGCGGACTTGTGCGAGGAATTTGGCGTCAGCATCGCCGATATGGCTGACAACGCCGACGACGCGATCCGCGTCATCCGGGAAGCGAGGCCGGATATCGTCCTTATGGATGTGCGCCTCGTTGAGCAGGGTGACGGCGTGGAGGTGGCAAAAGCCGCCTACAAAGATCAAAACACATTGAAGATTATCTACATCACGGGATCGAACGAGCCGCCGACGATTGCACGGATCAAGTCGGACCATCCCTATCAGATACTCATCAAGCCCATATCGCCGGACGATCTGCGCCGCGCGCTCGACGGATAGGACCCGTTGCGCTCATTCCGGATCGATGCGCCAGAACCCGTATTCTGTCGTGTTGACGTAGTTCGGATCGTCGACGCCGCGGTCGGGGGCGATGGCGGCGAGCCTGCCGGCCATCCCCGGATCCGACATGGTGGCGGTGACGAGGGCGTCGAGCCGGCCGTCGCCGAGCGCAACGACGCCTGCCGTAACGACCGCAATGGCGACGGCGAGATTTCGGAATGCGCTGCGCGACATCTGTCTTCTCCTCGGTCTGATCGGCGATGACATCCGCCGACCCGGACTATCGGAGAGACAAGGCGACGCCCGCGTGCGATTTCGCACAGGCCGGTTGGAGAGCTGTGGCGCGGGGGCAAAATTGGTGCTGCCGCGGCAACCTTGAGCCATCTCAAGGCACGAGAGCGTGATCGGCGCGACGTTGATTCAGCTGATGCTCCCTACATATCGACTCTCAACCAGGCAACCCGAGGAGACGAGATTATGGCGAACCGTGAGACTGTGCTTTGTGCGCCGGTGCGGACCGCGATCGGCACCTATGCCGGCACGCTCAAGACTATTGCCGCGCCCGATCTGGGCGCGCGCGTGGTGCAGGCCTGCCTGGAGCGGGCGGGCCTCAAAGGCGGCGACGTCGATGCCGTCGTCATGGGCAACGTGATCCAGGCCGGCAACAAGATGAACCCGGCGCGCCAGGCGGCCATCCATGGCGGCGTTCCGGTCGACGTGCCCGCCATGACCATCAACCGGGTCTGCGGCTCGGGCGCGCAGGCGATCGCCTCCGCGGCGCAGGAGGTGATGCTCGGCCTTGCCGACAGCGCGGTCGCCGGCGGCATGGAGAACATGGACATGGCGCCCTACCTGATGGGCGGCGGGCGCTGGGGCTATCGGATGGGCGACGCGCAGATTTACGACAGTATGCTGCGCGACGGCCTGAACGACGCCTTTTCCGATGAGCATTCCGGCTGGCATACCGAAGATCTGGTGACCAAGTTCCAACTCACCCGCGAGGAACAGGACCGCTGGGCCGCGCGCTCGCAGCAGCGCTTCAGCGCGGCACAGGCGGCCGGCAAGTTCGAGGCCGAGATCGTGCCGGTCGAGGTCAAGGGCCGGAAGGGGCCCGAGAGCTTCGCCAAGGACGAGCACAACCGTCCCGACACGACCGAGGCGAGCCTCGCCAAGCTCCGGCCCGCCTTCCGCAAGGACGGCACGATCACCGCGGGCAACGCGCCCGGGCTGAACAGCGGCGCGGCGGCGACCGTCGTCGCTGAGCGCGGCTGGGCCGAGAAGAAGGGCCTCGATCCGATGGCGCGGCTGGTCGCCTTCGGCGTCGGCGCGGTCGAGCCGGGGATGTTCGGGCTCGGGCCCGTGCCCGCCGTGCGCCAGGCGCTCGACCGGGCGGGCTGGTCGATGCGCGACATCGAGCGGATCGAGATCAACGAGGCCTTCGCCGCCATCGTACTGGCGGTGACGCGCGAGCTTGGCCTCGCCGAGGACATCGTCAATGTCGAGGGCGGGGCGATCGCGCACGGCCACCCGATCGGCGCGACCGGCGCGGTGCTGACCACCCGGCTGCTGCACTCGATGCGTCGCGACGGCATCAAGCGCGGCGTGGTGACGCTCTGCATCGGCGGCGGGCAGGGCATCGCGCTCGCGCTGGAAGCGGTCCACTAATCGCCAGGCCCGCCGACCAGGGCCGCATTCTCGCGCCTCGCCGAGGAAGGCGCCAAGGTCGGCGTGGCCGATGTCGACGCGGCCGCCGTCGAGCGCGTGTTTACTCCAGACGGCTCAGGTCGGCGAGAACCTGGTCCGGGTGGTCGGCCGGGGTCACCTTGTCGTAGGCCATGGCAACCTTGCCGTCGGGGCCGATCAGGACCGAGACGCGCCGCGGCCTGGGCGAGTCGGCTTCCGCCGCGCCGTAGGCGATCGACGTCGTCTTGTCCTGGTCGCTGCACAGGTCGTAGGGGAACCCGAATTTTTGCCGGAAGGCCGCGTTGTCTTTCGGCGCATCGAAGCTGACGCCGAGAATGGCAACATTCTTGCTCGTGAATTGCTGGATTCGATCACGGAACCCATTGCCTTCGGTCGTTCACCCAGGCGTATCGGCCTTGGGATACCACCAGAGCAGGACATACTTGCCCGCGTGCTGCTTCAGCGTCACGGGCTTGCCGTCCTGGTTCGTCAGGGAGAAAGCCGGCGCAGGCTTCCCGACTTCGATCAATGCCACGGTCGTCTCCTTCGTCGCAGGCGTGAGGGACAGCTACGAAACGATCAGGCAACACGGCCCGACGGCTTCATAGTGCCCTCGATCCTTGCCGCATCAAAGCCCGAATATAAAAAGGGGACGGAGCCCCATTAAAAAAGGGCTCCGTCCCCTTTTTCGGAATAGCGTGCGCCCATTGGACCCCGCCGCCCGCGGCGCGGTAGCCTTAAAGCGGTTGCCGGCCATCCGAGCAGGGAGAATGCACAATGCGGCTGAAAGACAAGATCGGGATCGTGACGGCGGCGGCGTCGGGAATGGGGCGCGCGGGCGCGCTGCGTTTCGCCGAGGAAGGCGCCAGGGTGGGCGTGGTCGACGTGGACGCGGCCGGCGTCGAGCGCGTGGTCAACCAGATCAAGCAGGCGGGCGGCGAGGCCGTGGGCATCGTCGCCGACCTGACAAAGGACGAGGACAGCCGCCGCATGGTGCAGCAGACGGCCGAGACCTTCGGCGGGCTCGACTTCGTCTGGAACCATGTCGGGCACCCCGGGCCGTCGAAGGTAGAGGGCATCGACATGGCCGATTTCGACCTTGCCATGACCCTGAACCTGCGCACGCTGGTGGTGGCGACCGATGTCGCGATCCCGCTGATCCGCAAGCGCGGCGGCGGCAGCCTGCTCTACACGGCGTCGACCTCGGGCATCCGCGGCTCGAACAAGAGCCCGGTCTATTCGATGTGCAAGTTCGGCGTCATCGGCTTCGCGAAGGCGCTGGCGAAGCGGCTGGCGCCGGAGAACATCCGCGTCAACGTCGTCTGCCCCGGCACCACCGAGACGCCGATGCTGCGCGCCTTCACCATGCGCCCGGACCAGGAGAACAAGACCGGCAAGAGCGTCGACGAGCTGATCCGGGGGCGGGGCTCGGACGTGCCGATGAAGCGCCGCGCCCAGCCCGAGGAGATCGCCAACGCCGCACTGTTCCTGGTGTCGGACGAGGCGTCCTACGTCACCGGCGCGTCGCTGACGGTGGATGGGGGGACGACGGCGTGAGCGTCGTTCTACTCCCTCCCCCCTTGCGGGGGAGGGCCGGGGTGGGGGACTTTCGTAATATCGGCTAGATGCTTGCGTCGTGATAAGGAAAGTGCCGGACGAGCCCGTCACCCCCACCTAAATCCTCCCCCCGTCGAGGGGGAGGACTTTATGAGAAGGACGCCACCATGACCGACACGGACGACCTGCTGCGCGAGAAGCTCAACATTGCCTGGCGCTTCTTCTTCAAGCGGGGCTTCGTCGACGGCTTCGGGCATGTCAGCGCGCGCACGGCCGATCCCGAGCGCATCGTGATCGCGCCGCACGACCTGACGCGCCATTCCCGGCCGGAGGATTTCGTCGTCGTCGACCTCGACGGCAAACAGCACGGCAGCGACGTCCGCCTGCCGGGCGAGCTGCCGATCCATCTCGAGGTCTACAAGGCGCGGCCGGACGTCGGCAGCGTCGCGCATTTCCACCCCGTCTACCCGACCAGCTTCACCATGTCCTCGGCGCCGCTCAAGCCGACCTACTTCCTGGCATCGATCTTCCGCGGCGGCGTGCCGGTCCACCCGGACCCGCGCCTGGTCCTGAACGCCGAGCGCGGCGCCGCCATGGCGAAGACGCTGGGCCCGCACCGCGCGCTGCTACTTAAGGCGCACGGCATCGTCACCACCGGTGCCACGGTCGAGGAGATGACCGCCGTGACCTTCATCCTGGAGGAGAACGCGCACCGCACCTGGATCGCCGCCGCGATGGGCGAGGTCGAGTATCTCGGCAACGCCGTCATGGGCGAGATCGAGGCCGAGTTCCTCAAGACCCAGGCGCCGTTCAAGCGCATCTGGACCTTCTGCGTCCAGGAGGCGAAGGACACGGAAGGCTAGGGCGCGCCATCGCCATCTGTCCTCCCGCCTAAATTGTCCTTCCGGTGGCGTCATGTTCCACCTTACGATAGCATGACGTTACAAACACATGCGGAGGCGGCCGGAAAAGAGCCGCGCCACATAATAGGGAGGAAGAAAACGTGCGAAAATCCACAGGAGTATTGTCCGTTCTGACCGTGGCCGCGGCCGCGTCGGCCATCGCTTTCGCCGCCGCGGCGGCCGACAAGCCGAAGCTGCCGCACACGCTGGTCTGGACGGCATACGGGGTCGGCACCGCCGGCTACAACCAGTCGGTGGCGATCGGCGCGGCGCTGAAGAAGGAGCTCGGCGTCAACCTGCGTGTCCAGCCGGGCAAGAACGACATCTCCCGCATGGCGCCGTTGCGCGACGGCAAGGTGCAGCTCTCGGCCAACGGCATCGGCACTTATTTCGGCCAGGAAGGCGTGTTCGATTTCGCCGCGCCGGACTGGGGCCCGCAGAAGCTACGCATGCTGCTGATGAACAACGGCGAGGCGAACGTCATCATGGGCGCGGCGGCCGACGTCGGCATCAAGACCATGGCGGACCTCAAAGGCAAGCGGGTCACCTGGATCGTGGGCGCGCCGGCGCTCAACCACAACATCGCGTCCGGTCTGGCCTTCGCCGGGCTGACCTGGAAGGACGTCATCAAGGTGGAGACGCCGGGCTTCACCGCGGCCTGGCAGGCGATCGTCAACAACCAGGCGGACGCGTCATTCTCGTCGACCGTCTCCGGAACGGTGAAGAAGCTCGAGGCGTCGCCGCGCGGGCTCTATTGGATCCCGATGCCGAAGAGCGACAAGGCCGGCTGGGCGCGCGTCAAGAAAGTGGCGCCGTACACGAGCCCGCACGTCGCGACCATCGGCGCCGGCATCTCCAAGGAGCATCCGCAGGAAGGCGCCGCTTATCCCTATCCGGTGCTGATCACGACGGACAAGGGCGACCCGGACATGGTTTACAACCTCACCAAGGCGCTCGACATCTACTACTCCGACTACAAGGACGCCGTCGTGGGGATCAACGGATGGGCGCTCTCGAAGCAGGTGTTCCAGTGGGCGGTGCCGTTCCACGCCAGCGCGGTCAAGTATTTCAAGGAAAAGGGCGTCTGGACCGATGCGGACCAGAAGCACAACGACGCGCTGATCAAGCGTCAGGATGTACTGGCGGCGACGTGGAAAGCCGTGAAGGCAAAGAACATCAGCGACGATAAAAAGTTCGAGGCGGAGTGGCTCAAGGAGCGCCGAGCCGCGCTCGAGAAGGCCGGCATGGATCCGATCTTTTAAGGGCCGCGGTCATGAGCGAAAGCTCCGGATCGTTCGAGGCGGCGGAAGTCGGACGCTTCCGCCGCCTCCCGTTCGGCTGGCGCATGGTGGTCGTCGCGTTCACGACGGTCTCCGTCCTGCTGTCGATCAACCAGCTGTTCAATCTGCATCTGCTTGTCGGCTACACGATGCTCGACAACGCGTATCTTTACCTCCTGCTCGGCTTGCTGGTGCCGCAGGTCTATCTGACCTTTCCGGCTTACAAAGGCGCGTCCCTGGACCGGGTGCCCTGGTATGACGTGGCGCTGTTCGTGACGCTGGCCGGCGTCTGCGTCTATTTCTTTTCATGCTCGCGGTTGATCCTGTCGGACGGTTGGGAATACGCCGCGCCGACGCATGCGATGGTGCTCAGCTTCATTCTCTGGGTGCTGATCCTCGAGGCGGTGCGCCGGAGCGGCGGCTGGGTCATCTTCAGCATCATCCTGATCTTCTCGCTCTATCCGCTCTATGCCGACAAGGTGCCGCAGGTCATCAGCGGCGCGACCGCGTCGCTCGCCGACACCGCGGCGTACCACGCCACCAGCGAGGAAAGCATCCTCGGCATCCCGATGCGCGCCTTCGGCGAGCTGGTGTTCGGCTTCCTGCTGTTCGGCGCGGCGCTGCAGTACACCGGCGGCGGGCGCTTCTTCATCGACTTATCCTTCGCCTTGCTCGGCCATGTGCGCGGTGGGCCGGCGAAGGTCGCGATCTTCGCCAGCGGCCTGATGGGCTCGATGAGCGGCAGCGTGATCTCGAACGTGCTGACCACGGGGACGATGTCGATCCCGGCGATGAAGCGGACCGGCTTCAGCGCGCGCTACGCCGGCGGGGTCGAGGCCTGCGCCTCGACCGGCGCCGTCCTGATGCCGCCGATCATGGGGGCGACCGCCTTCGTCATGGCGTCCTTCCTCAACATTCCCTATGTCAGCGTGGCGGTCGCGGCGATCATTCCCTCGATCCTTTATTACCTCGGCCTGTTCGTGCAGATCGACAGCTACTCGGCGCGCATGGGCCTGGTCGGCCTGCCGCGGGAGGAACTGCCCAAGATCAGCCAGGTGATCAAGGACGGCTGGTATTACATCGCCGTCTTCGCGACGCTCGTCTGGATGCTGATCTATCTGCAGCGGGAAGCGATCGCGCCGTACTACGCCACGGCGCTGCTGCTGGTGATCAACCAGATCTTGCCGCACCACCGGCTGGACCTGAAGGGCACGGTCAAGCTGATGGAATCGATCGCGCAACTCCTGTCCGAGCTGGGCGCGACGCTCGCCGGCATCGGCCTGATCGTGGGCGGGCTGTTCCTGACGGGCATGGCCGGCACGCTGGTCAACGACCTGGTCTTCATCGCCGGCGGCTCGGCCTATCTGCTGCTGCTCACCGGCGCGATCACCAGCTTCATTCTCGGCATGGGGATGACCGTCACGGCGGCCTATATCTTCCTCGCGATCATCCTGGCGCCGGCCCTGATCAAGATCGGGCTCGACCCGCTCGCGGTGCACCTGTTCATGCTCTATTGGGGCATGATCTCCTTCATCACCCCGCCGGTGGCGCTCGGCGCCTATGCGGCGGCCAGCATCGCCAAGGCGAACCCCATGTCGACCGGCTTCGAGGCGATGCGGCTCGGCAGCATCATCTACTTCATCCCGTTCTTCTTCGTGCTCAACCCGGCGCTGATCCTGCACGCCCCGCTCTACAACATCATCATGGTGTTCGGGACCGCCGTGATCGGCGTGGTGCTGATCGCGGGCGCGTTGCAGGGCTACGTGGCGGGTATCGGGCTGCTCGGCACGGGACCCGTGGGATGGATCACCCGCGCGCTCGTGGTCGTCGGCGGCATGCTGTTCGCGATCCCGGGCGGCAAGATGATGGGGATCACCTCGCTCGAGCTCGCCGGCATCGCGCTGCTTATATGCGTGCCCGTGTTGGGCTTCGCGGCCTGGCGGAACCGCACGGCCGGCGTCATCGAGCGGCCGATTACCCGGCCGAACGTGAAGGAGGTGGCCTGACCGGAAGGGCCGTTACGCGACGCGGGCGTCAGCCGAGGAAAGCCTTCATCCAGGCCTTGTAGTCGGCGTCGCGGGTGACCTGCTTCATCAGCTCGCTTGGCGCGATCCCGGCGACGTCGCTGGGCTTGGCGCCGTCGCGCAGCGCCTTCATCGTGGCGTAGATCGCCTGCACCGCCGCCTGGATCGGCAGGTGCGGCTGCAGGCGCACGCGCACGCCGAGGCCGGCGAGATAGTCGAGGTCGGACAGCGCGTCGCCGGCATGCGCCAGGATGATCGGCAGCGTCACCTGGGCGCGCAGCGCGCCGAGCTGCTCGTGATTGCGGATCCCGACCATGAACAGCGCATCGACCCCGGCCGCTTCATAGGCCTTGGCGCGCGCGATCGCATCCTCGATGCCGGTGATCCCGGCGGCGCTGGTGCGGCCCGCGATCACCAGCGACGGGTCCTGGCGCGCGTCCAACGCGGCTTTCATCTTGCCGACACCTTCCTCGATGCTGATCAGCGGCGCCTTGCCGCCGGCGCGCGTGTCGTCGCGCGCCGGTCTTCCGGAGACGGCGGCCGGACGA
>CAZPFL010000126.1:0-7666 GCA_964585785.1 uncultured Rhodospirillaceae bacterium
CCGTCGGCGATGTAGCGGTAGGCGGTGTCCACCGACTGCAGGCCCGAGGCGCAGTTGCGCTGCACGGTCCAGGCGGTCACCCGCTCGCCGCAGCCGAGCCTGAGCGCGGCGATGCGCGCCGGGTTGACCTCGTCCGCCTGCGGCGAAACGCAGCCGAGGATGACCTCGTCAAAGGCGTCCGGCGCGAAAGGCTGGCGCAACAGCAGCGGCCGTCCGGCCGCGACGGCCAGATCGACGGGAGAGAAGGGGCCGGGCCGACCGCGCGCCTTGAGGAACGGGGTGCGGCTGCCGTCGACTACATAGACAGGACGACGGCCGGTTTCTGGCGTGTCGATTGCTCCACTCCTTTGCCGATTGCTTCTGGCGGGAAATCGTCCACCGAGATCGCCGCGAGCACGGCGTCCGCCGCCTCCTTGAGCAGGGCGGCTTCGGAGGGCGAGATGATGCCCGCCGCGAGGGCCGTTTCGGGGTCGCTGATCTTGCGCTCGCGCAGCTTCTTTTCGACCGGCTCGGCGGCGAGCACGCGCTCCAGCGCATGCTCCATGCGGCCGGTGACGTCATGCGCGTTGCGCGAGACGAAGATGCCGTCGGTGAGCCGGTCGCGCGCCTCGCTCGGCTCCAGCAGCAGCGCCGCACAGCGCGCCGCGAGCTTGTCCGCCGGCGCCTTGCGCCGCAGCCCGAGCGGGAAGATGAAGGGCCGGAGCATCCAGGCCGCCGGGCGCGAGGGGAAGTTGACCAGGATCTCGTCCAGCCGCTGCTGGATCGCGAACAGTGCATTCTGGCAGCACCAGTGCACCAGCGGCTCGTCGGCCGCCGGGCGGCCGTCATGCTCGAAGCGCATCAGGACGCAGGCCGCGAGATACATCTCGCTCAGCACGTCGCCGAGCCGCGCCGACAGGCTTTCGCGCCGCTTGAGAGAGCCGCCGAGCATCGACAGCGCGGTCTCCGCGACCAGCGCGAAGGACGCGCTCGCGCGGTCGAGCTGCTTGTAATAGTAGCTGGCGATGCCGGCGTCCGGCGCGGACGCCCATTCGCCGCCGGTCAGGTTGTGCAACAGCGCGCGGCCGAGCAGGCGCAGGTCATGCCCGAGATGGCCGAACAGCGCCTTGTCGAAAGTCTCCAGCGCGCGCTTGCGGTCGCTGTCATGCGCCGCCTCCATCTCCGCCATCAGGTAGGGATGGCAGCGGATCGCGCCCTGGCCGAAGATGATCATGCTGCGGGTCAGGATGTTGGCGCCCTCGACCGTGATGCTGACCGGCACCGAGAAATAGGCGTTCGCGAGATAGTTGCTCGGCCCGTTGCAGATGCCGCGGCCGCCATGCACGTCCATCGCGTCGTTGATCGTGAGCCGCAGCCGCTCGGTCGCGTGATACTTGACGATCGCCGACAGCACGGCCGGCTTCTCGCCGAGATCGACCGCGGCGGCGGTGACCTTGCGCGCCGCGTCGAGCAGGTAGGCGTTGCCGGCGATGCGCGCGAGCGCTTCCTGCACGCCCTCGAAGCGGCCGACCGGGGTGCGGAACTGCTTGCGGACGCGGGCATAGGCGCCGGTCATGCGGGCGGCGAGCTTGGCGCCGCCGGTGCTGGCGGCGGGCAGCGAGATCGAGCGCCCCGCGGCGAGGCAGTTCATCAGCATGCGCCAGCCTTCGCCGACGCGGGCGCGGCCGCCGATCACCCAGTCGAGCGGCATGAACACGTCCTCGCCCCGGGTCGGGCCGTTCATGAACACCTGGTTGACCGGGAAATGGCGGCGGCCGATCTGGACGCCGGGCGTCTCGGTCGGCACCAGCGCGAGCGTGATGCCCAAGTCCTGCTCCTCGCCGAGCAGCCGGTCGGGATCGGAGAGGCGGAAGGCGAGGCCCATGATCGTGGCGACCGGCGCGAGCGTGATGTAGCGCTTGTTCCAGGTCACCTTCATGCCGAGCACGCGCTCGCCGTTCACTTCGCCGTAGCAGACGACGCCGCGGTCGGGCAGCGAGGCGGCGTCCGAGCCGGCGAAGGGGCCGGTCAGCGCGAAGCAGGGGATCTCCTCGCCCTGGGCGAGGCGCGGCAGGTAATGATCTTTCTGCTGCTCGGTGCCGTAATGCAGCAGCAGCTCCGCGGGGCCGAGCGAGTTCGGCACCATCACGGTGACGGCGGCGGTCAGGCTGCGGCTCGAGATCTTCATGACGATCGTCGAATGCGCGAGCGCCGAGAAGCCGAGCCCGCCGTAATCCTTCGGAATGATCATCCCGAGGAAGCCGTTCTCCTTGATGAAGCGCCAGACCTCGCGCGGCAGGTCGCCGTCCTGGGTGATCTTCCAGTCGTCGAGCATGCGGCAGAGCTCTTCCGTCGGCCCGTCGAGGAAGGCCTGCTCGGCGGCGCTCAGCGTCGGGCGCGGCAGCGCGCGCAGCTTCTGCCAGTCCGGCTTGCCCGAGAACAGGTCGGCGTCCCACCAGACGGTGCCCGCCTCGATCGCCTCGCGCTCGGTACGCGACATGGGCGGCAGCACCTTGCGGTACCAGCCCAGCAGCGGCGCGCTGATCAGGCGTTTGCGAAGTCCAATAAGAAGTCCGCTCATCCTTTCACCTCCGGCGCGGTCAATCCGCGACCGCGTCCTGCAAATCGTCGTGCACCGGGCCGTAGCCGGCGGCGCGGCGCTGCTCCTCGGCGACCAATTCCTTGCGCGACGGCTTGCCGATCAGCGTCTTCGGCAGCTCGTTGCGGAACTCGACCTTCGACGGCATCTCGAACGGCGCGAGGTTGTCCTTGAGGAAGGCCCGGAGCTCGGTGCTGGTCAGCGCCGTGCCGGGCTTCAGCTTGACGTAGGCCTTGACGATCTCGCCGCGGTGGCTGTGCGGCACGCCGCAGACCACCGCTTCCTCGACCGCGGGGTGCAGCAGGATCGCTTCCTCGACCATGCGCGGATAGACGTTGAAGCCGCCGCTCAGGATCAGGTCCTTGATGCGGTCGATGACATAGAGATAGCCCTGTTCGTCGAGATAGCCGACGTCGCCGGTATGCAGCCGTCCGCCGCGCAGCACGTCGGCGTTCTCGGCCGGCTTGTTGAAGTAGCCGGCCATCACCTGCGGCCCGGAGATGCAGATCTCGCCATGCTCGCCCGGCTTGAGGATCATGTCCGGGTCCTTGCGGTCGGCGATCTCGATGATCGTGCCCGGCAGCGGCAGGCCGACCGAGCCCGCGCGGCTCGCGCCGCCGAACGGGTTGACCGTGCAGACCGGGCTGGACTCGGTTAGGCCGTAGCCCTCGACCAGCTTGCACTGGCTCAGCGCCTCGAACTTCTCCTTGATCGGCATGGGCAGCGGCGCGCCGCCCGAGATGCAGAGGTTGAGGCTGGAGAGGTCGTATTTGTCGAGGTCCGCATGCGCGTTGATCGCGGAGAACATGGTCGGCACGCCGCAGAACACGGTCGGCTTCTGGCCGTCGATCACCTCCAGCACTTCGGCCGTGTTGAAGCGCGGCAGCAGGACCAGCTCCGAGCCGTAATAGAGGCAGGTGTTCATCACGCCGGTCATGCCGAAGACGTGGAACAGCGGCAGCACGCCGAGGAAGCGCTCCGCGCCGCGCGTCGCGCCGACGCCCGCCCACAGGCTGGTCTGCACCGCGTTGGCGTAAAGGTTGGCGTGCGTCAACATCGCGCCCTTGGGCGTGCCGGTGGTGCCGCCGGTGTATTGCAGCACCGCGATGTCCGTCTCCGGGTCGATCTCGGCCGGCGTCACCGAGCCGTCGTTGTCGATCAGCCGCTCATAGGGGATGTGCCGCTCGTCCGGCTTGATCGCGGCGATCTCCTTGCGCCGTGCGAAGGCGAACAGGAGGCTGCTCGGGAAGGGCAGTATCTCGCCCATGCGGCAGACGACGATGTGCTCCAGCGGGCCGTCCTGCAGGCGGTCGGCGATCTTCGGGTAGAGCGTCTTCAAGTTGAGCGTGACGATGACGCGCGTGTTCGAGTCGATGATCTGGCGCGCGATCTCGCGCTTGGCGTAGAGCGGGTTGTAGTTCACCACGGTCGCGCCGATGCGCAGGATCGCGTAGTAGAACAGCACGTAATAGGGGCAGTTCGGCAGCAGCAGCCCGACGCTGTCACCGGGGCCGACGCCGATGTCCTGCAGCCCCTTGGCCAGCTTGTTCACGAGCTTGCCCACGGTCTTGTAGTCGTAGCGCTTGCCGAGGAACTCCAGGCAGGGCTTGTCCGGGAAGTCGGCGACCGCGCTGTCGAGGATGTCGGTGACCGGCTTGACCCGGATCTCGGCGCGCCAGTCGACCTCGGGCGGATAGGAATCTTCCCAGGGATAGCGCTTCGGCGCCTCCGGCTCCGGCGCGGCGGCGGGCCGGCCCGGCCACAGCTTCGCCACCGCGGACCGGATGGCCGCGGCGATCGAGGCGAAGATGGGTGTCTCAAAGCTTCTCAAGGTTTCGTCCTATCCGTCGTCGTTCCGGCGGCCGTTCTCCGCCGGCTTCCTTTGTCTTAGAGAGAAATCGTGTCGTTAATACGATTAATCCATGGAGCGTTTCATTTGTATTTTACGCGCTGTGGGCTCTCCGGGGCTGATTTTCTTTTTCAATTCCCATGCCGAATACACCCATGACCTCGATCAGAACCGGCACGATGCGGTCGACCGCCCGCGCGCCCTCCTCGATCGTCTCTTCCGCGCGGTGGAAGTCGAACAGGCCGATATGGCCGACGCGCGGCGAGATCATCACGTCCGGCGGATCGCCGGCGAGCCGGCTCCGCGTGATGCGGTCGAGCAGGATCGTGAAGCTGGAGGACATGGTGCTGAAGAAGTTCGGCTCCTGCTGGTCGGTGTCGAGCAACCGGCGCACGGCCGGGCCGAGATTGGTGTTGAGCGGGCGCCGCCGCTCTTCCCCCTCGAGGAACGCCTCCTCGCCGCCGCCGTTCCCGTTGCGCCGGTCGATCGCCGGGATGCCGCCCATCGTGTCGCCCGACAGGTTGACGGCGATCACCATGCGCGCGCCCATGGCGCGGCAAACCGAGACGGGCACCGGGTTGACCAGCGCGCCGTCGATCATCCAGCGCCCGTCGCGCTTGACCGGCTTGAAGACGCCGGGGATCGAGACCGACGCCCGCACCGCGTCCAGCATGTGGCCGCGGGTCATCCAGATCTCGTGGCCGGTGGCCAGCTCCGCGGCGACCGCGGCGAAGGGTTTCGGCAGGTCCTCGATGTGGATCTCGCCGACCAGCTTCTCCATCTCGCGGAACATGCGCTTGCCGCCGAGGATACCGTTCTGCGGCACCATGAAGTCGAGCAGGCGGACCATCTTGAGCCGCGTCAGCGTACGCACGAGCTGCTCGAACTCGGCGAGCTTGCCGGCGAGGTAGAAGCTTCCGACCAGCGCCCCCATCGAGGTGCCGCAGACCAGGTCCGGCACGAGCCCGAGCTCGGTCAGCCGGTGCAGCACGCCGATATGGGCCCAGCCGCGCGCAACGCCGCCGCCCAACGCAAGCCCGATGCGTGGTGCCGTCATGATGGCTTCTTGCCCCCTCCGGACAGTGCCTCGGCGCTTCGGGTCTTCCCGGCCCGGCGCCTGCCGCCCGCCCGGGGAAACCCTCTTTTCCGGGATTGCGGCAGGCTCACCCTACCGCCCGCAGCCTTGCGACTTCGTTAAGAGGTTAAGGAGAGATGAGGACGGAGGGCTTGTGGCGTGCTGCCGCATCAAAAAAGGTCGTCACTCCCCGGCTTGACCGGGGAGTCCATGCGACGGGCCTTTCCAGGGCGTAAATGCGCCGGGTTGGAAGGCCGTGCCATGGATTCCCCGGTCAAGCCGGGGAATGACGTTCATAATAAAAATCAATAACTTAACCATTCCGCGACGGTTTGTCCGTGGCATCCATTGCACCATATTCACGGTGACGAGTCCTTCGCCTTTCACCTTTCTTAACCCACTTGCGCTTTCCTGGTAGCCTGGGATTGCAAACCGGAGGAGGGGCCCATGGCGGCGTCTTCCAAGACGGCTCGGGGAACGGGCAAGCGGGCGGCCCCGGGGGCGGCGAAGGGCGCGTTTCAGGGCGCGACCCACCGGGTCGAGAACCAGCCGCCGCCGCTGGCCGACTACAACGTCTTCGAGACCGACCGGGCGCTGGTCGAGGCGCTGGCCCGCGAGGGCGCCGACTTCGGCCGCAAGGAAGGCCTCAAGCGGGCCCGCGCGCTGGGCGCCCGGGTCGGCAGCGTCGAGGTCCAGGACTGGGCCCGGCTCGCCAACCGGCACGCGCCCGAGCTCCTCACCCACGACCGATACGGCAACCGCCTCGACCGGATCGAATACCACCCCGCCTGGCATTACCTGATGGCGCTCGGCGTCGGACACGCGGTGCACGCGCTGCCCTGGCGCGAGAAGCAGCGCGGCGCGCACGCGGTCAAGGCGGCGCTCGCCTTCCTGATGAACCAGGGCGAGAACGGCGTCTGTTGCCCGATGGCGATGACCTTCGCCGCCGTGCCGGCGCTCGCCAACGAGCCCGCGCTGGCCGAGGAATGGACGCCGCGCATCCTGTCGACCGAATACGACGCGCGCTTCATCCCGGCCCGGGACAAGCTCGGCGCGATCTTCGGCATGGCGATGACCGAGAAGCAGGGCGGCTCGGACGTGCGCGCCAACTCGACCCGCGCCCGGCCCGCGGCCGGCGAGGGCGAGGGGATCTTCCTCCTGACCGGGCATAAATGGTTCTGCTCCGCGCCCATGTCGGACGCCTTCCTCACGCTCGCGCAGGGGCCGGGCGGGCTGACCTGCTTCCTGGTGCCGCGCTTCCGCCCGGACGGCACGCAGAACCGCTTCTTCCTGCAACGGCTCAAGGACAAGCTCGGCAACCGCTCGAACGCCTCGGCCGAGATCGAATACGACGACACCTGGGCGCGGCGCGTCGGCCCGGAAGGCCGGGGCGTGCACACGATCATCCAGATGGTCCACCACACCCGCCTCGACGCCTCGGTCAGCGCGGCCGCGGTCATGCGGGCGGCGGTGGTCCAGGCGATGCACCACACGCGCCACCGCGCGGCCTTCGGCGCGATGCTCGCCGATCACGCGCTGATGCAGAACGTGCTGGCCGACCTGGCGCTCGAGAGCGAGGCCGCGACCGCGATGGTGATGCGGCTCGCCCGCGGCTACGACGACGCGTTGGCGGACCCGGCCGCCGAGCCGATGGTCCGGCTGGCCACCGCGATCGCCAAGTTCTGGGTCTGCAAGCGCGCGCCCACGGTCGTGGCCGAGGCGATGGAGTGCCTCGGCGGCGGCGGCTATATCGAGGACGGCCCGATGCCGCGGCTCTACCGCGAGGCACCGGTCAACGGCATCTGGGAGGGCACGGGCAACGTCATCTGCCTCGACATCCTGCGCACCATCGCGCGCGCGCCCGACGCGCTCGCTGCCTTTGCAGGCGAGCTCAAGGCCGCGGCCGGCGGCGACCGCCGGCTGGACACCTATGTAGGCGAGATCGAGAAAGCGCAGAAATCCAACGCCCTCGACGAAAGCCAGGCCCGCGTCATCGTCGAGCGGCTCGCGCTCGCCTGGCAGGCGGCGCTGCTCGTCCAGCACGCGCCGCACCCGGTGGCGGATGCCTTTTGTGCCTCACGCCTAACCGGCGCCGGCGGCCGCACGCTCGGCACGCTGTCGGCGGGGATGGACGTGCAGGCGATCATCGCGCGGGCGTGGAGCG
>CAZPFL010000126.1:7766-14889 GCA_964585785.1 uncultured Rhodospirillaceae bacterium
GGCACGCTGTCGGCGGGGATGGACGTGCAGGCGATCATCGCGCGGGCGTGGAGCGAGTAGGGGCGGCTGCTGGTAGATCTGTTTCACGATGATCCGGTGAGACGCGTGCCGGCTTACGTCACGCGCAAAATTGGGCGGGCACTTACCCCTCCCACCCCTCGAACCGCGCCTTGAAACTCTCCTCCCACCGTGAGAGCGCTGGGCGGTTTTCGACGATGTCGCCGGCGGCCCACAGGATGCGCTTGCGGTCCATCTCGGGCGTCACCTCGCCGTCGGGGCAGAGGATGTAGAAATCGCCGCGCTCCAGCGCCGCCATCATGACATCGACGACCTGATCGGGCATCCAGGCACCGGGCCGGTGTTCGCGCTGGCCGGTCGTGGTCATGCCGGGGATCAGGAGATGGGCGGTGACCTGCGCGCCCGGCGTGTTGCGCAATTCGTGCTGCAGCAGCTCGGTGTAGGCCTTCACCGCCGCCTTGGCGACGTTGTACGGCGGGTTCGACGGCGGGTTGGTGATGCCCTGCTTGGAGCCGACATTGACCACCATGGCCGGCGCGCCGTCCGCCAGCATCGCCGGCAGGAAGGCCTGCACGCCGTTGATCACGCCGAACAGATTGACGTCGAGCGCGTGGCGCCAGGTGTCGGGTTCCTCCCAGGTCTTGGCCTTGAGCCGCGTCACCGCGTTGTTCATCAGCAGCGCCACGGGGCCGAGCTCGGCCTGAACCGCCTGCTGCAGCGCGATCAGGTCTTCCAGCCGCGCGACATTGGCCGCGACCGCCAACACGTCCGCGTCGCGCAGGTCCGTTTCCGCGATGACCTCGGCGCGGGCTTCGTCGAGCGCCTCGTCGTCGATGTCGATCATGCAGAGCTTCATGCCGAGGCCGGCAAAGCGCCGGCAGGCGGCGCGGCCGATGCCGAGCGCCGCGCCGGTGACGACGGCGACGCGGCCTGCGGCGAAGACGGGATGGGTCATGGATGCCTCCCGATCGAGTGGAATGGTGCAGCTCTCAGTGTGCGTCAGTCGCGGCGCGCGCGAAAGACCGCCCAGACATGGCAGTCGGCGTGGCGCTCGCCGGGATAGCGCGCCTTGAGCGCGGCCTGGACGTCGACCGCACGCGCGTGCGTCGGCAGCAGGCCGACCGGCTGCAGCTCGTCATTCGCGAAGATATCCGGAAAGCCGCCGCAGTTCGTCAGCGCGCTGACGTCGCCATGGATGTCCACGACATCGTAGCCGACGAACTGGAAACGCTGGGACGCGGCGGGCGGTTCCGGGTGACGCGGCGGATTGCGGAAGACGCAGAGCAGGTTGCGGTCCGGGATCGCGGCGATCTCGCCCAGCAGAAAGTCGAGATCGGTGAAGAAATGCAGCATGAAGTCTTCATTGACGATATGCGGCCAGTAATCCTCGCGGATCTCCGGCAACACCGTCGGGCAGAGAATGGCATCGAGGGAGACGACCTCGCTGAGCCCGCCGAGCCCGGACCACTCCGTATAGCCGCGCCACGCCTCGGCGTCCCAAGGGCCGAACCGCTTCGTCGCGATGTACCAAGGCTGCATCGGAAAGCCCGTTCCGTTGATTGCGCCTAGTGTTGCGCCGGCTTTGCGCAGGATAGCATGCCCCTCACGCCGCCCGCCCGGCCTCCGTGCCCCGCAGCGCCTCGACGACCGCGGACAGCTTCATCCACTGCGTGACGGTGCGGCGGAGCGCGGCGTCGCCGGTGAGGACGATCTCGTCGGCGTCGATGGCGCGGCGGAGGCTGTCCTTGCCGATCCAGACGCGGGCCAGGGTCGGCACGTCGCAGGCGACGTAGAGCCCGACCTCGTGGCCCGGGTCGCTCTGGCAGAGATCCGTCCGGCCGTCCTCGACGACCAGCCACCAGCGCCCGAGCTCGGCCGGCGCGTCGGCGAACTCGAACTGGATGACGCTGCGGCCGGGCGGCAGCGCGCTTGTGTCGATGCGGCGGCGCATGTCCCACATCAGGACGCCCGCGTCCCACTCCGCGCTGTCGTGCGCGCTCTCCACCCAGCGCTGGCCCCAGATGCCGAGCGCGATGATGATCGGCTTCAGCTCCTCGCCGGACTTGGTCAGATGATACTCGGCGATTCGCGCGCCGTCGGGCGTGACGCGGCGGATGACGCCGGCCTGCTCCAGCTCGCGCAACCGCTGGGTCAGGAGCGCGCGCGACATCAGCGGCACGCCGCGGTGGATCTCGTTGAAGCGCCGGCTGCCGCAGACCAGCTCGCGCAGCACCAGCGGCGTCCAGCGCGTGGCGACGATCTCCGACGCCTTGGCCACGGGACAGAACTGCCCGTAACCGCTGTCCCTCGTGGAACCGCTTTCCCTGGTCATCGTCTGGCCTCCCTCCGGCCTGCCGCGTCCAAAATCACCTCAAGACTATGGGATCGCGTCATCGCGCTCCAGTTCAGTTCCTGAACTGGTTGCGGCCATCGGTCTTCGGCATTGTCCGGCCGCTTCGGCGCCAGGCGGCGCGGAGCATTGTGCCAACCACCAGGTGAGCGACATGACACAACACTTCGCAGAGCGCCGGATCGACGCGACGTCCGTCCGGCCGCACAACGCGGGGCCGTCGGCGACATGGTCTTCGGCCGGCCGCGCCTATGACGAGATCAGCCGCGGCATCGCGGACGCGATCGAGCACACGATCGAGCGGCTGGCGCCGCGGCCGGGAGAGCGCGTCCTCGATGTGGCGACCGGGACCGGCTGGACCGCGCGGCGGATCGCCGAGCGCAACCTCGACGTAACCGGCGTCGATTTCGCGCCCGAGGTCGTCGCCGCGGCGCGCGCCATCGCGCGGGCCCGCAACCTCGACATCGCCTTCGACGACGGCGACGCGGAGGCGCTGCCCTATGCGGACGCGTCCTTCGACGGCGTCATCTCGACCTTCGGCGTGATGTTCGTGCAGCGGCCCGAGGACGCCGCCCGCGAGATGGCGCGCGTCTGCCGCAAGGGCGGCCGGCTCGCCCTCGCGACCTGGACGACCGACGGCAACGTGTTCGAGATGTTCAAGGTGATGAAGCCCTTCATGCCGCAGCCGGCGGGATCGCCGCCGCCGTCGCCCTTCGCGTGGGGCGACCCGGCGCGCGTCTCGGCGCTGCTGGGCGATGCGTTCGAGCTGACCTTCGAGCAGGGCCTGTCCTATTACCGCGAGCCGGACGGGGCGGCGGCGTGGCGGACCTTCTCGACGGGCTACGGCCCGCTGCGCACGCTCGCCGGCAAGCTCGACACGGCCAAGCGCGAAGCGTTGAAGGACGCCTTCATCGCCTTCCACGACGGCTTCCCGACCGAGCTCGGCATCTGCGTGCCGCGCAGCTACTGGGTCGTGGTCGGGACGCGGAAGTAGAGCGCCCCCCATCACGCCACGCGCATTCCCGATAGGACCGGGAGCGCGCGTGGCGGACCGTGTGCCGCGTCGCGGCGCGTTACTTCTTCGCCAGGTCGATGTTGTAGCGGACCTTGACGTATTTCGCGAGCCAGGCCCTGGCCTCGGGCTTGATCGCGAAGGCGTCCGTCATGATCGGCTTCACCGCATCGCCGACGATCTGCGGGTAGGGCCCGAGCTCCAGGGCCGCGCCTTTCAGGAAGGCCGGGTCCTTGAGCATCGCGCGGATCGCGGTGCACCAGGTATCGACGACCGCCTTCGGCACGTTCGGGTGCAGCAGCAGGGTCTTGTTCATCGAGACGTTCAGGCCCATCAGCGCCTTCCACGCCTCGAAGCCGGGACCCGACGGCTTCTTGCCATAGGCCGCCTCGTACACTTCCACGAAGGACGGCACGCTCGGCAGCGCCGGGTCGCGGCCGTATTTCCCCGCGTCGTCAAAGTTGCCCAGCGTGAAGAGCGGCTGGGCGAGCCCGTTGTCGACCAAGTGCTTGCGGGTCGAAAGATAGGCCAGCGTGTTGTCGGCGCTGATCTGGAACTCGCCCCGCTCGAAGCCGAGCGCCATCGGCCCGGTGCCGCCGAGCCCCCACACGCTGTTGACCTCGATCCCGAGCAGGCTGAAGCCGACGCGATAGGTCAGGTCGGACGAGGTCGGCGTGCGGCCGCCGAAGTTCAGCTTGTCGGGCGTCATGCTTTGCATCTTCCGGATCTTGCCCTTGAGATCCGCGACCGACGCGAGACCCAGATCCTTGCGCACATAGAGCGTGCTGCTGCGCGGCGAGCTCAGGACCGGATGGTAGTCCTCGAGCTTGAAGCGGATGCGGGGATCGCCCATCGCGTAGTTCATGGCGGTCGAGATCGACAGCGCGAAGATCATCGTGCCGTCCTTCGGCGCCTTGTCGTTGTAGTAGTTGGCGCCGATGATCCCGCCCGCGCCCGGCTTGTTCAGCACGAGCACCCGCGGGTGCCCGGGCAAGGTCTTCTCCAGATACGGCGCCATCATGCGCGTCCAGGTGTCCGTGCCGCCGCCTTCGGAGAAGGGGACGATGATGGAGATGCGTTTTCCGGAATAATCGACGCTTTCGGCGGTGCCGGCCGTCGGCGCCAGGGTCGATGCCGTGGCGGCGACAAGCAGCGCGGCCGCCCAGCGATACGCTGTACGCGTACTCAGCATTTTGACTTCCTCCCATGAAGGTTCTCGGCGTGCTCGGACGAGCGCCGGTTTTATTTGTTCATGGTAGATCAGCCTGTCGCGCGCGCACAAATTAGCGCGGCCCGCGCCGGTTGCGGCGCCGCGATGGGTACACGCGGCATCGCCGTCACGCCGGCTTGGAGTCCTCCGCCGTCTTCTGCACCTCCTTGCGCAGCGCGTCGAGCTGCGCGCGAAAGCCTTCCGCGTCGCCGTAGTCGACGAAGCTGCGATAGCGCGGATGCGGCGTGCGCAGGCGGAGCGCGTGCTTGATCGGGCACCAGTACTGCTCGGTCCGGCTGGCGGTTTCGCGGGCATAGGCGATCACGCCGTTGGCGTAGCCGCAATAGGCGCAGTTCAGCTTCTCGATGCCGTTGAGATAGGCCAGGCGGTGGCGGTCGACGATGACGTAGTCCGCGCGCCGGACCCGAGCCATGCCCCAGGCGGTGAAGCAGACGCGCTGGTAGATCGAGACGCCGAGGTCGAGCAGCGCGATCGGCACGATCAGGCCATAGATCGCCGGCGCGACGATGAGGGCCGCGAGCGGCGAGGTCCGGAGAAACGTCAGCAGGCCGGTACGGATCAGCTTGTGCTGGCGGATGACGCCTTCCTCGAAGACGGCGCGCCGTTCCTCGAGCCGGTAGTGGAACCGCGCGCGCTGCGCCTCCAGCTTGCGCTCGATCTCGTCTTCCAGGCGGACTAGGCGGTGGACCAGTTCCTCGATCTCGGCTTCCATGGGCATGGGCCTCTTTCACAAGGGATGCGGGCAAGGACGGTCGCACAGAAAAGCGACAGGCGCTCGTGGAACATGTCCGTGCCTTACGATTTCGGTCTCGTTCGTCCGGCCGCCGCTCAGAGCGCCTTCAGCCAGGCGATGATTTGCTTCGCGCTCCGCGCGGGCGCGTCGTTGTGGCTGGCGTCGACGGCGATGAACTGCTTGCGGCCGGCGCCCGGAATGCGCTCGAAGGTCGTCCGCGCGGAGATCAGCTTTAGGCGGTTCGTCTCCACGATCCAGAGGATCGGCGTGCCGGGGGGCAGGCGGGCCGCCGTCTTGCTCATCGCGGCGAGCCCGTCCGGGTCGAAATAGCTGAGATAGATCTTTGCGCGCAGCCTGAACGGCGTCCGCCCGCCCCGAATATGGTCGCCGAACGCGGCGACCGCGTCGCCTTTCCCGGCCGCCACCATCGCCCGCGCCTTCGCCACGTCCCCGGCGAAGCTGCGGGGCCAGTCCGGGCTCTCGGGCGTGTGGCCGGGGGCTATGGCGATAACGCCGGCGAGGCCGGGCCGCTCTGTCGCGTAGGCCAGGCCGATGTTGGCGCCGAGGCTGTGGCCCGCGATGACGACCTTGGTGACGCCCTCGGCCTTGAGCGCAGCGACCGCCCGGTCGATCTCGGCGAAGGCCGTCTCGATCGTGGCGTCAAAGTGCCGGTCGTAGGACCAGGGCATCTCGGGTGCCGTGGTGGTGAAGCCCGCTTCGTCCAGCGCGCGCCCCAGCCGTCCGATCGGCGAGTCCGGCTTGTTCGTGCTGTATTTGCCATGCAGCAGCACGACGCCGATCTTGCCGGGGTTGGAGGATGCGGCGGCCGACGCGGCGGCAGCCGGCCGAGCGCTGCCGGCCGCGAAAAGCGCGAGCGCCAGGATCAGCCCCAGCCGCAGCAAGCTCCGCCCCATCGCGCTCTCCCGCGTTCCGACCGCGTTGCCGCGCCGCTATTCCGCCGCCTTCGCCACGCCGACCTGTTCGAGGAACTGCACCAGCGTCTCGTAAGGCTGCGCGCCGACGACGCCGTAGCCGCCGCAGACGAAGGTCGGCACGCCGGTGATGCCGTACTGGTGCGACTTGGCCCAGTCGGCGTCGACCGCGTCCTTGAAGCGGCGGGTCGCCAGCACGTCGCGCGCCTCGTCCTCGGGCAGGCCCGCGGCGCGCACCACGTCGAGGATGACGTCCTCCTCGGCGATGTTGCGGCGGTCGACGAAATAGGCGCGGTAGAAGCCGTCATGCACCGCGTCGGCGCGGTCCGGATGGTCGGTGTCGGCCCATTTGCCGATCTCCTGCGCGAGCCGGCTGTTGTAGGTGTGGGTGCGCTTCTCGTAGGGCAGGCCTTCCTGGTCCATCAGCGTCTTCATGCGCTGGAAGGAGGCGTCGATGTCGTAGTTCCGCCCGGCGAACAGCTCCTCGAGCGTGCGCCCTTCCATGGGCGTGTCCGGATGCAGCGGGAAATGCACCAGCTTGACCGTGATCGCGAAGCGCTGCTTCAGCTTTTCAATACGCCCGGTACTGAGATAGCACCACGGTCAAACGTAGTCGGTGAAGACCTCAAAGAGGACGGGGTCGGGCATCGCGCTTTCTCCTGATCTGCGGCGATTGCTCAAGGGCGGAGCATGCCACCCCCCTGCCGCCGCCACAACCCGGAGGCGGTCGATTCGAGGTATCCTGATATCCACTAAAAGTTATATGCAGTTCTAAATTTTCCCTGATAACGTTTAATCAAGACTATCTCCCTATTTTCCTCCCGGTTGCCGAAGGACCGGGAGATTC
>CAZPFL010000127.1:0-14887 GCA_964585785.1 uncultured Rhodospirillaceae bacterium
GCGCGTCGATCAGCGAGTGGAACTTGCGGCAGCAGGAATAGGGCTTGAAGCTCATCTTGTGAATCTGGAAGGGCTCGCCCGCCGGCCGCATCAGCTTGGACGGGTCGGGATTCCGGCCATAAAGATGGAAGAAGCCATGCTCGCCCTCGAAGGCGCGGACCGGAGCGGCGACGCCGAGGCTCGCGAGCTGGGCCGCAATGATGCCGTTCTGCGCCGGGATTCCGCCATGCATGCGCTTGACCATGGTGCCCTTCGGCTCGAAGGCGAATTGCGACGATCCGCCGGTCATGGACAAAGCGATGCCCCAGGCCTGCGCGAGCGCTGCCGCGTCGAGGCCCATCAGCCGCGCCGCCGCCGCGGCCGCGCCGAACGGTCCGTAGAGGCAGGTCGCGTGGAAGCCGACTTCCGTCGTCGCGAGCGCGCCCGCCGCCATGCCGAGGCGCGTCATCGCCTCGTAGCCGGCGACGATCGCGGCCATAACGTCCGGGCCGGACGACCCCTGCTCGGTGCCGACCGCCAGCGCCGCCGAAATCACGACGGCCCCGGGATGGCTGCGCGAGTATTCGTGCGTGTCGTCGAGCTCATAGCCATGCGCCGAGGTGCCGTTCACCAGGCCGGCCGTCGCCGCGCTCGCCCGGTCGCCGCTGCCGACCAGCACCGCGCGGCCGGACGCGCCGAAACGGCGAGCCCAGGCGGTCAGCTTGCAGCCCCAAGGCTGCACCGAGCCGCACAGCGTCACGGCCGCGTGGTCGAGGATCAGGCGCTTCAACTGCGCGACATCGTCATTACTGAGCTGGTCCGGCGTCAGCGCGGTGAGGTCTTCGGCCAGCGCGACGGAGGAGACGGCGTTTCCGGTCATGGCGGACATCCCTTCGAGTCTTGTTGTTCTGTCGCCCTTCACTATAGCAAACTCCGAATACGGCCGCTCGCGGCCGCCCGCCGACACCGACCAAAGGACGAAGGACCGCGATGCCGACCTTGCCCGCACCGAGCCAACATCGCCCGACGATCATGGCGCAGCGGCACGTCGCGGCGGCAGGGCACTACTGGGCCGCGCTGGCCGGCTTCACGATTCTGGAAGCCGGCGGCAACGCGATCGACGCGGGCGTCGCCATGGGCATCGCGACCGCTGTCCTGGAAAGCGAGTTCGTCGGCTTCGGCGGCGTCGCGCCCACCATGATCTATCTCGCTGAGACGCGGGAGGTGGTCGTCATCAGCGGCGTCGGGCCATGGCCGAAGGCGGCGACGACGGACTATTTCACAGAGCGTTTCGGCGGCCGCGTGCCGCCGGGGATCCTGAACACGGTCGTGCCAGCGGCGCCCGGCATCTGGATCGCGGCGCTGGAGCGGTATGGCACGCTGTCCTTCGGTGAGGTCGCGGCAGCGGCGATCCGCTTTGCGCGCGACGGCTTCCCGGTATACCCGATGTTCCGCGAAATCCTGCTCGATCATCGTCACGAGTTTGCCGACTGGCCGACCACGACGGCGATCTTCATGCCCGATGGCCGCATCCCGGAGGAAGGCGACCTGTTCGTCCAGCGCGACCTCGCGGCCAGCCTGCAATATCTCGCAGACGAGGAAACGGCGCATCGCGGCAAAGGCCGTGACGCCGGGCTGCGGGCCGCGCACGACGCCTTTTACCGGGGCGACATCGCCGCGGCGATGGTTCGGCAGCAGCGGGATCTGGGCGGCCTGATGACCGTGGAAGACCTCGCGTCCTTCCGCGCCCGTTTCGAGGCCCCCTGCCATACCCGTTTCGGCGATGTCGACGTCTATGGGTGTGGGCCGTGGTGCCAAGGCCCACTCGTGCTCGAAGCACTGAACATCCTCGACGGCGTCGGCCTCGCGGCCATGGGGCACAACAGCGCCGATTACGTCCACAGCGTGACCGAGGCGATGAAGCTGGCCGCGGCGGACCGGGAGGTCTACTTCGGTGACCCGGATTTCGTCGACGTGCCGCTCGACCGGCTGCTCTCCGCCGCCTATGCCGCGGAGCGGCGGCAGATGATCCGGCCGGGGGAAGCCTGGCCCGCCATGCCGCCCTTCGGCACGCTCGCCGGCTACGACCTCCCGCCCTGGCAGCCCGATCCGTCGGCGCAGTCGCGCGCCGCGACGGACACCGCCGCGCTCGAGACCTCGCATCTCTGCGCCGCCGACCGGTTCGGCAATCTCTTCGCCGCCACACCGAGCGACCCGACGATCAGCGGGCCCGTCACGCCCGGCACCGGCATCACGCCGTCGATGTGGGGATCGCGGGCCTATACCGACCCCCGCCATCCCGCCGCGGTCGGACCCGGGCGCCGGCCCCGCATGTCGGCCAATCCGATGATGGCGATCCGCGCGGGCCACTCCGTCACCTCCTTCGGCTCGCCGGGCAGCGAAGTGCTGGGGCAGGCGCAGCTCCAGGCCTTTCTCAACGTCTTCGTCTTCGGCATGGGCCCCCAGGCCGCGGTCGAGGCGCCGCGCTTCGCCAGCTACAGCTGGCCCGCCTCGGCGATCCCGCACAGCTATTTCCCCGGCCGGCTCAATCTGGAAGCCGATATTGGCGAGGTCGTCGGCGCCGATCTCGCCGCGCGCGGCCACAAGATCGAATGGTGGCCGGCGCAGCGCTGGAGCGCGGGCTCGGTCTGCAGCGTCGGGATCGACCTGGTCTCGGGGCTTCGCAGCGGCGCGGCGGACCCGCGGCGCACCGCCTACGCGGTTGGCTGGTGATCCTTTGCCGGCGCGCCACATCCCGAAATGCCGCAGAAATGGGCATGATTTCTATTTAGGCGGCTCTTCGGTCTAGAATGGCGCATTCCGGCATCCGCCGGTGTCACACGGCGCATCTGTGTTCCACCTCGACCGCAACTGATTTTGCCAGGCGATCGCTTCGGTGAGCCAGGAAAAGTGCGCTACGGCCGTGGCGCCGGCTGGGCTTCATGCCGTAGAGGAAAGAGAGGCTTGGTGAACCCACCGCGGCGATTCCATCGATGAGCACATCGGAACCCGATGTCGAAATGAGTCCCCGCGGGCGCCTCGCGGTCGCCATTGGGATTCTGCCCGCCGGCATGATGGGTGGTCTCGATACCTTCGCCGTCAGCGTCGCATTGCCAAGCATGCAGGGGGCGCTCTCGGCGACCCTCACCGAAATTTCCTGGATCCTGACCGCTTATCTCGTCGCGTCCGCCATCTTCACGCCGCTCTATGCGTGGCTGAGCCGACGCGTGCCGCGCAAGCAGCTGTACATGATCGTGATCGCTGGAACGATCTCGACCTCGCTCTTGATCGCACAATCGAACACGCTGATCGAGATCGTCTGCTTCCGATTCATGCAGGGCTTTTTCGGCGCCGGTTTCAACCCGCTGCTGATGCAGACGGTGCTCGCGACTTTTCCGCGCGAGCAACAGGGCACGGCCTTCGGCTGGCTCACCACCGGACGCATGAGCGGCATCATCGTCGGCCCCATTCTCGGCGGCTTTATCACCGAATATCTTAACTGGCGCTTCGTCTTCCTCAACAATGTGCCGCTCGGCATTCTCGCCCTCGTGCTCATCTATCGCTATGTTCCCTCCGGCCATGCCGAGACGCGCAAGCAGTTCGACGTCTTCGGCTTTATCTTCCTCAGCCTGTGCATTGGCGCCTTCCAGCTCATGCTCGATTGGGGCGAGAAGGACGACTGGTTCAACTCGACTGAGATCATCGTGCTCGGCCTCATGGCCCTCGTCGCCTTCTACGTCTTCAGCGTCCACCTGGTCACCGCGCGCAACGCCTACCTCAACCCCCGAGTCTTCAAGAATCGGGAGTTCGTGATCGGGCTCTTGTTCGGCTTTCTCAACAATTTCATGGTATTCGGTTATGCGGGCTTGATCCCGCCGATCCTCGAGAAGCATATGGGCTATCCGGTCCTGACAGCCGGCATCGTCATGACGCCGCGCGGCATCGGCACCATGGTGTCGTCCCTTATCGCCGGCGCCTTGATGCTCCGCTACTCGCCGAAGCCGCTGATGGCTTGCGGCGTGATCTGCATCGGGCTGTCGACGGCGATCCTGTCGACCTTCACCCCGGACATCGACGTCTACAGCGTCATGCTGACGATCTTCATCCAGGGCGCGGGCTTCGGCTTCCTGTCGGTGTCCGTCCTGGCCGTATCGTTTCAGACGATGCCGCATTCGATGCGCCCGGACGCGACCAGCATCCTCAGCCTCTCGCGCCGGCTCGGCTCGAGCGTCGGCGTCTCCGTGCTGGTCGCCGAGCTTGCGCGCAGCACCCGCGATGCGCGGTCGGTCCTGATAGAGAATGTCAGCTATTACAACGACCGGCTGCACGTAATACCAATGCCCGACCGATGGAACCTCGACAGCCTGACCGGCCTGATGAGCATCGAGCGTGTCGTCGACAAACAGGCCGAATTCATCGCCTATCTGCACGACTTCCGGCTGATGACGTTGCTGATGGCGCTGCTGTTGCCGCTCGTTTTCCTGGTCAGGAGCCCCGCGCGCAAGACCGCCGATGTGCCCGCGGACGCCCGCGGCAAGGCCACGACCTGACCGCTACGCCAGGGGCCGCAGCAGATCCCCCACATCGGCGCATTGCCGCAACGCCCGCCAGGCCGCAAAGCTGTCCGCCGCCGAGTTCGACGCCAATCCGGCCTGGCCGGCGCAGTCGTGGAACTTCGCTTCCAGATCGTCCCAGGTCAGCTCCCGCTCCGGCGATCCGACCGGCTTGTCGACGCGCACCGTTTCTTCCGCTCCGTCCCGCCGGCGCGCCGTGACCTCGACGAAACCGATCGTGCCCGAGCTGCGCGCGCCGGGGTCCGCTTCGCCGCCGAGGCAGCGCGGGTCCTCGGCCTTCGCCATGCGGGACAGCAGGGCGGCGATCTCGGGGCGGGCGACGCCCTGGTCGCTGTAAGCGGCGAGGTCGAAGCGGCCATCCAGCACGCCCACGGCGAGCGTGTATTCCATGCTGAACTTGCCTTCGAGCCCGGTCTTCGGCGCCGTATAGGGCAAGGGCCGCAGCGCGCCGGGCGCAACCCGGCAGAAGACGGACTCGATATTCTCCGGCGTCAGCGACAGCCGCTCGCGCAGCTGCGTCAGCGCATCGATCGGCCGGTGCAACGCGTAACAGCAGGGATACTTCTTGAGCGCGAGGCCGGGTTCGACGAAGACAAACGGACGCCCGAGCGCGCGAATACAGCGCTCCATGTCCGACTGCTCCGTGCCATAGGTCGCGAAGAATCCCGCATTGGCCTCCATCGCATCGGGCGCGGCGGAAAAGCCGGATGCGGCGAGGCGGACCGCGGCGACCGCGTTGCGCGACGCCCAGCCCGCATGCAGCGGCTTGGTCATCGTGCCGAAGTTGCAGCGGAGCCCGCTCGCCGTCGACGCCGCGATGCCGAAGGCTTGTTGCGTCGTCGCGACATCCAGCGCCAAGAGCCGTGCCAGCGCGGACACCGCGGAGAAGACCGCGAGCGTCCCCGTGGCATGCCAGCCGCGCCGGTAATGGCCGTTGCCGATGCCGAGCCCGATCTTGGCGCCCGCTTCCACGCCCAGAATGTAGGCTTCGAGAAAAACCTGACCGCTCGTGCCGTCGGGCAGGCAGGCGAACAGCGCCGGCAGGACGACCGTGCTGGGATGCGCCGGCATCATCGACAGCACGTCGTCGAAGTCCAGCGCATGCCCGAAGGTGCCGTTGATCATGGCGGCGATTTCCGCCGGGGCGGTCTTGCCCGTGGCCAGGACGGGACGCGCGCCCTCGCCCTCGATCTGCCCGAGGTAGCGCTGCAGCGGCTCGGAGACATCGGCGACGCTGCCGGCGAGGATGCAGCCGACGGTGTCCACGATCGCCTTGGCGGCCTTTTCATAGGCCGTCTCGGGGATGGCGCCCGCCGGCGTCTCGACCGCGAACCGGGCCAGCGCTTCGGTCAAATGGGCCGTATTTCTTGCTGCTTCCATGTCAGAACGGACGATCCCCCTTCACGGTCGTGCGATGCATATAGCGGAGGTATTTCGCCGCGTCATAGGGCTGCGCCTGATGCAGGACGCAGCGATTGTCCCAGAAGACGACGTCGAACTGACGCCATTTATGCGCGTAGACGAATTGCGGTTGGATGGCGTGCTCGTACAGTTCCCTCAAAAGTGGTTTCGCCTCCGCTTCGTCCATGCCCTCGATGCCGATCGTGTGCCCTTCGTCAACATAGAGTGCCTTTCGCCCCGTTTCCGGATGGGTCCGCACGATCGGATGCACCGCTGGCTTAAGGCTGGCCTTCTGCGCATCGGTCAGCTTCGCGCGCTTGCCGCCGCTCAGGTCGTCCGCCCGCTTGTAATGGCGAGCGTAGTCGTGGATTCCCTTGAGGCCTGCGATCCGCTCCTTGGTGGCGTCCGGCAACGCATCGTAGGCGGCGTAGAGGTTGGCGAATTTCGTGTCGCCGCCCTCGGGCGGGACCTCCAGTCCGTAGAGCAGCGAGCCCAGCGGGGGAATCGCGTTGTAGGACATGTCCGTATGCCAGCGCCGGCCCGCGTCCGCCAGGCCGGCCGGCTTCCCATCAGTGACTTTGTTTGTGAGGACAAGGATTTCGCGATACCCGGGCAGCGCATACTGATCGAGCACCTGATAATCGAGATCGCCGAAGCGGCGGCTGAAGGCGATATGCTGCTCCGGCAACAAATGCTGGTCGCGGAGCACGATCACGCAGTGGTCGAGATGCGCTTGGTGAATCTTCCCGAACGCCTCGTCGCTTAGATCGTTGACATCGACGCCGATGATTTCTGCGCCGAGCGCGTCGGACAATGGTCGTATCTCGAGCCCCATGCAGCCACTCCGTCATTCCGCTGTTCGGCGCCGGACCGGCCGGGACACGCCCACTGTCCCGGCTGCACGATCGGTGCCCTTGGCACCAATCCTACATCCCGAGGCGATTCGGCGCCAAAATTGCGGGCTATCCGGGCAATTCGCATGCCTCGGCCCGCGCGTGATAAGCTTCCGGCCTATCGATTCCTCAAACAAAGTCAAAGGAGCTGCGGGAACTCATGTCTGACGTGCTTTCGGTCGAGATCGTGCCGACGGGCAAGGCGCTGGGGGCGGAAATCAAGGGCGTCGACCTGAGGAAGCTCCCGGCCGATGCGTTCGGCCGGATCGCGCAGGCCTATGCCGACCATCTCGTCGTGCTGATCCGCGGACAAAATCTCAGCGACCCCGACCTCATCGCCTTCGGCAAACGCTTCGGCGCGCTCGAGCCGCCGGGCATGAGCATCATCGGCAAGCCCTATCTCGAGGACTATCCCGACGTGCTGGTGATCTCGAACCTCAAGACCGAGGAGGGCACGCCGCTCGGCAACCTCGGCGACGGCGAGGCGATCTGGCACACCGATATGTCCTACCGCGACACCCCGGTCTCCGCGGCCATCCTGCACGCCTGGGAGGTTCCACCAAGCGGCGGCGATACCTCCTTCGCCAATCAGTATCTCGCTTACGAGACCCTGCCCCAAGATCTCCGCGACAAGATCGAGGGCCGCATCATGGTCCATGACGAGACCTACAACAGCGCCGGCCAGTTGCGGAAAGGCTTCAAGGAAGTGACCGACCCGCGCGAGGCACCGGGCGCGCGCCATCCGATCGTGCGCACCCATCCGGTCACCGGGCGTAAATGCCTCTATCTCGGCCGGCGGCGCAACGGCTGCATCCTCGGTCTCGACCTGGCGGACAGCGAGGAAACCCTCGACCGCCTGTGGGCGCATGCAACGCAGCCGTCCTTCGCCTGGACGCATCAGTGGCGGAAGGGCGACGTGCTGATCTGGGACAACCGCTGCGTTCTGCATCGCCGCGACAGCTTCGATCCCACGAGCCGCCGCATGATGCACCGCGTCCAGGTCGTGGGCGAACGCCCGGTCTAGTTCCGCGCGGCCGTTCGATCATCATGCCCAAGTTGGCGCGGGGCCGCTTATTTGACAGCGGTTCCGCCGCTGGCCCACGCTATCAGGGGAATCGACAAGCAAGTGGGCATCGAAGACGACATGCAAAGACTCGAGATAGGCAACGTCGGCATCGATCTTTGGCGGGAAGGCAAGGGACGGCCGGTCCTTTATCTCCACCCCGGAGACGGCTTTGCCGAGGACGATCCGTTCCTCGCCCTCCTCAAGCGGCATTACGACGTGCTCGCGCCGTGGCATCCGGGCTTCGGTCACTCGGATTTTCCGAAGGGATGGGACACGGTCGACGACCTCGCCTATTTCTATTTCGATTTTCTCGACCAACTCGACCTGAGCGACGTGACGCTGATCGGCGCCTCCTTCGGCGGCTGGATCGCCGCGGAGATGGCCGTGCGCGGCAACAGTCGCCTCGGCCGGATGGTGCTGATCGATCCGCTCGGCATCAGGCTCGGCGGACCGACGACACGCGACATCGCGGATTTTCACAACACGGACGCGAAGCTTCTCGAGACGATGAAATGGGCCAATCCGGAAGGGCGGCAGCGCGATCTGACAAAGCTCGACGACCACACGCTCACCGCCATCGTGCGCACGCGCGAGGCCTTCGCGCATTACGGCTGGCGGCCCTACATGCACAATCCGGTGCTCACGCGCTGGCTGAACCGCATCGCGGTCCCGACACTCGTGCTATGGGGCGAGCAAGACGGCATCGTCACGCCCGACTACGGCCGCGCCTATGCCGAGCGCATCCCCGGCGCGCGTTTCAAGACCATCGCCAATGCGGGCCACTACCCGCAGATCGAACAGCCGGAGGCGACCACCGAGCAGGTGTGCGCCTTCATCGACGGCTGAGCAGAGGAGGAGACATGCGGGTCTATCACTTTTCCGAGATGCCCTATCCGCAGGTCTGGGAAGGCCGGCCCTCGCTCCGCGTGAACATCCCGAACAAGGAATACGACCCTGTTCTCGGCGCGGATATGTACGAGCGCTTCCTCGACGAATGGGTGCTGTGCGACGAGCTCGGCCTCAACATCATGGTGAACGAGCACCATGCGACGGCGACCTGCGTCAATCCGGCTTGCTCGCTGCCGCTCGCCATCCTCGCCCGCGAGACCAAGAAGGCGCGGCTGCTCGCGCTGGGCGTGCCGATCGCCAATCGGCCCAACCCGGTGCGCGTCGCGGAGGAGATGGCGATGATCGACGTGATCTCGCGCGGCCGGCTCGACATGGGGCTGGTGCGCGGCTCGCCCTACGAGATCGCGCCGACCAACGCGCGCCCGGTCGGCCAGATGGACCGCTTCTGGGAAGCGCATGACCTCGTCCTCAAGGCGCTCACCACGCGCGACGGCCCGTTCAGCTGGGAGAGCCAGAACTACCACTACCGCAAGGTCAATATCTGGCCGCGGCCCTACCAGGACCCGCATCCGCCGGTCTGGGTCACGGCGACGAGCCCGAGCAGCGCGCCGCGCATCGCCGATCACCGTCACGTTATCGCGACGCTGATCTCGGGCGTCATCGCCAAGGATCTGTTCAAGGCCTATCGCGACCACGCGCGCGCCGCCGGATGGCAGCCGACGCTCGACCGCTTCGCCTATTGCGCCGTCGTCGGCGTCGGCGACACGGAGGAAGAAGGGCTGCGCCGCGCCGACCAGATCGCCGATTACATCCGCACAAGCCCGATCGTGGCGAAGGAATTCGCCAGCCCGCCGGGCTACAAAAAGATCCCGGCGGAGATCGCGACGATCCGCGCCGGCCCCAACGCGGGCAACCGCCCGCTGAAAACGCCGGACGGCCGGCTGGTCGACCAGAAGACCGCCTCGGTGACGGAATTCATCGACGCCTGCAGCGTGTTCGCCGGGACGCCGGATCAGGTCTACGACCAGATCGCACGATTCTATGATTTGACGGGCGGCTTCGGGCATCTTCTCATGATGGGACAGGGCGGGAACCTGTCGCATGAAGAGACGGTCGCGAACTTGACGCTCTTCTCGAAGGAAGTGCTGCCGCGTCTGCACGAGCTGCATGAGCGGCCGCTTGCCATGAGCGCCGACTGACCGCGACACAGGCGACGGCAGGCACCGTTATCCGACCAACGCTGCGAAGACGGTCTTCAGCGGCGCGGTTTTGATATTTGAAAGGAGCCGATCGTGACTCAATCCACACCGAACAAGATGCCGGAATTCGACAAGCCGGGCCGCGGCCGGGTTTACGACAGCATCATCGAGACGATTGGCAACACGCCTTTGGTGCGGATCGCGCGCTATTGCGCGGCCGAAGGCATCGATGCCGACATCATGCTGAAGCTCGAATTCTTCAACCCCATCGCAAGCGTCAAGGATCGCATCGGCGTCAGCATGATTCTGGATCTCGAAAAATCCGGCAAGCTCAAGCCGGGCGGCACGCTGGTCGAGCCGACCTCGGGCAACACCGGCATCGGCCTTGCCTTCGTCGCCGCGTCCCGCGGCTACAAGCTCATCCTGACCATGCCGGAGTCGATGTCGATCGAGCGGCGCAAGATGCTGGCTTTCCTGGGTGCCAAGATCGAGCTGACGCCACGCGAGAAGGGCATGGCCGGCGCCATCGAGCGCGCCAACGAGCTGCTCAAGGAGATTCCCGGCTCGGTCATGCCGGGCCAGTTCAGCAACCCGGCCAATCCGGAGATCCACCGGCGCATGACCGCCGAGGAGATCTGGCGCGATACCGGGGGCAAGGTCGACGCGATCGTTTCTGGCGTCGGCACCGGCGGCACCTTCACCGGCGTGGCGCAGGTCCTCAAGCAGCGCAAGCCCGACCTCAGGATGGTCGCGGTCGAGCCCGCGCTGAGCCCCGTGCTGTCCGGCGGCAAGCCCAGCCCGCACATCATCCAGGGCATCGGCGCCGGCTTCATCCCCGACATCATGGACACCTCCCTGATCGACGAGATCATCACCGTGGCCAACGAAGAAGCCATTGAGACCTCGCGCAAGCTGGCGCAGCTCGAAGGCATTCCCGCCGGGATCTCTTCGGGCGCGGCGCTGGCGGCGACGGCGAAGCTCGCGAGCCGGCCGGAAATGAAGGGCAAGCACATCGTGACGGTCATCCCGTCCTTCGCCGAGCGCTACCTGTCGACGGTGTTGTTCGAGGGAATCTGACGCCTTACCTTCGGCGAACCGCTTAGTCCTGCGGCGCGGTCGGCCCCTCGTCCGAGACCGTCGTGCGCTGCAGGATGCGGCGGTAGCGCGTGATGTCGTACGGCGTCGCCCGGTGCAGCAAGCAGCGGTTGTCGTAGACCACGAGGTCGCCTTCGCGCCATGGATGGCGGTAGACGAATTGCGGCTGCGCGCAGAAATCGAGCAGCTCCTTGAGCAGCGCGCGGCCTTCCTCGACCGGCCAACCGACGATATGCGAGGCATGCGCGCCGATGAACAGCGACTTGCGGCCGTTGACCGGATTGGTCCGCACCACGGCCTGGCGCACCGGCGGCATTTCCTGCTTCTGCTCCTCGTTCATAACGGTCGGATCGACGAGGCTGCGCGAATAGAAGAGGCTGTGCTCCGCGATCAGCCCTTCGAGCGACCGCTGCTTCGCCGCCGGCAAGGCGTCCCAGGCCCCACGCATGGTCGTGAACTCGGTGGCGCCGCCCTCCGGCGGCACGACGCGCCCCGACAAGAGCGAGCAGAGCGACGGCACGACGCGGTAGGAGCCGTCGGAATGAAAAGCCTGGTTCGCCTTCTGATAGCGCATCCGCTTGTCGTCGGCGGGGATGAAGTCGCCCGTCTTCATGTCGAGGTTCGACTGGCGCGAGAAGGGCGTGCCGCCGCCGGGATTGTTGCTGGTCGCCCGCAGCAACGGCCCGAAGCGCTCGCTGAAGGCGATCTGCCGCTCGTCCGTCATCTCCAGGCCGCGGAACAGCAGCAGCGAGTGCTCGTCCAGCGCGGCGCGGATCCCGGCGAAGGTGGCGTCGTCAACGGGCTTCGCGACATCGACGCCGATGATCTCGACGCCGTAGAGCGGGTGCAGCGCGCGGAGGTTAAGCGGCATTTTGGCCTTCCTTTCCTGCCACCATGATCGCCGGAACGAAGGCGCCGCGCAAACCGACGGCCCGCCCTCACGCCCCCGGCGCCAGCGCCTCGAGCGCTTTCCAGTCTGGGGCCGATGTGCCGTCCGGGTTGAGCGGCTGGATGCAGACATGGGTAGCGCCCGCGTCGACATGCGCTTTCAGGCGGGCGCGAATCGTGTCCGCGCTACCCCAGGCGACCATCGCGTCGAGGAAGCGATCGCTGCCGCGGCCCGACAGCTCGTTCTCGCTGAAGCCCAGCCGTAGCCAGTTGTTGCGATAGTTGGGCAGCGTCATGTAGCGCGCCATGTTGTCGGCCGCGACTTCGCGCGCCGTCGAAGCGTCCGTCGTCAGGCAGACCTTCTGCTCGACGCAGAGCCAGCGGTCCGGGCCGAGAATCGCTTTCGCCTGCGCCGTGTGTTCCGGGGTGACGTTGTAGGGCAGCGCACCTTCCGTCTTGTTGCGCGCGAGTTCCAGCATCTTTGGCCCGAGCGCGGCGAGCACGACATTGCGGGCCGGCGGCCTGATCGTCACCTCGGCCGAGGCCATCGCCTCCAGATAGGCGCGCATCGTCGCAAGCGGCTTGCCGTATTGGTGCCCGCGGCGCCCCTCGACAAGCGGCATATGCGACACGCCTAGCCCAAGCACGAAACGGTCGCCATAGAGGCTGTTCAGCGTGTTGTGTCCGGCCATCGCCGAAAAGGCGTCGCGGGCGTAGATATTCGCGATGCCGCTGGCGAGGCACAGCCGATCCGTCTCACCGAGCAGGAATCCGCCGAGGGAGAGCGACTCGTATCCCACCGATTCGGGGTACCAGAGCACATCGTATTTCAGCTGCTCGATCCCCTGGGCAAGCTTGGCGAGATCGGCCCGGCCCAACGCATGGACCGAGAACCAGACGCCGGTTTTTCCCATCTTCATGGCATGCACTCCTGTCGTTTGGCGGCATCATAGCGCCGCGGCGGGGCCTCGCGCAGCGGGCAAGGTGTCTCGGGCGCGACGGCCCGATTGATCCGTCTCAATGCGGATTCTTCGCCAGCATGGAAGATACCGGCTGTCTTTAAGTGTGAAAGGACAGGTGATGCATCCGGGCGTCAACGCGTTTTTCGACGAAGCGACCAACACAATCAGCTACATCGTGGCCGAGCCGCAGGGGAAAGTCTGCGCGGTGATCGATTCCGTCCTCGACTACGACCCGAAATCGGGCCGGACCTCGACCAAGTCGGCGGACAAGCTGATCACCTTCCTAAAGGATCACGGGCTCCGCGTCGAATGGATCCTGGAAACCCACGCGCATGCGGACCACCTGACCGCGGCGCCCTATTTAAGGGAGAAGGTCGGCGGCAAGATCGCCATCGGTGAGCACATCAAGACGGTCCAGGCGACGTTCAAGAAGGTCTTCAATCTCGAGCCCGCCTTCGCGACGGACGGCTCGCAGTTCGACCATCTGTTCAAGGACGGCGAGCGCTTCTCGGCCGGAGGCCTGGAGGGCCGCGTTATCCATACGCCGGGGCACACGCCCGCGTGCCTGACCTATGTCATCGGCGACGCCGCCTTCGTCGGCGACACGATTTTCATGCCCGACTACGGCACGGCGCGCTGCGACTTTCCCGGCGGTGACGCGTCCACGCTCTACACGTCGATCCAGAAGCTCTTTTCATTGCCCGCAACGACCCGTCTTTTCATGTGTCACGACTACAAGGCGCCGGGCCGCGATGTCTACGCCTGGGAGACATCCGTCGCGGACGAGCGCAAGAGTAACATTCACGTGCATGAGGGCGTCAGCGAAGCCGAGTTCGTCCGCATGCGCACCGAGCGTGACGCCACGCTTTCGATGCCCACGCTCATCCTGCCGTCGGTGCAGGTCAACATACGCGCCGGCCAGCTCCCGCCGCCCGAAAAGAACGGCATCTCCTATCTCAAGATACCGCTGAACGCGCTGTAATGCCGCCGGCCGGGGGTCTTTGCCAGAGGGTCTAATCCAGGGTAGAGTCGCGGAAACGGGCCACCCGGCCGGCCAAATCCTTGGACGGTGTAACCCCAGCCGCAATCCGGGCACCATAAGCGCCGCGTCCGCCGGCCGGCGAATGACCGCACGCAGCAGCCCGGGGAGGAAACGATCGATGCGAACAGGACCTTCCACCGACAAGCCGCGAAGCCCCGGAGCCCTCGGCTTCCAGGTGCTGCCGCTGTCCGACCTGATGGGGGCGGAGGTGATCGGCCTCGATCTCTCCCAGCCCTTGGACGAGGCGACGCGCGAGGCGGTGCACCAGGCCTTTCTGACCCATCAGCTATTAGTTTTCCGGGATCAGAAGCTGGACAAGCCGCAGCAGATCGCCTTCACCGAACAGTTCGGCACGCTGGAACGGCACACCAAGTTCAACCGCGGCCAGGACGACTACCCGCTGCTGCACGTCGTCTCGAACCTCAACGAGCAGGGCCAGCCGAGCGGCACGGTGAAGTCGACGCTCTGGCATTCGGACAAGTCTTTCCGGCCGGAGCCCTGCATGGCGACGATCCTGCACGCCATCGTCATGCCGCCGAACGGCGGCGACACGGTCTTTGCCAACATGTATGCCGCCTACGAGGCGCTGCCCGAAAGCGAGAAGCAGTTCCTCAAGGACAAAAAGGTCGTCCATAGCTGGGAGCTGTCACGCGAGAATATCGGCCGCGTCCTGTCCGAGGACGAAAAGCGCGACGCGCCGCCGAACAGCCATCCGCTCGCCCGCGTCCATCCGGAGACGGGACGCACGTCGCTCTTCCTCGGCATGCACGCCTCGCATATCGAAGGCATGCCCTTCGAAGAGGGCCGGGCGAAGATCCTCGAGCTGGAAGCGCACGCGACCAAACCGGAATTCCAGTTCCGCCATCACTGGCGGATGGGCGACCTCATCATGTGGGACAACCGCTGCCTGCTGCACCGGGCGGATCCGAATTTCGACGC
>CAZPFL010000128.1:0-14829 GCA_964585785.1 uncultured Rhodospirillaceae bacterium
AGCCCGCCATGCTGGTTGCCGGTGCGCGGCGGCTCCTTGCCGCCGAGCGTGTAGTACATGCCGATATTGGACGCGAGGGCGGCGTAGATCGCTTCCTGCATCGAGACCTCGACCATGCGGCCCTGGCCGGTCTTCTCCGCCTCGTAGAGCGCGGTCATGATGCCGGCGTAAAGGTGGATTCCGCCGGAGAAGTCGCAGACCGCTGCGCCGGCCTTGACCGGCGGGCTGTCGGGAAAGCCGGTGACGCTCATCAGCCCGGACGCCGCCTGGACGGTGAGGTCCATGGCCAAGTCGTCCCGGCGCGGACCGCTGCGGCCATAACCGCTGGAGCAGCCGTAGACGAGCTTGGGATTGACCTTGCGCAGCGCGTCCCAGCCGAGCCGCATGTTCTCCATTGCGTCGGGCGCGAAGTTCTCCAGCACGATATCGGCGCGGCGCACCATCTCGAGAAAGATCTCACGCCCGCGCGGCGCCTTCAGGTTCAGCGTGACGCATTCCTTGTTGGAATTGAGCAAGGCGAAGGGCACCGAATGGCTCTTCTTCGCGCCGCGATGGCGGAGATGCTCGCCCTTCAGCGGCTCGATCTTGATCACCCGCGCGCCCGCCATCGCCAGCAGGAAGCCGGCATAGGGGCCGTTGTAGATATGGCCCAAGTCGAGCACGGTGACGCCGTGGAGGGGGTAGGGACGCCCGGACATTTTCGGTTCCTTCCAGGTTGCAATGCGCAGGCGATCGCGCGGGATCGCCCTGCGGCGGGCTTCGGACAGGCCTCCGGCGACGGCGCGCCGGAGAGGCCGGGGCTGCCGACGGTACGGACGCGGCGGTCGTTCGCCCAGCCGCGTTTGGATATAGCAAAAATACCGTCAGGCGTCGAAAAGCGCCCGAAGCTTGCGGACCGCCGCCTCCGGCGCGTCCAGGACCGGCCGGCCGGTCCGCGCTTCGACCAGCGGGCGGGTCGGCCCCATCGAGAACTGGCCGAGCAGGACGGCGTCGCAGTCGCCCGCGGCGGCCGAGGCCTCGACGACCAGCCGGTCGTGGCCGGCGCGATCGCCGCCCTGCAGCAGGCTCATGGCGTCGGGCACGAAGATCGGGGAAAGCGCGATCGGCTTGCCGGTTTCTTCGGCGCGCGCCTTCAGCTCCGCTTCCAGCATGCGGTTGGTGCCGGGATCGGTCGCGATCATCGAGAAGCGGCTGCCGAGCGCGAGCGCCTCGTCGATCAGCCCGTCGAAGGAGGTGAGGACCGGGATGCCGAGATCCTTGCGGCCCGCGACGGCGGCGGGACCGAACAGCGAGCCGGTCACCAGGATCGCGTCCACGCCGCAGTCGGCGCTGTAGCGCAGCAGGGCCGCGATCCGCCGATAGATCTCCGGCGTCAGCGAGCGCTCCGGCCCGAGATCCTGATAGGTCGACTGGTCGAAGAGGCTGGTCCGGCGCGCCGCCGGCCAGATCTTCTCGAAGGCGTCCTCGACCGCGCCGATGGCCGGGATCACCGAATGAACGAGTCCGATTCTTTTTGCCATGAAGCGTTCCCTTACAATGGGTTACCGCGAGTGTCCAGCGCCAGGTGGCCGATCCGCCGGCTTTGGGGTCGAAAAGGCGGCGTGAAACCGCTATACACCCGCGCAAGCGGTGCGTTACGGCCGCGTTCAAATCAGCGAAGGGACAGACCGATGGCAGACCAAGTGCGTGCTTCGCACATTCTTCTCATGTATGCGGGCTCGGCACGGTCGACCGCGACGCGTTCCAAGGACGAGGCCCTGGCCGAGATCAACGAGATCAAGACGGCCGTCGAAGGCGGCGCCGATTTCGGCGAGATCGCGCGCGAGCGGTCGGACTGCCCCTCGGGCCAGGACGGCGGCGACCTCGGCTGGTTCAGCCCCGGCATGATGGTTCCGGAATTCGATGACGCCGCTTTCGCGCTCGACGTCGGCGACAGCAGCGACGTCGTCGAGACGGCCTTCGGATATCACCTCATCCAGCGGACGGGCTGACCCGTCCGGCGCCGCCCGGCGCAGTCAGTCGGCCGAGCAGAGGGTGATCCGGCGGTTCTCGATCATGTCCTTGTATTTAGCGCGCGTCTCCGCGAGGAGCGGCGATTTGCCGTGCGCCTCAAAAGCGGCGTCATCGCGGTAGCATTCGAACAGAAAGACCTTATTGGGCTCTTTCTGCGGGATCAGGACCTCGAAGCTGAGGCAGCCGGGCTCCTGTTCGCGCGTGCGCTTGCCGTGGCTACGGATGACGTCCTCGAAGGCCTTGCGATGCTCGGGTTTGATGTCGAATTCGACGACGAGCGCGATCTTACTCATGGCGTTTCTCCCTGGAGCCCGTGGTTTTTTGGTCAGGGCGCCGAGCCTCGCGGACGAGGCGGCCGCTTACTGCCGCTCGTTGCCCCGCAGGTCGAGCACCCACATGAGCGCCATAATGCATCCCTTGACCCGCGGCAGGAACCATAATGTCAGGAAGAGCGCCGCGGCGGGCCAGATCGCGACCTGAAGCCACATCGCCGGGTGGAAAAGCTGCTCGGCCATCAGCATCGGCAGCACCACGAGATGGCCGACGATGAGGATCGTGAAATAGGGGGCGATGTCCGCGGTGAAGATCTGGCCCATGCCCTCGCCGCAATGCGCGCAGGCCGGACGCGGCTTGATGTAGCCGTCGAAGAGCAAGCCCTCGCCGCATTTCGGGCAGTGGCGCTTAAAGCCGCGCAGCATCGATTCGAAAATGAAATGCGGATCCAGGCTGGGCTTGGCCGATTGCGGCTGCATGGGCGTGCGCTCCTTCGCCGCGTCGGGCGGCTCGATAGGGGGTTGGGGCTCTGTCATTACCGGGTTGGAACGGTATGCGCCCGCCCGCGGACTGCGGACAGGGCGAGGCTCAACAGGAACATTGAGAAAGCTGCCACCACGACCGAAGGCCCGGAGGGGGTATCCCAACGGAGCGACGCGGTCAACCCGAGCGCCACCGCGAGCATGCCGATCAGCGCGGCCAGCAGCGCCATGGTTTCCGGCGTGCGGGCGAAATGGCGTGCGGTCGCGGCGGGGATGATCAGCATCGAAGTGATAAGCAGAATTCCCATGACCTTCATAGAGATGGCGACGACCCCGGCGAGAAGCAAGGTGAACACGAGACGGGCGCGGAAGGCCGCGACGCCCTCCGCGCGGGCAAGCTCCTCATGCACCGTGATGGCGAGCAGGTCGCGCCAAATTGCCGCAAGCACGATCAGCGCCACGGCGCCGCCGCCGTAGATGATGACGAGGTCCTGCGGCCGCACCGCGAGGATGTCGCCGAACAGGTAGCCCAGCAGATCGACGCGGAACGAACCCATGAGGCTGAGCGCCACCAGGCCGATGGACAGCGCGGTGTGCGAGAGCATGCCGAGCAGGGTGTCGGTCGCGAGGCGCCGCTGCTGCTGCAGCGTGACGATGGCGAGCGCGAACACGATGCAGGTGCCCGCGATGCCGAGCGTCAGGTCGATCGACAGCAGGAAGCCGAGCGCGACGCCGAGCAGCGCGGAGTGGGCGAGCGAATCACCGAAATACGCCATGTGCCGCCAGACCACGAAACAGCCGAGCGGGCCGGCGATCATGGCGAGGCCGATCCCGCCGAGCAGCGCATAGATCAGGAAGTTCTCGAGCATCAGCCGCGCACTCTTTTGCCGCCGCCGTCGCGCGTATCGGGAGCCGGATGGCCGTGCGGGTCGTGGCCGTGGTCATGCTCATGCTCATGCGCGTGGCCTTCGCCCGGCGCGACGACGTCGCCGGAGAGCGTGTGCTCGTGGTCGTGCTTGTGGGTGTAGACCGCGAAGCTCGTCGCCGCACGCGGACCGAAGATCTGCAGGTAGGCCGGGTGCTTGCTAACCGTTCCCGGCATGCCTTCGCAGCAGATGTGATGGTTGAGGCAGACCACCCGGTCGGTCGCGGCCATCACCAGATGCAGGTCGTGCGAGATGGTGAGCACGCCGCAGCCGCGGGTGTCGCGGATTCGGCGGATTAGCTCGAACAGCTCGATCTGGCCGTTGAAGTCGACATTCGCCGTCGGCTCGTCGAGCACCAGCAGGTCGGAATGGCGCAGCAGCGCGCGGCCGATCAGGACCCGCTGCAGCTCGCCGCCCGACAGCCGGCTCGCATCCGCATCGATCAGGCGCCGCGCGTCGACTTCGTCCAAGACCTGCTCCATCTGCTCCCGCGAGGCGCGCGCCGTCAGCGTCAGGAGCCGGCTCACCGGGAGCGGCAGCACGACGTCGATCGGCAGCTTCTGCGGGACATAGCCGACGCGCAAGCCGGGCCGGCGGACCACCTTGCCCGCATTCGGCGGCATGACGCCCAGCAGGATGCGCGCCAGGGTCGACTTGCCCGAGCCGTTCGGCCCGATCAGCGCGACAATCTCGCCGGATCGCACTTCGATATGGACGTCGTGCAGGACCTCGCGCCCGTCGAAGAATTTGCAGATGCCGGTCGCGGTGACGAGGGGCGTGGTCTCGGCGGTCACCGGGCAGGCCCCTTCGGTTCGGTGCAGCGTGGGCAGATGCCGGTGATCTCGACCACCGGCGCCTCGATGCGAAAGCCGGACGCGGCCGCCGTCTTCTCGATCGCCGCGGTGATCGCCGGCGCGGAGACTTCGCCTGCTGCGCCGCAAAGCCGGCAGATCAGGATCTGCGCGTCGTGGCTTTGATCCGGATGATCGCAGCCGAGATAGGCGTTTTGGCTGGTCAGCCGGTGCACCAGCCCGTTCGCGATGAGAAAGTCGAGCGCGCGGTAAACGGTGACCGGCGCGGCGCGGCGCCCCATCTCGCGCAGCCGGTCCAGGATGTCATAGGCGCCGATCGCGCTGTGGCTCTGCCAGATGATCGAGAGCACCGCGCGCCGCAGGTCGGTGAGCTGGACGCCGCGCTCGGCGCAGACCCGCTCGGCGCGCGCCAGGGCGTCCCGCCGGCATCGCCCGTGGTCGTGGCGGGCGGCGGGGAAGGGGTCGGCGGTGGTCTGCGCCTGTGTGGTCACGTCGGGGCTCGCTGGGTTCGGCGATGAAGGGGCGGGCCGGCATGCGGCGCGCGCCATTCACGATGAAATGTTATAATATAACATTAACGGCGAAAGCCAACCGAAACCAGAAGCTCGAATTTGGGTGAGGGAAGCGCCGGCGCTCAGGTGACCGCGACGTGCTGGTCTACCGTGATCTTGGCGCCGGAATCGTGCTGATAGACCGTGTAGCCTTCGCCGTTGATCGTGGTCGTGCCGGTCTCGGTCCAGCCGTTGCCGGCGGCGACCTTGTCGCTGGCGTCGCCCGCGATCACGAGGTCATGCGAGTCCCCGGTAAGCGCGTTCACGCCGTCGGTGATGCTGAGCACCGTGTTGGCGTCGATCGTCAGTGTCGCGTTGTGCACGCTGCTGAGATCGACCTTCTCGATCCCGGTGATCTTGCCCGGGGCGAGCTGGGTCAGGTTGAAGCTGGTGTTGCTGCCGGTGAACTGCAGCGTGTCGGTTCCCTGTCCGCCGGCGATCTGCGTGAAGGTGAGGTCTTTCACCTGGAAGAGGTCGTTGCCGTCGCCGCCCAGCAGGGTGTCGCCCGGGCCGCCGACGAGCAGGTCGTTGCCCGGGCCGCCGTCTACGAAATCGGCGTCCGTGTTGGTCGCGGTCGCGGGTGAGATCTGCACCGCGACGACGAGGTCCTGGTAGTCGTGATCGCCGCCGCCCGGGAAGTCCTCGAAGCCGATGATGAGCTGATCGGGCGTGCTGCCCATGCCGCTGATCGTATGCTCGATGCCGTCGGTATTGAGCGTCGGCCCCGCGGTGTGGAACACCGCCCCCCGCACCTCGGTCGCGGTCAGCCCGTCGTTGGAAACGAAGTACAGGACCGGATCGGCCGTGCCGACCGTGGCGGGGTTGCCGTTGGCGTCGCGGAACTCGAACGTGCCGTTCTGGAACTGGCTGAAGTTGTTCAGCTGCGCGCCGTCGGAGACCATGAAGAGGGCAAAGCGATCGCCGGCGCCGAGATTGAGCTGGACGCTGTCGCCCGCTTGCAGGTTGCCGCCGCTGCCGCTTGCCGAGGCGTTGGTCCAGACCATCTGCACGTCGCTGATTTCACCGTTCGGCCCGATCTTGTAGTAGCCGAGGGAATTCTGCTGGCCCGCGGTCTCGCTTTCGAAGATGACCGAGACGGGGTTGTCGGCTTGCAAGGTGAGGTCCGCCTGGTTGACACCGTTCACTTCGCTGGCGGGCACCGCTTGTCCATCGACCAGGACGGGGATGGCCGCCGTGGTGACGAAGTCGTGCACGACGGGGCCTGACGCGCCGCCGTTATCCGCGAAGATGGTGTCGTTGCCGGGACCGCCCAGCAGCGTGTCGTTGCCGTTGTTGCCGGTGATGGTGTCGTTGCCGCCCTGGGTGTCGATGTGATCGGCAAAGGGGCTGCCGATCACCGTCTCGTCGCGGTCGTTGCCGAGGAAGTTGACCGGCCCGCCGGCGCCGCTGAAGTCGAACAGCGTCGGGGCCGCCGCCTGGGTGACTTCGGGCGGGGCGGCGGTGTTGTGGGTCAGCTCGGGCAGCGAGGCGGCGGGCGCGGTCGTCAGCAGATCCTGCAACTGCTGGAACTGCGCCGCGAGATTGGGGATCTGCGACGGCGCGTCGAAGGCGCCGGGGCTGTTCAGGCCAGGGCCGAACAGGGTTGCGACGCTGTGCCCGACGCTGCCGCCATGGCCGTCATAGAGCTGGTTGAAGCCCTCGTGGCCGGGCGTGCCGTCCTGGTTGTCGGGATGCGCGGGCTGCAGGTAGACGCCGGGCGCCACGCTGGAGACCGCCTTGTAGATCGCGGCGTATTCGCCCGGCGACATCACGAAGACGCTGGCCGGCGGCGCATTGATGTTGGTGACCTGGGTCGTCGCGCCGGACTCGCTCATGGTCACACTGCCGGCATGCGTCTCGACCTGGATCGTGCCGTGCAGCACCGTGAACTGGCCGCCGAGATCGTCCAGGTTGCCGCTGACCACGGTGCCGCGGATTCCAATCAGCGCGACCGGCGTGTTGACCACCATGTGGCTCGGGTCGTGATGTGCCACCAGCCCGCTGGTGAAGATGAAGACGCCCTTCAGCATCGAGAAGGAGACTTCGCCCGAATTATCCTGCGGGTTGAAGGTGATCTGGTCGAGCGCGAGCCGCGCGTCCGGCCCGATCGCGAAGGTCGTCTGGTCGATCAGCAGGATGCGCACCGCGCTGGCGCCGCCCGCGGTCTCGATCACGTCGCCCTGGTAGAGCGGGTCGCCGGTGCCGAGCTCGACCCGCGTGCCATCGGCGTGGACGTCGAAGACCCGGCCGCTCAGCTCCGACACCTGGCCGATCTGTGGGCCGATCGCCGGCGCGCCGAGCTGGGCGTATTGGCCGGGCGTCGAGGATTCGGCGAAGGCGTGGACGATCGCCGGCGTGACGGCGCGGGCGCCGTCGGCGGTGACGAGATCGGGCGCGTGGTCGGCGGTGAAATAGCCGCGGACGACGATGGTCGTGCCGTGCGTGTCGGCGGCATAGAGATCGCTGCCGTGCCGGACGTAGTGCGCGTTGGACAGGAAGGCGGCGCTGGGGACGACAATCGCCGCCTGGTCGGCTGCGTCGTAAGTGGTCACATGCGACGGCGCCTGCGGGATCGTCTCCGATCCTCGCGACCCATGGGTCTCGCGGGTCAGGGCGTGCGCGGTCACTTCAGGCCTCCCAGTCGCGCGCGGTGCCAGTCGCGGCGGACCATTCGATTTTGCGCACTATCGCATCGAATGGCGAGACGTACCCAGAAAATTCTAGCTACTCATTTCGGAAATGCGCGTAGCCTGCGCGCGGTACGTCAGGCGACGAGGCCGAAGGGCTTGTTGCCCGGCAGCCCGCGCAGCGCGGCGTCGATGTCCTTGGCGTAAGGCAGATCCGGCTGCGCGCCGGCGGTCAGGCAGGACAGCGCCGCGCCCGCGCTGGCGCGCCGCACCGCCTCCTCCATGCCGAGCCCCCGGTCGAGCGACGCGCAAAGGATGCCGGCGAAGGCATCGCCCGCGCCGGTCGTATCGACCGGCGTGACCGGCAGGGCCGGCGCGTGGAAGCCGCCGCCCGGTCCGAAGCAGATGGCGCCTTCGGCGCCCAGCGTCATGATGCAGGAAAAGCCGAACCGCTTGGTCAGGCCCGAGACGATGTCGGCGGGCTTGCCGTAGTCGAGCCCGATGGCGTCGGCGACCATTCGGCCTTCGATCCGGTTGACCAGCAGCACGTCGATGCCGCGCAGGACACGCTCGGGAATCGGTCCGGCGGGCGCGGCGCTCAGCATGACCCGTGCGCCAGCGGCACGCGCCAGGCTCGCCGCCCGCCAATTCTCGTCCGGCGGCACTTCCATCTGCAGCATGAGCCAGTCGTCCCGGCCCAGCGCCTGGGCCGCGAGCTGCGATGCCCGGGTATCCATGTTGGCGCCCGAGGCGACGACGATGGCGTTCTCGCCGGCCTTGTCGACCCAGACGGCGGCGCAGCAGGTCGGCTTCGGCGACTGCCTGACGGCCGACAGGTCGATCGCCTCGCGGCGGAGCAGCGACATCGCGGTGTCGGCGAAGGCGTCATGGCCGACGCAGCCGATCATGGCGACCGGCGCGCCTGCGCGCGCCGCGGCAAGCGCCTGGTTGGCGCCCTTGCCGCCGGGAAGGAGGATGTAGTCGGGGCAGAGGACGGTTTCGCCGGGCCGCGGCAACGCGTCGACCCGCATGACCATGTCGACGTTGATCGAGCCGAAGACGGTGATCATGCGCGCAATCCGGACAGCGCCGCCCGATCGCGGCGGCGGCGCCTCAATGCGACATAAGCGCCGGAACCGTCAAGTGCTCCAGGATGTGGCGGGTGACGCCGCCAAGGACGAACTCGCGGAACCGCGACCGGCCGTAGCCGCCCATGACGATCAGGTCGGCGCCGACGTCGGCGGCGCGGTTGAGCAGCGCGTCCCCGACCGAAATGCCCGTCGCCACCGATTGATGGACCTGGACGTGGATCTTGTGGTGCGCCAGATGTGCGGCGATGTCCGCGCCCGGCAGGTCGCCGATATCTTGCGGCGCGGCGGTGAAGATCTCGACCTTCTTGGCCTTTTCCAAGAGCGGCATGGCGTCGGCCAGCGCGCGGGCGGCCTCGCGGCTGCCGTTCCAGGCGATGATGATGCTGCCGCCGAGCGCCTGTTTCTTCCAGCCGCTCGGGACGACGAGAACCGGCCGGCCCGAGCTCACCAGCAGGTCTTCCGCCAGCTCGGCGAAGCGGTAGTCCTGCCCCTCCGGCTTGTTCTGCGGCACGATGGAGAGGTCCGAATAGCGGGCGTGCAGGCTGAGCGCCTGGTAGGGCACGCCGGCATCGACGCGCCATTCCGCGCGGTCCTCCCGCCCGGCGTGCTTCGCCTTCGAATCGAAGAGCGCTTTCGCGCTCGCCAGGCGGGTCTCCTCGCGCTCCTGGAGGATGTCGATCATCGCCTCGGGTAGATGCGCTTCCGCATAGGCGGGGATATCGAGCGGCGCGGCGATGGCGAGGCCCACGAGATGGGCATCGTGCGCTTCGGCAAGCGTCAGCGCCGCGTCAATTGTCGCGCCCGAGTCGGCCTCGTTGACCACGTGAACCAGCAAGTCCTTGAGCGCCATCGTCATATCCTCCCGGCAAGCGTGAAGCTGCTATACTCATCTCCCCCGCCCGGCGCCGGCGCATTGACTTTGATCAAGACGGCGATCAAGCCGGCCGGGCCGCGGCGCGAGGGCTCGCGCGGGGAAGTTTAACGGGGAATGATGATCGTAGACAGCCACTTTCATGCCTGGGCGCCGGACAGCCGCCTCGCTGCCGACCGGGCCTATGCGCCGCCCGAGGTCAAGACGATCGAGGACGCGTTGGCGGTGCACGCCCGCCATGGCGTGACGCATGGCGTGATGATCCAGCCGAGCTTCCTCGGCACGGACAACGACTACATTCTCCATTGCCTGCGCCGCTATCCCGACCGCCTGCGCGCAACCGTCGTCGTCGATCCGGACATCCCGGAGGAGGCGCTGGAGGCGATGGACCGGCTCGGCGTGGTCGGGTTCCGCCTGAACCTGCACAGCGCGAAGACCATGCCCAACTACGCCAGCCCGATCTACCACCGGCTCTACGATTGGGCGGCGGCGCATGGCTGGCACGTGGAGGTGATCGCCCAGGGCGCGATCTGGGCCGACCTGCTGCTGCGCCTCAAGCCATGGAAGCTGACGGTCGTGGTCGATCATTTCGGCATGCCGAGCCCGGCCGTCGATCCCGAAGAGATCGGCTTCGATGCGGTGTTGGAGGCCGGGCGGGAAGGCAGGGCCTGGGTAAAATTCTCGGCGCCCTACCGTCAGGAGGTGCCGGACCTGCGGCGCTATGCGGCGCGTCTGCTCGCGGCCTTCGGCCGCGACCGCGTCGTCTGGGCCAGCGACTACCCCTGGACGAAGCACGAGGCGGGCCGGAGCTATCAGGCCCTGCTCGACGCTTTGGCCGAGTGGGTGCCCGACGACGCCCTTCGACAGGCCATTCTCGGGACGAACGCGGCGCGGCTATTCCGGTTCGGGTGACCGGGCCGCCGCCGCGGCGTCAGTTCCGGAAGGGATGGCGCTTGTCGATGTTGCAGAGGTCCAGGACGTCGTCGAATTCCAGAACGTCGTATTCCTCACCGAGGAAGGCGATGTCGTCCTCGACATCGAAGTCCGTGTCTTCGCCGAAGGTATCTTCGATCTGGTCGGCGTAGTCGTCGAAGCCGTCGGCGAGAATTTCTTCGCGTGCCATGCCGATGGCGCTGTGATCGCCGCGCTCGGCGCGGTAAGCCCCGATTTTTGGACGGGCCATATTCTTTGTCCCCTCATAACCCAACACAAATGGCGTTCTGCCATATACGAGGCTATCGGCGATTTATTTAAAATTTTGTAAACGGTAGAGGCAGTTGCCTGACGATTTTTCGGCCCGAGACGAAGCGGCCGCCGGGTATGACGGGGCGGCGTCGGGACACGCGCCGGCGGCGACCGACAAAATCTGTTCCGCTGGCCAGTGTTGCTGCTACGATGCGCAACCCCTCAGGGCATGGGCTCTGATTTCCGGACTACCGCCATGACGAATATTGAAGTGTTGAAAACGGCGTATTTCCAGCTTCCAGTCGATCGGGAGGCGGTGGCGCAGGATTGGCGCGGCCGCGGATATTCCTGCCATGATTTCGTCGATCCGCCCGGCCGCGCCTGGCTCGACTTCCTGCACGACTGCAACGAGGTTCTCACCGTGATCGAAGGCAAGCTCGAGCTCGAGGTGAAGGGTCGGCGCGTGACGGTTACCCCCGGCGACGAAGTCTTCATCCCGAAGGGCGCCAGCCATTCGGTCTTCAACGTCCACGACGGCACGACCGTCTGGCTCTACGGTTACGATTGAGCCGGCGGGCGGCAAAGCCCGGCGGGCCGCTGCTATGGTTGGCCCGGCCGCCGCGCGCTATCATCGCCTTCGATTGGGCCCTGGGGGCTAAACCACAATAAGAACGCCGGTGCCGCCGGGCTGCCACGCGGCTCCAGACGCCGGACGCAGCACGGAGGAAACACGGATGGACGACACCGCGACAGCCGCAGGCAAGGCCGGCGCCGGGAAGCGGGTCTATAACGACCTGCAGGAGCATATCGCGGCGCTCGACAAGGCCGGCCTGCTGACCACCATCGACGCGCCGATCAACAAGGACACCGAGATGCACCCGCTGGTCCGCTGGCAGTTCCGCGGCGGCATCCCGGAGCCCGAGCGCAAGGCCTTCCTGTTCACCAACGTCACCGACAGCCGCGGCCGGAAATACGACATCCCGGTGCTGGTCGGCGGGCTCGCCGCGAACCCGGAGATCTACCGCATCGGCATGGGGGCGGCGACGCTGGACGAGATCGGGCCGAAATGGGATTACGGCCTGAGCCATCCCGTCCAGCCGACCGTGCTGACCCAGGCGCCGTGCCAGGAGGTCGTGCTGCAGGGAGCGGAAATCAAGGGCGAAGGGAAGGGGCTCGACGCGCTGCCCATCCCGATCTCGACGCCCGGCTTCGACGTGGGTCCCTACTTCACCGCGGCGACCTGGATCACCAAGGACCCGGACGACGGCGTCCAGAACATGGGCGTCTACCGCGGCAACCTGAAGGCGCCGGACCGGGTTGCGGTGATGATGCTGATGTCGCTCTCCGCCGGCGGCTATTACCACTGGAAGAAATACCAGGCGCGCGGCGAGAGGATGCCGGTCGCGATCATCCTCGGCTGCCCTCCGGTGGTCGAATACACCGGGCCGCAGAAGGTCAAGATGGGCGTCGACGAGCTCTGGGTCGCGGGCGGGCTTGCCGGCGGGCCGATCAATGTCGTCAAGGCGAAGTCGGTCGATCTGCTGGTCCCGGCCGAGGCGCAGGTCGTCATCGAAGGGTTGATCGACCCCGAATATCTCGAGCCGGAAGGACCGTTCGGCGAATCGCACGGCTATGTCGCGCTCGAGGAATACAACCTCGTCATGGAGGTGACGGCGATCACGCGCCGCAAGCAGCCGATCATCAGCTCGATCATCTCGCAGGTGACGCCGAGCGAATCGAGCGTCATCAAGCGGGTCGCCTACGAGCCGATGTTCCTCAGCCACCTGCGCGACACGCTCAGCGTCAAGGGCGTGAAGAAGGTGGCGCTGCACGAGCCGCTGACCAACCTGCGCCGCGTCGTCATGGTGCAGTTCGAGCGGGGCGTCGCCAAGACCGAGATCTGGCGCGCGCTCTATGGCGTCGCCTCCTTCATGCCGGCCGTCGGTAAGTATTGCATCGCGATCGACGAGGACATCGACCCCGACAACGGGGACTCGGTGTTCTGGGCCATGGCCTACCGCGCCAACCCGGCGCTGGATGTGCAGATCCTGCAGCATCGCGCGCGCGGCCACGGCCCGGTGCTGCAGGGCGTGGAGAGCGATTCCACGATGCTGATCGACGCAACGCTGAAGGCCGACATGCCGCCGGTCGCCCTGCCGAAGAAGAAATACATGGAGCACGCCAAGGCGCTCTGGGAAAAGCTCGGCTTGCCGCCGCTCAAGCCGGAATCGCCCTGGTACGGCTATTCGCTCGGCGACTGGACGGAGGAATGGGACCTCGCCGCCGAGCGCGCGGCCCAGGGCGAGTATCTGCGCAACGGCGAGCGCAGCGCGCAATGGCGACGCAAGATGGAGAACCCGCAGGTGCCGATCCGCGACGTGCTCGGCGACGACATCTTCGGCGATAAGATCTGAGCATGCCGAGCGAAACGAAAACGACCCCGTCCAAGGACGACCCGGCCCAGGCGGGGGCGACCGACCGGCCGCGCCTCGTCGTCGGCATCACCGGCGCGTCGGGCGTCATCTACGGCATCCGCCTGCTCGAAGCGCTGCTCGGCCTGCCGATCGAGAGCCATCTCGTGCTCTCGCGCTCGGCTGAGATGACGATCGCCTACGAGACGGACCTCAAGGCCGCCGACGTCAAGGCGATGGCCGACGTGGTCTATCCCATCGGCGACATCGGCGCGGCGATCTCCTCGGGCTCGTTCCGCACCATGGGCATGGTGATCGCGCCCTGCACGGTGCGCACGCTGTCGGAGATCGCGAGCGGCGTCACCTCGACGCTGTTGACCCGCGCGGCGGACGTGACCTTGAAGGAGCGCCGCCGCCTCGTTCTGCTATTGCGCGAGACGCCGCTGCACGCCGGCCATATCCGCTCCATGCTGCAGGTGACCGAGATGGGCGCGATCGTCGCGCCGCCGGTGCCGGCCTTCTACACCCGCCCGACCAGCATCGCCGAGATCGTCGACCAGACGGTCGGCCGCGTGCTCGACCTGTTCGGCATCGATTCCGGCCTGCCGAAACGCTGGGGCGAGGATGTGAATGGCGGGCGAGGTGGCGGACAGGGCGGCGGCCCGATCGACGTGGCCTGACGGCGCGTTTTTAGGCGATAGGGAGGCACAATGGCGGCGCTCGTTGAAGTCACCGTCGATGGCAGCCCGATGCGGATCTGCACTGCGTCGCCGCGCGGGAGCGGGCCGTTTCCCGGCGTGCTGGTCACCATCCACGGCGGCGGGCTCGACGACTTCGAGTTCGACCTCGCCGACAAGCTGGCCGCGGAGGGCTTCATCACCGCGGCGCCGGACATCTTCCATCGCCAGCCGGACGAGAAGGACGCGGCCAAGCGGCGCGCCAACCTGAAGGACGCGGAGCTGATTGCGGACTTGGACGGCGGGCTCGCCTGGCTCGAATCGACCGGCCACGCGGACATGAAGACGCTGGCGATCCTCGGCCACTGCATGGGCGGGCGGCACGCCTTTCTCGGCGCCTGCACGCGCCCGGTCTTCCGCTGCTGCGTGGTGCATTACAGCGGCAACATGTTCAAGGCCTGGGGCCACAGCGGCCCGACGCCCTTCGACAAGCTGGGCACGCTCGAGGCGCCGGTGCTCGGCTTCTTCGGCAACGACGACGAGAACCCGTCACCGGCCGACGTCGACAAGATCGAAGCCGAGCTGAAGCGTCTCGGCAAGGATTACGAATTCCACCGCTACGACGGCGCCGGGCACGCCTTCCAGAACTTCCTCGCCGCCGACAAGTACCGGCCCGACACGACGCGGGATTCCTGGGCTCGCGAAGTCGCCTTCCTGCACCAGCATCTCGGATAAGGCGGATGCCCCGCGGCTTTGCGGCGGGGTGAGGGACCTTACCGCGGCGAGGCGCCCGCGCCGCCGCGGATCGCGCCGGCCTCGACGCGGCCCCACAACACGCGATGCGTCTCCGGCAGCGGCCGGCTGTTCGGCATCGACAGCCAGAGCCGGAAGAGCAGGCGGTCCTGACGGC
>CAZPFL010000129.1:0-12423 GCA_964585785.1 uncultured Rhodospirillaceae bacterium
CGTAGCGGTCGATCGCGTAGGGGATCTTCTCCGGCGCGTAGGTGGCGAAATGGTGGTTCTGCCCGGCCATCGGCCCGAGCCCGCCCATCTGCCAGAACAGCCATTGCAGCACCTCGGCGCGCGCGGCCGGCGCGCTCGGCAGGAAGCGGCCAGTCTTCTCGGCGAGATATTGCAGGATGGCGCCGGATTCGAAGACCGGGATCGGCTTGCCGCCGCCGATGGGCGCAGTGTCGACGATGGCGGGGATACGGTTGTTCGGCGAGATCTTGAGGAAGTCCGGCTCGAACTGCGCGCCGGCGCCGATATTGACCGGCTTGAGGGCGTAGTCGAGGCCGGTCTCTTCGAGAAAGATCAGTGGCTTGTAGCCGTTCGGCGTGGTCCAGAAATAGAGCTCGATCATGGCGTGCCTCGGTAAAGGGTGAGAGGGGGCGGGCCGCCCCGCAGGGGGGCACGGGGCGGCCCGGGGGACGACGAAGCAGTCGGTTACCCGGGGACGGAGGGAGCCGCTTCGTCGAGGAACGGATAGTCGATGTAGCCGCGCTCGTCGCCGCCGTAGAAGGTGGCCGGGTCGGGCTTGTTCAGCGGCGCCTCGAGGGCGAAGCGCTCGACCAGGTCTGGATTGGCGACGTAAGGCGCGCCGAAGGAGACCAGATCGGCGGCGCCGGACGCGATCGCCCGCTCGGCGCGCGGCCGGTCGTAGCCGCCGTTGGCGATGTAGACGCCGCGATAGGCGGCGCGCAGCGCGTCGCGGTCGTAGGTCTGCCGCTCCGCCGCGCCGGCGAAGTCGCTCTCGACCACGTGCAGATAGGCGAGGCCATAGGCCGAGAGCCGCCGGGCGACGTAACCGAAGGTCGCGTCGGGATCTGAATCGCGCATGCTGTTGAAGCTGTTGACCGGCGACAAGCGCACGCCGACCCGGTCCGCGCCCCAGACGGCGACGACCGCGTCGAGCACCTCGAACAGCAGCCGCGCCCGGTTCTCCACCGGGCCGCCGTAGGCATCGTCGCGCCGGTTGCTGCCGTCGCGCAGGAACTGGTCGAGCAGATAGCCGTTGGCGGCGTGGACCTCGACGCCGTCGAAGCCGGCGGCCTTGGCGTTGGCGGCCGCGATGCGGTAGCTCTCGACGATCCCAGGCAGCTCGGCCGTTTCCAGCGCGCGGGGCGTGACGAAGGGCTGCGGGCCCGTCGCCGTGAAGGCGTCGCCGGCCGGCCGGATCGCGGACGGGGCGACCGGCAGCGCGCCGTCCGGCTGGAGCGAGGGGTGCGAGATCCGGCCGACATGCCAGAGCTGCAGGAAGATCCGTCCGCCCTCGGCGTGGATCGCGTCGGTGATGCGCTTCCAGCCGGTGACCTGCGCCGCCGTGTGGATGCCGGGCGTGCCGGGATACCCGACGCCCTGGGGCGAGACCTGGCTCGCCTCGGTGATGATCAGGCCGGCCGAGGCGCGCTGCACGTAGTATTCGACGTTCATGGCGCGCGGCACGTTGCCGGCGCCGGCGCGGTTGCGGGTCAGCGGCGCCATCACGACGCGGTTCTCGAGCGTGTAGGGGCCGATGCGGACCGGGGTGAAGAGGTCTCGGCTGACCTTGGCGTCGGCGGACGCGGTGGGTGAATCATACATCGTCATGACTCCTGTCTCGGGCCCGTTACGGACTACTCGGTCCATAAAGGGCAAAAAACTCAGTGAATCGCGGGGTGCTCTATGGCTGCGTGGGGACGGGGGCAGTGTCGCCGCAGGCGCAGCCGCGCGGCGGCGTCGCGCTCCACACGTCGTAACACGTCAAAAGAAACAGAGTTTCCGAGTGTTTCCACGCATCCGGCTGGTGTTGCCACGCGCCGTGGGGCGTCTCGGTCTCGATCGCTTGCGTCATTTTCTCTCCTGTCTCGAGCGTCGGTTTCGCTCGTTCGTTTTTGTCCGGACCAATCGGTCCAAAACCGTCAAAAAAATCAGTCGAGCGCGGTCAACGCGACGCGCACGACGTCCTGTAGGGTGCGGCGGTCGGACTTCGCCTTGCCCATGACCAGCAGCCCGTTGAGCGTACCGGTCAGGTAGCGGGCCAGCGCCCGCGGCTCCTTGTCCGCGCCGATCTCGCCCAGTTTCTGGCCGCGCCGGATCGCGCAGTAGAACGTCTCCTCGGTCTTGGCGATGCCGCTGGCGATGCGCCCCGCTGCCATGTCGTCGTGGCAGGCGACCTCGACGGCGCAGTTGTTGAGAAAACAGCCGCGTTTCTCGCCGCCTTCCACCATTGTCTCGATAATGCCGTGGAAAAGGTTGCGAATCCCCGTTTTCGGCGAGGGCGCCGCCTGGATCATGGCCTCCATCCCGCAGGACGCCACCGTGCTGTTGTAGCGGTCGATGACCTTGAGAAAGAGCTCGTGCTTGCTGCCGAAGGTGTCGTAGAAGCTGCTCTTGCTGATCCCCATGGCGCCGATCAGGTCGCGCAGCGACGCCGTCTCGTACCCCTTGCTCCAGAACACCTGGAGCGCCTGGTCGAGCGCGTGATCGACGTTGAACTCGCGGGGCCGTGCCATGGTCCTGTGTATCCGTGACGGTCGTGTCTGACAATCGAGGCGGCTGTATAAAGGTTACGGACCATACGGTCCAGTAACAAAAATGTGTGCCGTCCGTTATCGGTCCGTTGATGTCCTGTTGCGCCGGCTTCCGCGTCAGCCGTCGATCAGCGGGATATGCGGCGCGGTATCGAGCGGTACGAGGCCCGTCAGCCGCGGATCGTCCAGCACCTCGACCTGGCGGCGGAAAGGCCGAAAGCCGGAGCGCTGGTAGAAGGCGAGCGCAGCGGGGTGGTCGAGCGTGCAGGTGTGCACCCAGAAACGGCGGATCGGCTGCGCCCAGGCGATTTCGATCGCCCGGTTCATGAGGAAGCGGCCCGCGCCACGGCCGACAAGCGCGGGAGTCACGCCGAAGAACGCCAGCTCGCACGCGCCCGGCGTGCGGAAATCGAGCTCCAGCAGCCCTTCGTCGCGGCCCTCGACGGTCAGGGCATATACCTCGACACCCGGGCTGTGCAGGATCGCCGTCAGCTCGGCGTCGCTCAGCTTGAGCCGGGACACCCACAGCCAGTCCCGGCCGATACGGTCGTAGAGGCCGCGGTACCAATCGAGTCCGGGCCGCTCGACCCGCCGCAGCGTCCACGGGCCCGCCGGGCCCGGGCGCCGTGGCGCCGGCGCTGGCATCTCCAGCGAGGTCACGATCGTCGCCAGCTTGCCCGACGGCACGTCGGTATATCCGTCAGGGAGGGGCATGCGGCGTGTGCTCCAAAAATTCGGAGAGGCGCTCGGTCCGCGCCGGTTTGGGAGCAGGATAGCGAAGCGGTCTGCGTCTCGAACGGCGCCGCCGTTACGCGAGTCGCGCCTTCACGTAGCTGCCGGGGGCGTCCTCGACGACCTTGAGCTTGCCGCTGCCGGGCTTGCGGGCCGGGACCTTGCCGCCGCCGAATTGCTCGAGCCACTCGGCCCAGCTCGGCCACCAGGAGCCCGGATGCTCGGTCGCGCCGGCGAGCCAGTCGCACGGGTCTTCCGGCAGGTCGGGATTGGTCCAGAAGCCGTATTTGTTGCTGGCCGGCGGGTTGACGACGCCGGCGATGTGGCCCGAGGCGGCGAGGCAGAAGGTGACCGGTCCCTGGTAGAGCTGGGTCGCCGCGTAGGTCGATTTCCAGGGCGCGATATGGTCCTCGCGGGTCGAGAGGATAAAGGTCGGCGTCTTGATCTTGCGGAGGTCGATCTTGGTGCCGCCCAGCGTGAGCCCGCCCGGTTCGACCAGCTTGTTCTCGTGATACATCTTGCGCAGGTAAAAGCTGTGCATCGCCGCCGGCATGCGCGTCGAATCCGAGTTCCAGTAGAGCAGGTCGAACGGGAAGGGGTCCTTGCCCTTGAGATAGTTGTTGATCACGAAGGACCAGATCAGGTCGTTCGCGCGCAGCATGTTGAAGGTCGTCGCCATCTCGCTGCCCTCGAGATAGCCGCGCTTGTTCATGCGCTCTTCCAGCATGGCGAGCTGTTCTTCGTCGATGAAGACCGACAGCTCGCCCGCCTCCGTGAAGTCGACCATGCTGGCGAAGAAGGTCGCCGACTTGACCTTCTGCGGGTTCTTCTTGCGCGCGGCCATATGCGCCAGCGTCGAAGCCAGCAGCGTGCCGCCGAGGCAGTAGCCGATGACATTGATCTCGGACTCGCCCGTCGCCTTCTGGATCGCGGCCAGCGCGTCGAGCGGCCCCTCGTTCATGTAGTCCTCGAAGGACTTGTCCGCGAGCTTGGCGTCCGGGTTGACCCAGGAGACGCAGAACACCGTGATGCCCTGGTCGACCGCCCATTTGATGAAGGAGTTCCGCTCGCGCAGGTCGAGGATGTAGTACTTGTTGATCCAGGGCGGGATGATCAGCAGCGGCGTCTTGTAGACCTGCTTGGTGGTCGGCGTGAATTGCAGCAGTTGCAGCAGGTCGTTCTGGTAGACCACCTTGCCCGGCGTCACCGCGATGTTCTTGCCGACCTCGAAGGCGTCGGAGTCGACCATCTTGATCTTCAGCTTGCCTTCGCCCGCCTCCAGATCGTTCAGCAGGTTCTGCAGGCCCTTGAGCAGGTTCTCGCCCTGCGACTCGACCGTCTCGCGCAGCACCTCGGGGTTGGTCATGACGAAGTTGGTGGGGGCCAGCGCGTCAACGAACTGGCGGGTATAGAAATCGACCTTCTTCGCGGTCTTGTCGTCCAGCCCCTCCACGTCGCGCACCGTGTTCTGGATCCAGCGCGCGCTCAGCAGATAGGACTGCTTGATGAAATCAAACAGGCTGTTTTCCGTCCAGGCGGCGTCGCGGAAGCGCCAGTCGTCCTTTTTCGGCTCGATCAGCGGCGCCTGGGCGGCGCCCAGAAACTGCTGCGTGGCGTGCTGCCACAGCGTCATGTAGTCCTGCCAGAGGGCGAGCTGGGCCTGGACCAGCTTGGTCGGGTCCTCCATCATCCGGCGCGTCATCTCGAAGAACGCCGCGCCGATGTTTAGCGGGTCGACCGGGCCGTCATTCTCGGGCAGCGCGGCAACCGGATGACGCGACAGAAAGTCGCTCACCAGTTGACGACTCTGCTCCGCGATTCGCACCATATTCCGCGAATACTCGATCGGATCCGGGATCTTGGGCTCGATATCCGATTGATCGGACATATTACATTCCCTATACTTTTGCACCGCAAAACAAATACATGGCGGCCCAAGCTACTATCAGGATTTCGGTAACGATAGGTTACCAGCGGTTAGGCCGCAATGCTGCGCTGCAGCATTTCCCTGAGCTTATGAGCTTAATAGTTGGCGCTGTGCGTCATGACGAAAAGGGTGGTCCGGAACGCACGGGGGCCTTAAAAATGGGCCTAACAGCGGGAGGTATATCGGTGATCGACAGCGGCAAGTCCAATGGAATCCGCCGAAGGGCGGGTTTGGCCCTGATTCTCGGGGCCGGGTTGGCGCTCGGCGCCTGTAGCACCATGGCCGACATGGGCGAAGCGACCGCGGACGGCGCCAGCAAGGTCGCCGACGCGATGAATCCCTTCAACTGGTTCGGCAGCAAGGACAGCGGCGACGCCCAGCAGCAGGACAGCGAGACCGACCAGCGTGCCAAGCAGGGGCGGAGCGTCGCGGCCACCGCGACAAAAACCGGCATGAAATCGGCGCCGCACGATGCGTTGACCGAGCAGATGGCGACCGCGGACGAGGGCCGCTATCCCAAGCTTTCCTCCGTACCCGACCGCCCGAAAGCGGAGATGACCAAGCGGGCGGCCAAGGAGCGCCAGGAGCTGCGTGACGGGCTGGCCGCCGATGAGGCCAACGCGCATTACACGGATCAGACGCTGCGGGCCGAGACGACGTTGCCGTCGGCGCCGCAGCCGACCGACCGCGCCCGCTCCGACGACCGTGTCGCCGGCGAGACACAGCCCACGCCGGCGCCGACCACGCCGGTGGCGTCCGCGCCAGCGGCGCCGCTTCCGGCCGCGTCCCCGCCGGTCCGGACCGCGGCGATAACGCCGCCGTCGGTGCCGCGCGTCGCCCCGCTTCCGACCACGCGCGCACGGGCGCCGCTCGCCGCCGCGTCGGCGGCGCCGGTCGCCCCGGTTGCCGCGCCGACCCGCCCGGTGCCGGCCCCGCGGCCGCAGCAGCAGGCGTCGCTTTCCCAACCGGCGCCGGCGAGTCCGGCCTCGCAACCGCTGCAATCCGTGCTCAAGACCGTGCAGGTGGCGACGATCTATTTCAACGACGGTTCCACGCGCCTGTCGGATCACGACCGGAAGCTGATAGACGAGGTTGCGGAGCTCGCGCGGAAGACCGGCGGCACGCTGCGGATCATCGGCCATGCCAGCATGGGCAAGCCCAAGCGCGATCCGGAGCGGGCGGACTTGGCGAACTACAAGGTATCGCTTGATCGGGCCAATTCGGTTGCGACCGAGCTGGCGCGCAACGGCGTGCCCGGCACCAAGATGCAGGTCATGGCGGAAGGCGCGCGCAACCCGATCTATGCCGAATCCTCGGCGACCGGCGCGGCCGGCAACCGGAGGGCCGAAATCTTCCTGGATTACTACGAGAAGCTGTAGCGAGCCGGCCGGGGCGGCCTTGCCGCCATCCGCGTGATCCGGCGACGGCCGGGGCGGGTCTCTATCGACAGCAGGGCACGGGATCGCTACATAAGCGCAAGTCTTACGCCGCCGGTTAACCGCTCTTTGAGCGGGCGGCGCTATACCATTCTACGGCATGAAGAACCCGAGGGGCGTTCGGGGCGTCCCAGCGCCGGGCGGGCCGGCGACGGACGGAAACGAGGGCATCAAGGTTGTGACATGAGCGAGACCTTTTACCGGATCAAGCGGCTGCCGCCTTACGTGTTCACCGAGGTCAACGCGATGAAGGCGGCGGCGCGAGCGGCCGGCAGGGATATCATCGACTTCGGCATGGGCAATCCCGACCTGCCGACGCCGCAGCATATCGTCGACAAGCTGGTCGAGTCCGTGCAGAACCCGCGCACGCACCGCTATTCCAACAGCCGCGGCATTCCGGGTCTGCGCCGCGCGCTGGCCGGCTATTACGAGCGCCGCTTCAACGTCACCCTCGACCCGGCGACGGAGGTCATCGCCACGCTGGGCTCGAAGGAAGGCCTCGCCAACCTGGCGCAGGCGATCACGAGCCCGGGCGACATCGTGCTGGCGCCGAACCCGAGCTACCCGATCCACGCCTTCGGCTTCATCATCGCCGGCGGCGCGGTGCGGCATTTGCCCGCCTACGCGGCGACGCCCGAGGCGCAGCGCGAGTTCATGCAGGCGCTCGACCGTGCGGTCGCGCATTCGATTCCGAAGCCGCTCGCCGTCGTGCTCAATTTCCCGTCCAACCCGACGGCGGAGATGGTCGGGCTGGATTTCTACGAGCAGGTCGTCGATTTCTGCCGCCATCACGAGATCTGGATCCTGTCCGACCTCGCCTATGCCGAGATCTATTTCGGTGACGTTCCGCCGCCGTCGATCCTGCAGGTCCCGGGCGCGAAGGACATCGCCGTCGAGTTCACCTCGCTGAGCAAGTCCTACTCGATGCCGGGCTGGCGCATCGGCTTCGCCGCCGGCAACGCGCGGCTGATCGAGGCGCTGGCGCGGGTGAAGTCCTACCTCGACTACGGCGCCTTCACGCCGGTCCAGGTCGCCGCCACGGCGGCGCTTAACGGCCCGCAGAGCTGCGTCGAGGAGATCCGCGCCGTCTACAAGAACCGGCGCAACGTGCTGATCGAGGGCCTGGCGAGCGCCGGCTGGCAGGTGCCGAGCCCGGCCGCGACGATGTTCGCCTGGGCGCCTGTGCCGCCGGCCTTCGCCCATCTCGGCTCGCTGGGCTTCTCCAAGCTGCTGCTCGATGAGGCCGACGTCGCGGTGTCGCCCGGCATCGGCTTCGGCGAGCATGGCGACAGCCATTGCCGTCTCGCGCTGGTGGAGAACCCCCAGCGCATCCGCCAGGCGGTCCGCAATATCAAGGCGTTCCTTGGCCGCACCGGCAACTATCACGGCGAAGCGGCGCGCAAGGCCGTCGGCGAATGAAACCGCCGCTCAAGATCGCGCTCGCCGGGATGGGAACGGTCGGCACGGGCACGCTGACGCTGCTGTCGGCGCAGGCGGAGCTGCTGTCGCAGCGCTGCGGCCGGCCGCTCCATGTCACCGCGGTCTCCGCGCGCGACCGCAACCGCGACCGCGGCGTCGACCTCAAGCCCTATCGCTGGTTCGACGATGCGGTCGAGATGGCCGCGATGGCGGACGCCGACGTCGTGGTCGAGCTGATCGGCGGCAGCGACGGGCCGGCGAAGGCGCTGACCGAGGCCGCCATCCGCGCCGGCCGCCACGTGGTCACGGCGAACAAGGCGATGATCGCGCTGCACGGCCGTGAGCTGGCCGCCGCGGCGGAAGAGGCCGGGCTGACCTTGGCTTACGAGGCGGCGGTCGCCGGCGCGGTGCCGGTGATCCGCGCCATCCGCGAGGGGCTGGCCGCCAACCGTATCAGCCGGCTCCACGGCATCCTCAACGGCACCTGCAACTACATCCTGACGACGATGCGCGAGACCCGGCGCGACTTCGCCGACGTGCTCGCCGAGGCGCAGCGGCTCGGCTACGCCGAGGCCGACCCCAGCTTCGACATCGACGGCATCGACACCGCGCATAAGCTGGCGATCCTCGCCAGCCTCGCCTTCGGCACGCGGATCGATTTCGGCGATGCCTTCGTCGATGGCATCCGGCGGATCTCCGCCGACGACATTGCCTTCGCCAACGAGCTCGGCTACCGGATCAAGCTGCTGGGCACGGCCCAGGCGTCGAATGGCGGCCTTCAGCTCCGCGTCCACCCCGCGATGGTGCCGATGAACGCGCCGATCGCCTCGGTGGAGGGGGTGCTGAACGCCGTGGAATGCGAAAGCGACTTCGCCGGCACCACCATGCTGGAAGGCCGCGGGGCCGGGGCCGGGCCGACCGCGTCCGCCGTGGTCGGCGACCTGATCGACATCGCCCATGGCCGCCAGACGCCCGTCTATGGCGTACCGGTGGCACGACTGGCGCGCCTGCCCATCATACCAATGGAGCATCACATTGGCCCTTATTATGTGCGATTGATGGTGTACGATAAGCCCGGCGTCTTCGCGGATGTGGCGGCAATTCTGCGCGATCACGAGATATCCATGGAGTCGGTCATCCAGCGGTCGCGGTCGGCGACCGAAGCCGTTCCGGTCGTGCTCACCACACATGAGACGCGGGAATCGGCGATGGTTGGCGCGCTGGCGGCGATCGGCGAGCTGCCGTCGATCGCCGAGACGCCGCACATGATCCGCATCGAGCAATTCGAGGCGGCCCGGCAATAGGCACAAAAGACGCGTTCGAGCGTATGTAAGGGTTACTGAGAAAAGAGCGAGTTAGGGAGCGAACATGGCGAAACCCGCGATTATGGAACGGAATCTGGCGCTGGAAGCCGTCCGGGTGACGGAAGCGGCGGCCATTGCGGCATCCCGCTGGATGGGGCGCGGCAACGAGAAAGCCGCCGACCAGGCCGCGGTCGATGCGATGCGCGAGGCGCTGAACGGGCTCGAGATCGACGGCACCGTCGTGATCGGCGAGGGCGAGCGCGACGAGGCGCCGATGCTCTATATCGGCGAGAGGGTCGGCGAAGGCGCCGGGCCGAAGCTCGATATCGCGCTCGATCCGCTGGAAGGCACGACGATCACCGCCAAGGGCGGCAACAACGCGATGGCGGTCATCGCCATGGCGGAGGAGGGCGGCTTCCTCAACGCGCCCGACGTCTACATGGACAAGATCGGCATCGGCGGCGGGCTGCCCGCGGGCGTCGTCGACATCGACCGCGCGCCGGCCGAGAACCTCGCCTCGCTGGCCAAGGCGAAGGGCAAGTCCATCAACGACATGGTCGCCTGCATCCTCGACCGGCCGCGCCACGCCGACCTGATCAAGGCGGTGCGCGAGGCGGGCGCGCGCATCCAGCTCATCTCCGACGGTGACGTGTCGGGCGTGATCGCCACGGCGCAGCCGAACAGCGGTATCGACATCTATCTCGGCAGCGGCGGCGCGCCGGAAGGCGTGCTGGCGGCGGCCGCGCTGCGCTGCATCGGCGGCTTCTTCCAGGGCCGGCTGATCTTCCGCAACGACGACGAGAAGAAGCGCGCCAAGAACTACGGCATCACCGATTTCAATCGCAAATACGACCTGCTCGATCTGGCGAAGGGCAATGTCATGTTCGCGGCGACCGGGGTCACCGATGGCACCATGCTGCGCGGTGTCCGCTATTTCGCGGGCGGCATCGAGACCCATTCAATGGTGATGCGCTCGCGTACCGGCACGGTGCGCAAGATCGCCGCGACGCATAACATCGAGAGGAAGCCCTGGGCGGCCACCTAGGCGCTAAGAATCCGCCGGCCTTTCTCGGCGTCGAGCGATCCGTCCGCGGCAACAGGTGGGAGCTGGCCGAGGCGGATGAACGGACGGGCCTGGCCATGGCCCAGCGCTTCGCCTTGCCCGAGATCGTCGGCCGCCTGATCTCGGCGCGCGGCATCGGCCTCGACGGCGTCGAAGACTTCCTCCATCCCTCGCTGCGGCGCCAGTTCCCCGACCCGTCCCGCCTCAAGGACATGGAAGCCGCCGCGGCGCGGCTGGCCGAGGCCGTGCGGGCCGGCGAGACGATCGGCGTGTTCGGCGACTACGATGTCGACGGCGCGACCTCCTCGGCGCTGCTGAAGCGCTTCTTCGCGGCCGTCGGCGCGCCCGTCGAGATCTACATCCCCGACCGCATCATCGAAGGCTACGGCCCGAACCTGCCGGGGCTGCAGGCGCTGCAGCGCCAGGGCGTGCGCGTCGCGGTGACGGTCGATTGCGGCATCACCGCCTATGACCCGCTCGAAGCCGCGGCGAAGGCCGGCATCGAGGTGATCGTCGTCGACCATCACGCGGCCGAAGCGCGGCTCCCCGAAGCGCGCGCCGTGGTCAATCCCAACCGGCTCGACGACGACAGCGGGCAGGGGCAGCTCGCCGCCGTCGGCGTCGCCTATCTACTCGTCGTCGCCGTCAACCGCGCGCTGCGCGAGGCCGGCTGGTACAAGGCGCGGCCCGAGCCCGACCTGCTGCAATGGCTCGACCTCGTCGCGCTCGGCACCGTCTGTGACGTGGTGCCGCTGACCGGCGTCAACCGCGTCCTCGTCGCCCAGGGGCTGAAGGTCATGGCCGGGCGCGGCAATTGCGGCCTGACGGCGCTGGCGGAGGTCGCCGGCGTGACCGAGCCGCCGGACGCCTATCACGCCGGCTTCATCCTGGGCCCCCGGGTCAACGCCGGCGGCCGGGTCGGCGAGTCCTGGCTCGGCGCGACCTTGCTGTCGACCGAGGATCCCGCGGCCGCGCGCGGCATGGCCGAGAAGCTCGACCGCTACAACCAGGAGCGCCGCGAGATCGAGGCCGCCTGCCTCGAGGCGGCGATCGCCCAGGTCGAAGAGCGGGGCGCCGCCGACGGCCTGGTCTACGCCTCGTCGGAGGGCTGGCATCCCGGCGTCATCGGCATCGTCGCCGGCCGCCTGCGCGAGCGCTACAGCCGCCCGGCTTGCGTGGTGGCGATGGAGAACGGCATCGGCAAGGGGTCGGGGCGCTCGGTGCGCGGCGTCGATCTGGGCGCGGCGGTGCTGGCGGCGCGCCAGGCCGGGCTCCTGATCAACGGCGGCGGCCACCGCATGGCGGCCGGCTTCACCGTAGCCGCGCAAGCCGAGGCGGAATTCCGGGATTTCCTCGCCGCGCGCATCGCCGACGCGGTCGGGCCGGGCGGGCTCGTGCCGACGCTCAAGCTCGATGGCGCGCTGCAGGCGGCAGCGGCGACGACCGGGCTGCTGGACGCGCTGGAGGCGCTGGCGCCCTTCGGCGCGGGCAACCCCAAGCCGCGCTTCGCGCTGCCCGCCTGCCGCATCCTCAAGGCCGACGTGGTCGGCGAGAACCATGTCCGCTGCTTCGTCGGCGGCGAGGGGCCGGGCCGGCTCAAGGCGATCGCCTTCCGCGCGGTCGGCGAGGCGCTGGGGGACGCGCTGCTCGCCTCCGGCGGGCTGCCGCTCCATCTCGCGGGCCAGCTCCGCCTCGACCGCTGGCAGGGCCGCGAGGAAGCACAGCTCATCATCGACGACGCCGCGCCGGTCGCGTAGGGGCCCGTTGGCGCATTGGACAAGCGGGATGCGTGCTTCGACAGGCTCAGCATGAGGCTTTTCTTGATGCCACAAAGAAATCCGCCTCATCCTGAGCTTGTCGAAGCACGCACGGCATATCTGCAGCGCGCGCCGGCACCATGACCCAACGCCTTCACCGACAAAAAAAGGCCGGCGAATCGGGGGATTCGCCGGCAGGGAGGGAGGCAACGGGTTCAACCCGCCGCCTGGAAGCC
>CAZPFL010000129.1:12523-14828 GCA_964585785.1 uncultured Rhodospirillaceae bacterium
TTAGGACTTCAGCTGGTAGGCGACGCGCGCCATGTCGTCGGCGACGGTGAAGGCGCGGGTCGCCGACGCGTAGCTCTGCTGCGTCAGGATGAGCTTGGAGAACTCGGTTCCGATGTCGGTGGTCGATTGCTCGAGCGCGCTCGGCACGAAGCTGCCGACCTCGCTCTGCGACGCGTCGAAAAGCGTGATGTCGCCCGATTTCGGGGTGAGGGCGAAATGCGTGCCATCCACCGGCGCGAGCTGATCGGGGCTGTTCACGGCTGCCAGCGGCAGCTTGTAGAGCGCCCGCGTTTGGCCGTTGCTGAAGGTGCCGGAAAGCACGCCCTTGTCGTCGAAGGCAAGCGACACGAGCTGGCCCGCGGTGATGCCGTTCTGGCTGTAGCCGAGCGTGGTGAAGGGAGCGCCGAGCTCGCGCGTCGGGCTGAGGTCGAGCGCGACCGAGGTCGAGCCGCCGGAGCCGCTGAAGGTCAGGCCGAGCGACTGCGAGGTCGGCGAGACGAGCGCGCCCGTCGCATCGAAGGAGAGCGTGGCGGTCGAGCCCGACGACACCGTGCCGTCGCTGACCGAGGCGACCATGTCCCAGGTATTGGGCGTCGCCGACTTGGTGAACTGCAGCGACAGCGTGTGTTCCACGCCCTGCGCGTCGACGACGGGGAGCGAGCCGGTGACCACGCTGCCCGCGGCATCACCGGCCGGCAGCACCCCGTTGTACATGGCGGCCGTGGTCGCCACCGGGTCGAACTGGGTCGAGGCGGTGTCGATGCGGATCGGCGTCAGCGAGGAGACCGAGTTGCTGGTGGTGAAGTTGCCGTTCGCGTCCGCCTGCCAGCCGAGGACATAGGCGCCGCTGGAGTCCGTCAGGTAGGTCGCTTCGGTGCCGCCGGTCTGGACCGTCGTGCCGACGAGCTGTCCGGCGCGGCCGAGCAGGTAGTCGCCGGAGCCGTCGAGCGCGGTATTGCTGACCAGGAAGCCCTTGCCGTTGATGGCGATGTCGAAGGGGCGCTGCGTCGGCGCGATCGTGCCCTGCTTGTCGACGAAGTTCTGTATCTGCGGATAGGTGCCGCCGTAATAGTCGGTGGTGCTGCTCGCGGTCTGCGTCAGCAGCTCGCCGAAACGCGTGTCGGCCGCCTTGTAGCCCGGCGTCACGGAGTTGGCGATGTTGTCGCTGATGACCTTGAACGCGGTGGCGTCGGCGCGCATTGCCGAGATCGTGGGAGCGAAGAGATTGACGAAGGCCATTCCGTGCACTTTTCCGGTGACCGCCCGCGGAGCGCCCGGCGGCGGCGGGGAGGCTACGCCGGCGCCGGGCGCCTTCTTTGGGCGGCGGTTGTTTGCGGCTTTATAAGGTGCAACGGCGATGCCAACCGCGGCGCGGGTCGGGCTGCGTGGGATTCCAAGGGGATACGGGCGGCAGGTGGGCGGTCGGGCGGCTTGGCGGGGTAGGGCGTCCCGTCCGGGCGGCAGAGTTGGCCCGCACTGGGGGCAGGAATTGCCGTGCCCCCCTCCCATGGCGGCGAGACGGGACGGGAGACGGCCGGAAACGCGCGTGGCCGCGCGACCGGCGTGCTACCGGCAGAGGTTCTGCCAGGAATACCGCTTGGTCTTGGGGTCGTAGACCTCCTTGAGCGTGCAGCCCGGGATCACCTTCGGCACCGGCCGGTTGGCGTCCGCCGGCAGCCGGGGCGGCGGCGAGAGCGGGCACGCCGTGCTGTTGCAGATCGGCGGGATATCGGTGCCGCTGGAGCACACCGGGATCGACTTGCCGTTGAGGCATTGGCAGCGGCAGGCGGCCTCGGCGCTGCCGGCGGCCGCGAAGGCGCCGAACAGGACGAGCCCGCCGATCGCGGCAAGCAGGGCGGTCCGGACGCGGGGCTTCGGGGACGGGTGGAAGGGACGCTGCATCGGTCTAGCCTGTTTCGGGCCGGTTTCCCGGCGGTTCGCGTGCTCCACGGAGACTATTGGGGAGAATATTGGGCGCGATCCGCGGCGATGAAAAGCCCCGCGCGGCGGCGCAGAAGGGGCACGCCGGGCCCACGCCTCGTGGCAGGCGAGGTAGGGGGCGGGGTAGGGTCGCGCCGGGGCCGCGGCGCCGGCGGGCCCCGGCAAGCCGCTGCAAACCGCCGCAAGCGGCCGGGCGAGGGCCCCATTCGGCTTGACCTCGGCAGGCGCGCCCATTACATCTGCCGCCCGACGGCCCAGCCGACCCCATCGTCTAGAGGCCTAGGACATCGGCCTTTCACGCCGGTAACACGGGTTCGAATCCCGTTGGGGTCGCCAAAATTATTATTTCCATCAAATCAAAAGA
>CAZPFL010000130.1:0-14690 GCA_964585785.1 uncultured Rhodospirillaceae bacterium
TGACCGCCGAGCTGGCGCGCGAGGCGCTGGAAACCAACTGGATCAAGCTCGAGGTGATCGGCGACCGCGAGACGCTCTACCCGGACGCCGAGCATCTGCTGAACGCGGCGGCGGAGATGGTGCGGCGCGGGTTCATCGTATTGCCCTACTGCACCGACGACCCGATCACCTGCCGCAAGCTGGCGGACCTCGGCTGCGCCGCGGTGATGCCGCTCGGCTCGCCGATCGGCTCGGGCATGGGCATCCTCAACCCCTACAATATCGAGATCATCCGCGCCGAAAACGCCATCCCGGTGATAATCGACGCGGGCATCGGCACCGCCTCCGACGCCGCGCTGGCAATGGAGCTCGGCTGCGACGGCGTGCTGCTCGCGTCGGCGGTGTCGCGGGCGCATGACCCGGTGCGGATGGCGACGGCGATGCGCCATGCGGTCGAAGGCGGCCGCCACGCCTATCGCGCCGGCCGCATTCCGCGCAAGCGGCATGCCCAGGCTTCCAGCCCGCAGAAAGGCGTCATCGGCACCTGATGCTGCCCGAGCCGCCGATCCTGGTGATCACCGATCGCCGGATGGCGTCCCGGCCGCTGGCCGATGTTCTCGGCGCCGCGCTCGAGGGCGGATGCCGATGGGTGCTCTTGCGGGAACCGGATCTGGCAAGCGGCGACCTGGCCGAGCTGGGCCGGGATGTGGCGACGCTCTGCAAGCGTCACAACGCCCTGCTCTCGATCAGCGCCGATGTGACGGCCGCCACGGAAATCGGCGCCGGCGGCGTCCACCTGCCGCAACGCGCCGCCAACGCGGAAACGGTCGCGCGCGCACGGGCCGCACTCGGCAAGGCCGCGCTCATCGGCGTCTCCTGCCATTCGCTGGAAGAAGCGGAGGCCGCACAACGGCTCGGCGCGGATTATGTCACGCTGAGCCCCGTCTTTCTGACCGAAAGCAAACCCGGCTACGGGCCGGCGCTCGGCACGGAGCGGCTGGCGTCCATGATCGCGGTGCTCCACCTGCCCGTTCTGGCGCTGGGCGGGATCGCGCCGGACAACGCCGCCGCGGTCCGCGCCAGCGGCGCCGGCGGGTTGGCGGTCATGGGCCTCATCATGCGCGCGAAGGACCCGGCGGCGGCTTTCGGCGACCTCGCGGATGGCTGGCAGGACTAGGCTCGGGCGATCTCTCGGCGTATTGTTTACGGCGAGTTGCGCCGCCCACGAACCGGCCCCCAAAAAAGGCTGCGGGTTCCGCGTCCCGGAAGCCGCGTTCTCACACAGGGATCCACCGCCATGCTCGATTGCTATACCGGGAAGCCGGACGCCCATACCGTAACGCTGACCCCGGTCCGCAAAGGCGAATTCAACGCCTGGCTCAAGAAGCAGTCGAAACGCGCCGCCGCCTGGATCACCGCCAGCGGCTTCAAGGCCGAGCCCGGCACCGTCCTGCTCGTTCCGGCGGGCGGAAAGGCGGACAGCGCGATCGAGGGCGTCTTCGTCGGCATCGACGGCGACGGCGACATCTGGCCCTGGGCGGCGGCGGCGGACCGTCTCGCCCCCGGCCGTTACACGCTGAGCACGGACGTAAAGGATGAGGCGGCCGCCCGGGCCGCGCTCGGCTGGGCGCTCGGCAGCTATCGCTTCGACCGCTACAAGAAATCCGACGCGAACGGCGCGAAGCTCGTCCTCACCAAGGCGATGCACGCGGGCGGCGCGGAGCGCATGGCGAGCAGCATCTACATGGTGCGCGACCTGATAAACACGCCGGCCTCCGACATGGGGCCGGGCGAACTCGCCGCCGCGGCGCAAGGCCTGGCGCGCGAGTTCAAGGGCCGCTGCAAGATTACCGTGGGCGACGACCTGCTACGGGAAAACTATCCCATGATTCACGCGGTCGGCCGCGCCTCCAACCGGCCGCCGCGCCTCATCGACCTCACCTGGGGAAAGGCGCGCGACCCGAAGGTCACGCTGGTCGGCAAGGGCGTCTGCTTCGATTCCGGCGGCCTCGACCTCAAGCCCGCTTCGTCGATGCTGATGATGAAAAAGGACATGGGCGGTGCCGCACACGCGCTGGGGCTGGCGCGGATGATCATGATGGCGGCGCTGCCCGTGCGCCTGCGCGTCCTGGTGCCGGCCGTCGAGAACAGCGTGTCGGGCGACGCCTTCCGGCCGCTCGACATCCTCAAGTCGCGCGCCGGTAAGACCGTCGAGATCGGCAACACCGACGCGGAAGGCCGCCTCGTCCTGGCCGACGCGCTCACCGAGGCGCTGTCCGAGAAACCCGCAATGCTGTTCGACTTCGCCACCTTGACGGGCGCCGCGCGCGTGGCGCTCGGCCCCGACCTGCCGGCGCTCTTCTGTAACGACGACAGCCTCGCGGCCGATCTTTGCCAGGCCGGCGAGGCGACGGACGACCCGCTGTGGCGCATGCCGCTCTGGAAGCCCTACCGCCGCCTGCTCGACAGCCCGGTGGCCGACATCAACAACGCCGGCAGCATTCCCCAGGCCGGCGCCATCACGGCCGCCCTCTTCCTGCAGGAATTCGTCGGCGACACGGTGCCCTGGGCACATTTCGACATCTATGCCTGGAATCAGACGCCCCGCAGCGGGCGGCAGAAGGGCGCGGAAGCGATGGCGATCCGCGCCGTTTACGCAGTCATCGCCCGGCGCTTCACTTAGCCGCAGTATCCGAGCCGCCGCCGCGCCACCATCGAGGGTTGACGCCCTTGTCCTTCGATTCTCCCTGGGTTAGTATGCGCGCTCCTTCCATAGGGCACGACACGGACAGCCTCCGGGACACCTATGCCGTTAAATCTCAGTGCTGGCCAAGCGTTGGCACTATGGCACCAAGTTACGGTCAGCATGTTGCATCGACCCGGCCCCGATCTGTCCGCGCGACAGATGGCGGTGCTGTTTACGGTCTATCTCGATGAGAGGCCGCAGACCGTTCGCGGCCTCGCAGCCACGCTGAAAGTTTCCAAGCCGGCGATCACCCGCGCGCTCGACCGCCTGTGCAGCGACGGCCTGCTGCGCCGAAAGACGGATGACAAGGATCGTCGATCGGTGTTGATTCAGAGAACGGTCAAAGGCTCCCTCTTCCTGACCGAGTTCGCCGAAGCGATCCGCGAAGCGGCCTCCCTCCTCAACTGATCGGCGGCCCCCCGGGAATTGGGCGCCCAATCATGACGGGCGCGCTCGATTGCGCCCGCGCCACAGGAGGACCCCATGAAGATCAAGTCCGTAACCGCCGACTGGCTGCACGTGCCGATCCCGGAAGACAAGCAGCATGTCACCGATTTCGGCCGCATCAGCTCCTTCGATTCGATCCTGGCGCGGGTCGAGACCGAATGCGGCATCGTCGGCTATGGCGAGGCGCGCCCGGCAGCCGGCAGCGCCGGCGCCGGAATCGCACTGAAAATGCTGATCGAGCACGAACTCGGCCCGCTGATCATCGGCAAGGACCCGCGGCAGATCAGCTTGCTCTGGGACATCATGTACAACGGCAGCCGCGCGCATTTCGCCGTCGATCGCGGCCACGTCTTCCCGATCCTCGGCCGGCGCGGCATCACGATCTGCGGCATCAGCGGCATCGACATCGCGCTCTGGGACATCCTGGGCAAATCGCTCGGCGTCCCGGTCCACCAGCTGCTGGGCGGCAAGCGGCGCGACCGCATGCCGGCCTACGCCTCGGGCGGCTGGGCCCCGGCCGACCGGATCACGGACGAGCTGCAGCGCTTCCTCGATATCGGCGGTTTCAAGGCGGTCAAGATGCGGGTCGGCTCGGCCGACGGGGACGTCGCCACCTCGGTCGCCCGGGTCCGTGCCGCGCGCGAGGGACTGGGCGATAAGATCGACATCATGTGCGACGCGCACGGCACTTATGGCGTTGCGGAGGCGAAGCGCTTCTGCGACCAGCTGCGGGATTGCCGGATCGCCTGGTTCGAGGAGCCGGTGACCGCCGACGACAAGCGCGGCCTGGCCGAGATACGGGCAGCGACGGATATTCCCATCTCGACAGGCGAGAGCGAGTTCACCCGCTTCGACTTCCGTGATCTGATCGAGCATCGCGCCGCGGACATCCTGCAGCCGGACATCTCGATCGCCGGCGGCATTACGGAGTCGATGCGCATCGAGGCGCTGTGCGCCGCGTGGCAGCTGCGTTTCGCCGCGCATATCTGGGGGGGCGCGACGACCTTCGCCGCGGGGCTGCACGTCTCGGCCGCCGCATCGACGGCGTTCATCCTGGAATATTCCTGCGGCGCGAACCCGCTGCTCCACGGCCTCGCCCAGGAGGAATTCAAGGCGGTCGACGGCATGATCGAGATCCCGGACCGGCCGGGCCTCGGCGTCACCATCGACGAGGATTTCGTCCGGAAATATCGCGTGCAGGCCTAGGACGATCCGACGGCGCGGCGGGCGACGTCGCGCGGCCGGATATCCTTGGCACCGGCATAGATCGTGAGCGACAGCAGCAGCATCACCCCGAGGAAGCCGAAGGCGGCGCGGTAGGCGATCTCGGGCGCCGCGCCGCCGACCCGCGCGAAGCTACCGATGATCAGGCCGGTCGCCGTTTGCAGCAGGAATATTCCGCCCATCGCGGCCATGTTCTGCAAGGTCATGCCGCGGCCGACCAGCCGCTCGGGCAAGGTGGCGCGCGCATGCGCGTGCAACACGAGCGAGCCCGGGCTGGCGATACAGAGGACGAAGAGCAGGGCCAGCGCCTGCCATAAGCCGGGCTTGGGCCAAAAGGCGAGTGTCAGCAGCGTCCCCGACAAGGTCAACGCGGACGCCATGACCACGCGCTTGCGCGTGTTAAAAATTCGGTCGAGCGGCCCGAACAGTATCGGCGCGATCACCAGCGCCCCGAACAAGACATTGAGCGCCTTGCCGCGCGCCTCCGTGTCCAGGCCGTGCACGTCGGCGAGATAAGGCCCAGCCCATAACCCGGCGACCGTCATGACGCTCGGATAGATCGAGATCTGCATCGCGATGATGCGCCAGAGCCGCCGGTCGCGCATGACCGTCAGGATGCCCTGCAGCACCTGGCCCGGCGTCTCCCGCAGCGCCTCGGGCGCCGCGCCGTCGCTGTCCGGCGCGTCACGCACAACCGCGTAGAGGATCAAGGCCAGCACCGCCGTCACGCCCGCCGCCGCCAGGAAGGCGCTGCGCCAGCCGATCGCGCCGGTAGCGTAGGCGAGCGGGCTCGCCGCCATCAGCACGCCAATACCACCGATGCCCATCATCAGGCCGCTCATGGTGGCGAACTTCTCCGGCGGGAACCAACGGCCGACCACCACCATCGCGCCCATCAGCGCGGCCGCGCAACCGATCCCCATCAAGGCGCGCCCGGCGCCCAGTGTCGCCGCGGACCCGCCCGCTGCGAAGACGATCGCGCCCGCGACCGCCACGGTCAGGAGACAAGCCATCGTCTTGCGCGGGCCGAAGCGGTCGAGCAACACCCCGGACGGAAGCTGGAACAACCCGACCGCCAGGAAGAACAGGCCGGCGACGCCACCGATCGCCTGTGCGCTGAGCGCAAGGTCCCGCATCAGGTCCGGCGCGATGACGGTGGGCGAGGCCCGGTAGAACTGGCTCGCGCTATAGCCGGCGGCGAGCGCGGCGAAGACGCCCCAGGCACGGCGCCGCTCCGCGGCGGCCGCCATTAATAACCCACGGTCGGGTCGACGACATGGCGCAGCGGCTTGCCGGTCCGCACCCGCTTGATCGAATCGACGACATGGCGCACCGCCGAGGCCGGGTTGGTGACGCTGGCGTTATGCGGCGTCACCGTGACCTTGGGATGCGTCCAGAACGGGCTGTTGGCAGGCAGCGGCTCGGTCTGGAAGACATCCAGCGTGACGCCGCCGAGCTGGCCCGTCTCGAGCGCCGCAAGGATATCGGCCTCCACCTGATGGCCGCCACGCCCCGCGTTGATCAGGCACGCGCCGCGCGGCAGTTGGGCGAACAGGTCGCTGTTCAGGATACCCTTTGTCCCCGGGGTCAGCGGCAGCAGGCAGACGAGAATTTCCGTCCGCGCGAGAAAGGGGCCGAGCCCCTCCGCGCCGTGGTAGCCTTTGACGCCCGTGATGAACCGCGGACTGCGGGTCCAGCCTGCCACGTTGAAGCCGGTGGCAAGCAGATGCCGCGCCGCTTCGCTGCCCATCGCCCCGAGCCCCATCACGCCGACCCGCCGGTGGCCGGCTGCGGGCGATGCGATGACGCGCCATTCCTTCTGCGCTTGCTGCGCGTCCAGCGCCGGCTGATCCCGGTGATACCGCAGAACATGCAGCAGCACGTATTCCGCCATGCATTTAGCAAGGTCTTCGTCGACCATGCGGACGATCGGAACGCCTTTCGGCAGATCCGGGTCCTTGAGCAGGGTGTCCACGCCCGCGCCGAGACTGAGGATCGCCTTGAGATTGGGAAAGCGCCGCAACGCTCCCTGCGGTGGCAGCCAGACCAGCGCGAAGTCGATCTCAGCCGGATCGCCCACCTGGTCCCAGCTGCGCACGTCGAGGTCCGGAATCGCACCGGTCAGCGCCTCGCGCCAGGACTCGAAACTGTCACTTGCGGAATAGAAGGCAAGGGCCATTGCGCTGTTCCCCCCTCACATCCGGATCGTGCCGGCGGCGATCGCGTCGTCCGCGGTCTCCAGCTCGAAGGCCGCCGCCATCAGCGCCCTGGTGTAGGCCTCCCGCGGCTGGCGGAAGATCTGATCGGTCGTGCCCTGCTCGACCACGACGCCGTTGCGCATGACGATGACGTAGTCCGAGAGCGAGCGGACGACGCGCAGATCGTGGCTGATGAACATGTAGGCCAGCTTGTGGCGGCGCTGCAGCTCGCGCAGCAAGTCGACGATCTGGGCCTGCACCGAACGGTCGAGCGCCGAGGTCGGCTCGTCCAGCACGACGAAGCGCGGCTTGAGAACCATTGCGCGGGCGATCGCGACGCGCTGCCGCTGCCCGCCGGAAAACTCATGCGGATAGCGATGCCGCGTATCCGGGTCGAGGTCGACCTCTTCGAGCGCCTGAACGACGAGGCGGTCGCGCTCCGCCTCCTCGCCGCCGATCCCGTGCACCTTGAGGCCCTCCTCGATGATTTGGCCCACCGACATGCGCGGACTCAGGCTGCCGTATGGGTCCTGGAACACGACCTGCATTTCGCGCCGGAGCGGCCGGAGCGTCTTGGCCGACAGGCCCTGGATGTTCTGGCCCTCGAAGATGATCTCGCCGTCGCTGCTCTGCAGCCGGATCAGCGCCATGCCGAGCGTCGTCTTGCCGGAGCCCGACTCCCCGACGACGCCCACCGTCTGGCCTTCGTGGACAGTGAGCGAGATGCCGTCGACCGCGCGCACATAGTCGACCGTGCGGCGAAGCACGCCCTTCTTGATCGGAAACCAGACCTTCACGTTGCTTGCGGCCATCACCACCGGGGCGTCCATCGCGGCCGGCGTCTTTTCGCCCTTGGGCTCGGCCTCGAGAAGGCGCTTTGTATACGGATGTTGCGGCGCGTCGAAGATTTGCTGGGTCGGGCCGGTCTCGACGATCTCGCCATTCTGCATGACGCAGACGCGGTCCGAGACCTTGCCGACGATACCGAGGTCGTGGGTGATGAACAGCATCGCCATGCCGAAACGTTCCTGCAGCTCCTTCAGCAGCTTGAGGATCTGCGCCTGGATCGTGACGTCGAGCGCGGTCGTCGGCTCGTCGGCAATCAGCAGATCCGGCTCATTGGCAAGCGCCATGGCGATCATCACGCGCTGGCGCTGGCCGCCGGAAAGCTCATGCGGATAGGCGGTCAGCCGCTGCTCGGCATTGGAAATACCGACGAGCTGCAGCAGCTCGAGCACGCGCGCCCGCGCCGCCGCGGGCGACAGGCCCTTATGCAGGATCAGGACCTCGCGGATCTGCTTTTCCACGGTATGGAGCGGGTTGAGCGAGGTCATCGGCTCCTGGAAGATCATCGAGATCTGGTTGCCGCGCACCTCGCGCAAGGTCCGCTCGCTGGCGTCGACGAGCTCATGATCCTTGAAACGGATCGACCCGGACGGGTGGTCCGCCATCGGATAAGGTAAGAGCTGCAGCACCGACAGCGCGGTCACCGACTTGCCGGAGCCCGATTCGCCCACCAGCGCCAGGGTCTCGCCCTTGCCGATCGCGAAGGATATCCCACGCACCGCCTCGACACGCCCGCCGGGCATGTTGAAATGAACGTGGAGGTCATGCACCGTCAGCAGCGGTTCACTCATCTTCTCACCTGTGCACTTTCCGCGGATCGAAGGCGTCGCGCATCGCCTCTCCGATAAAGACGAGCAGCGACAGCATCAACGCGATGACGACGAAACCGGTAATCCCGAGCCATGGCGCCTGCAGATTCTCCTTGCCTTGCTTCAACAGCTCGCCGAGCGAAGGCGACCCCGGCGGGAGCCCAAAGCCCAGGAAGTCGAGCGACGTCAAGGTTACTACGGAACCCGAGGTAATGAAGGGCAGAAACGTCAAGGTCGCGACCATGGCGTTCGGCAGCAGGTGCCGGAACATGATGACGCCGTTGGAGACACCGAGCGCGCGCGCCGCTTTGACGTATTCGAAATTACGCGCGCGCAGGAATTCCGCCCGCACCACGCCGACCAGGGCCGTCCAGCTGAACAGCAGCATCAGGCCGAGCAGCCACCAGAAATTCGGCTGCACGACGCTGGCCAGGATGATCAGCAAATAGAGCACCGGCAGACCGCCCCAGATCTCGATCGCGCGCTGGCCGAACAGGTCGACGAGCCCGCCGAAATAGCCCTGAACCGCGCCGGCCATGACGCCGATCACCGAGCTCAGCACCGTCAACGTGAGGCCGAACAAGACCGATATGCGGAAGCCGTAGATAATGCGCGCGACGACATCGCGGGCCTGGTCGTCGGTGCCGAGCCAGTTCTGCGCGGTCGGCGGCGACGGCGCCGGGGTCGGCAGCTTGGCGATATGGGTATTCGGGCCATACGGCACGGGCGGCCAGAGAATCCAGCCCTTCTTGTTGATCAGATCGCGTATGTAGGGATCGCGGTAGTCGGCCTCGGTCTGGAAGTCGCCGCCGAAAGTCCGCTCCGAATAGAAATGCACGACCGGAAAGTAGAGATGCCCGTCGTATCGCACGATCAGCGGCCGGTCGTTGGCGACGAACTCGGCAAACAGCGACAAAACGAATAGCGTCATGAAGATCCAGGCCGACCAGTAGCCACGGCGGTTGGCCTTGAAGTTGTCGATCCGCCGCCGGTTGATCGGCGAGATGCGGATGCCGAACAGACGATCCTCATGCGGTTTCGTCACCGACATGCCTACACCCCGCGACTCTCGAAATCGATCCGCGGATCGACCAGCATGTAGGTGATGTCGCTAACGAGCTGCATGATCAGCCCGAGCAGCGTGAACATGTAGAGCGTGCCGAACATGACGGGATAGTCGCGGTCGATCGCCGCCTCGAAGCCGAGCAGGCCGAGCCCGTCCAGCGAGAAAATGACCTCGATCAGGAGTGAGCTGGTGAACAGCAAGCCGACGAAGGCGCCGGGAAAGCCCGCGATGACGATCAGCATGGCGTTGCGGAAGACGTGACCGTACAGCACCGCCCTCTCGGCCAGGCCCTTGGCGCGGGCGGTCACGACATATTGCTGGTTGATCTGATCGAGGAAGGAATTCTTCGTCAGCATCGTGAGGCTGGCGAACCCTCCGATCACGATGGCGGTAATCGGCAAAGCCATGTGCCAGAAATAGTCGACGATCCTCATCGGCCAGGACAGCTCGCTCCAATTGTCCGAAACGAGGCCGCGCAACGGGAACCAGTCGAGATAACGACCGCCCGCGAACACAACGATCAGAAGGATGGCAAATAGGAAGCCTGGGATCGCGTTGCCGACGATTACCGCACCGCTCGTCCAGACGTCGAAACGCGAGCCGTCCCGCACCGCCTTGGCGACACCGAGCGGGATCGAGATGAAGTAAATAAGAAGCGTGCTCCAGAGACCGATCGAGATCGAGACAGGCATCTTCTCGAGAATCAGGCCGATGACACTCTTGTCGCGGAAGAAGCTCTTGCCGAAATTGAAGGTGGCGTAGTTGCGCATCATGATGAAAAAGCGCACATAGGCCGGCTTGTCGAAGCCGAACTGCTTTTCCAGCTGCTTGATGAATTGCGGGTCGAGCCCTTGCGCGCCGCGATACCGGTTCGTCAGCGCAGTGTCGCCTTGCCCCGGGCGGGACTGCCCGCCAACCTCGGCGTTCGAGCTGCCCGTCACGCGCGCCGTCGCCTCGACTGCCGTCCCCTGAAGCTTCGCCAGGACCTGCTCCACTGGGCCGCCCGGCGCCACTTGGATCACGACGAAATTCACCACCATGATGCCGAACAGCGTCGGTATGATCAGCAGCAGGCGCCGTATGATGTAGGCAAGCATGCGCGGGCCGCCCCGGCCGTCCTATTTATCGTCCAACGCACGCCGGCGCTGCTGCAGCGCCGCCGCCTTCTTCGGGTCGACCCACCAAGCGCCGAACTGCACGCCGCGGGTCGGAACGACCTTGGGCTGTCCGAAGATATTCCAATAAGCGACGCGATCCGACGCGATATACCAGTTCGGAATGACCAGGAATTTCCACAGGAGGACACGATCGAGGGCATGAGTCGCCGTTACCAAGCTCTTGCGGTCGGGTGATGCGATCAGGTTTTCGATCAACGCGTCGACGACCGGGTCCTTGACGCCGGCGACATTGCGGCTGCCGGGCCTGTCGGCCGCGGCGCTGCCCCAGAAGTCGCGCTGCTCGTTGCCGGGCGATTCCGATTCGCCCCATCCTGAAACGATCATGTCGAAGTCGAAATCCTGGACGCGCTTCTGATATTGCGCGCTATCCACCGTCCGGACCTGCATGTCGATGCCGAGGCGCGCAAGATTTTGCTTGAACGGCAAGACGACCCGCTCGAAAGCCGGCTGGACGAGCAGCATTTCGAAGGAGAACACCTGGCCGGTCTTCTGGTTCGTCAGCTTGTGGGTCTTCTCGTCGACGCTCCACCCCGCCTCGCGCAACAACTTGAAGGCGATGCGTAGGTTCGGCCGGATATTGCCCGAGCCGTCCGTCTTGGGATTGGTGTAGACGGTATCGAAAACCTCCTTTGGCAGCTTGTCGCGGTACTTGTCCAGCAGCGCCAGCTCATCGCCTTTCGGCAGACCCGACGACGCCAGATCCGAATTTTCGAAGAAGCTTTTCGTGCGCTTGTACTGCCCGTAGAAGAGCGTCTTGTTCGACCACTCGAAGTCGAACGCGTAATTCAGCGCGCGCCGGACCCGCGGGTCCTGAAAGAGCGGCCGGCGAAGATTGTAGACGAAGCCCTGCATACCGGTCGGCCGGCTGTTCTTGATCGCCTTCTTGACGATTTGGCCACTGCGGACGGCCGGCGTGTCATAGGCCGTCGCCCAGTCCTTGGAGGTGTTCTCGAGCCGGAAATCGTAATTCCCCGCCTTGAAGGCCTCGAGGGCCACGGTGCCGTCCCGATAATAGTCGTAGCGGATGGTGTCGAAATTGTTCTTGCCGACTTCCACCGGCTGGTTCGCCCCCCAGTAATTCTTGACGCGCTCGTAGACGACCGTGCGGTTGGCTTCGAAGGATTTGACGCGATAGGGGCCGCTGCCGAGCGGCGGCTCCAGCGTCGTCTCCGTGAACTTCCGCGTCGCCCAATAATGCTTCGGCAGCACCGGCAGCTCGCCCAGGATCAACGGCAGCTCGCGGTTCGATCCTGGCTTGAAGATGAACTTGACCGCCCGCGGACCGGACTTCTCCACTTTGGCGACACTGCCGTAATAGAACCGGTAGAGCGGCGCGCCGTGCTCGAACAATTCGTGGAAAGTCCAGATGACGTCGTCGACGGTGATCGGCTTACCGTCCCACCAATGCGCCTTCGGATTCAGATGGAAAATGACCCAGCTTCGATCCTCGGGCACCTCGACCGTCTCGCAGAGAAGGCAATACATCGAGAAGGGCTCGTCGGCGGACGGCACCATCAAGGTATCGTAGATCTGCCCGATGCCGGCGGCCTCGCGTCCCTTGATGATGTAGGGATTGAAGCTGTCGAAGCCGCCGATCGCGGCGAGCCGTACCTCGCCGCCCTTCGGCGCGTTCGGGTTCACATAGTCGAAATGCTTGAAATTCGCGGGATATTTCAGATCACCATGCATTGCGATGCCATGACCGCGATAGATCTTCGGCTGCGCCTGGGATGCGGAAAAAACGCCGGACAGCAGCAGCGCGACGGCAACGAAAATAAGTCTCGTCAACGGCTTCTCCTGGCTTTCATTCATCGGCTGGGCGCGCGAGGAGCCGGCGCGGCGCTCAGGCCCTGCATCCTCGCCTATCGGCCCCCGATGTCAAATTAGATTCTTGTAAGGCTTCTGCCGACCGGCCGGTCCGGCGACGCCTCAGGAATCGCGCAGATGCGCCAGCGCGGCCGCGTGGCAGGCGGCGTTGGCCGCCGCCAGGACATGCCCGTCCGATTCCCGGGTCAGCGGCCGGCCGTTCCAATCGGTGATCATACCGCCGGCGCCCTCGATGACCGGGATCAGCGCCATGAAATCGTAGATTTTGAGCTGCGCTTCGGTCACCAGATCGATGAACCCCGCCGCCAGCAGGCCATAGGCATAACAGTCGCCGCCATAGCGCGAGGACTTCACCCGGGCGATGAGCGATTGCACCTTGGGCCAGTCATCGCCCTCGCTGAACATGTTGGGATGGGTCGCATAATGCGCCGCGTCGGCGAGCCGGGCCGTCTTGCTGGTCGAAATCGGCCGGCCGTTGAGCGTGCTCGGGCGGCCCGCGACGCCGATCCAGCGTTCCCGTGTTACTGGCTGGTTGATGATGCCGAGGACCGGACGGCCGTTCCGCATCAGCGCGATCAGCGTGCCGAAGACCGGCATGCCGGTCACGAAGGCCTTGGTGCCGTCGATCGGATCGAGCACCCACGCATATTCCGCGTCGGTGCGAACGAAGTCGAACTCTTCGCCGAGAATGCCGTGCTCCGGATGGGCTTCTTCGATAAGCGCGCGCATCGCCGACTCCGCCGAGCGGTCGGCGACCGTCACCGGGCTTTCGTCAGCCTTGGCTTCGGTCTCGAGCGTGGAAGGATCGGCCCGGAAATAGCGACGCACGATGTCGGCGCTGACATCCGCCAAACGCTCGGCCAGCGGCAGAAACGCTTCCGGGCCGGATTCGGTCATCGTGCATCGTCGCCCTTCCGGGCGTGCCTCACGGCAGGGGCTTCGGGTTGTCGCTCAAGGTCCGCAGATAGGCGATGACGTCCGCGCGCTCCTGGTCGTTCTTGATGCCGATGAAGGTCATCTTGGTGCCGGGGATGTCCGCCCGCGGACTGTAAATGAACTTGTTGAGCGAGTCGTAATCCCAACTGCCTTTCAGCGCCTGCATCGCGGAGGAGTAGCTGAAGCCCGGATGCGAGGCGTGCTTGCGGCCGATAACGCCCCAGAGATTGGGACCGATCTTGTTTTTGCCGCCCTTGTCCAGCGTGTGGCAGGACTCGCATTTGTGCGCGATCTTCTTGCCTTCCTCGACATTCGCCTTCGCCAGCAGCGGGGCGATCGGCGCCGGGCCGGCGGGCGCCGACGCGGTCTGCTTCTCGCCCGCGGACGGCACGCCGGCTGCGATCTGGTAGGCGGGCTTTTCCAGATGGTGCGGATGAAAAAACTCGCGCGCAATGAAGCCCGTGAGCATCGCCAGTAGTCCCGCGCTCAAAACGGCGGCGGCAACCTTGTTAAAAAATAGCGGATCGTTCCCCATGACCTCGTATCATCCGTCCCGTAGTGTCACCAACCTAATGGAAAGCAGCCAACCAAAACCGCGCCCCAGGCACTACCCGAAGCGCGGGTCCAACAACCGGCTGGCCTAACCTATACCAATGGGCTGTAATGCCATACCCGACCACGGCCCGCGCGTCAAAATGACGCAATTGAAGCGCTTTATAGACTATTATCGGCGATCCGTATACGCCTTGATGCCATATCATGCCAGCGACGCACCTCGCCCCATGAACCCCATCGTCATCATTCCCGCCCGGCTCGACGCGAGCCGTCTGCCGGACAAAGTGCTTGCGGATATCGGCGGCGTGCCAATGGTCGTCCAGGCGTGGCGCCGCGGGATGGAAGCGGGAATCGGCCCGGTGATCGTCGCCGCGGCTGAGCAGAAAATCGCCGACGCCGTGGAAAAGGCCGGCGGCAAAGCCGTCCTCACCGATCCGAACCTGCCCTCCGGGTCCGACCGCATTCATCAGGCCCTTACGCGGCTTGACCCGGATCGGACCTATGACGCGGTGGTAAACCTCCAGGCCGACCTCCCGAATATCGAGCCGGCGCCGATCAAGGCCGCGCTCGACCTGCTATCGGATCCTGAGGTCGATATCGGCACGCTCGCGGCGGAAATCGTCAATGTGGAAGACCGTGACAACCCGAATGCCGTCAAGGCTGTCTTCCCCTGCCCGTCCGGGGCGCGCCGGGGCCGCGCCCTCTATTTCACCCGCGCCACGGCACCCTATGGCGAGGGGCCGCTCTATCACCACTTCGGGCTCTACGCCTACCGGCGGGCGGCGCTCGAGCGGTTTGTCACGCTGCCGCCCGGAATTCTCGAACAGCGCGAACGGCTTGAGCAGCTCCGCGCGCTCGAGGCGGGGATGCGCATCGACG
>CAZPFL010000131.1:0-14364 GCA_964585785.1 uncultured Rhodospirillaceae bacterium
TGCCGCGGTCGGCGCCCATCGCCAGCGCGGTGCGGATCGTCTCCTGGCACTGCTGCGGGCCGATGGAGACCACGATCACTTCGCTCGCGGTGCCGGCTTCCTTCATGCGGATCGCCTCTTCGACGGAGATCTCGTCGAACGGGTTCATCGACATCTTGACGTTCGCCGTTTCGACGCCGGTCTGGTCCGCCTTGACGCGAATTTTGACGTTGTAGTCGATGACGCGCTTGACGGGGACAAGGACCTTCATTGCGCTCAATGCTCCCCTGGGATTTTCGCCATGGATTGTGCCTCTCTTAGGGGTGAGGCTGAAGCCTTGTCAAGCAAGACGCTGCGCGCTCCCGCCTCGGAGGCGGGCGAACCATAAGCGGAAGCGGACCATAGGTCAAACCGGTGCTTTGGGGCCGAAAAGATCGGCGAATCCCACCACCCGGTTGCGGATTTCGTAGGCCCCGTCGACCTCGCCCCGAGGCGCCAGATCCCAGCTCCAGGAGGCGTCCTCGTCAGGCAGGCGAAGGCCGAACAACGCGTCCTCGATCCGAAGGACCGCGCCGTCCCGTCCGATCGCCTCGCGCGAGACCTCCGTGACGAGGCAGACCTTTGCCTGGAAGCCGGCGAGATAGGCGAGATGCGCCTCGACCACAGCCCGGCAGAAAGCCCGGACCGTTTCGTCGTCGCAGCCGGCCCGCCGCAGCGCCGCCGCCGGCATGACGGGAAGCTGCGCCATCAGATTGGCCGAGACGACGAGGTCGATCGACGCATCGTCCTGGAAGAGGCGGGGCTGCGGCACGGGCGTCCCGCGCCAGCCGTCCCGGATCCTGTCCCGGAAGCCAGCCGACAGTCCGGTCACATCCGCCGTGGCCAGGGAGACATTCGGATGGCGCGCAGCGATCCGCCGCGCCTGGCGCAGATGCACCAGATCGGCTAGCAGCACCCGCTCGAAAGACGCCGAAAGCGCGCCCAGCGGAATGTCGAGCAGCAGCCCCGAGCCGAGCACCAGTGCGGTGCGGCGGCGGGTGAGACGTTCGGCGGCCGCGCCGACGAAGGCCCGGGAGCGCGCAAGATGCGGCCCCCAGGCCTCGCATTGCCGGCGATAGCGCGCCTTGATCGCGATGGCTTCCTTGAGATAGCCGAGCCGGCGGACCTCGGCCGGACAATCGGTTGTGAGATATTCGAGGAGCTCGAGGATCACCCGCGCGTCCCGCCCCCGCCCCAGGGTCTCAGCGGTTGGCGCCCGGCACCCAGAGCACGTCCGCCGCGCCACGGTCATTGGCGTGGCGCGCCATGACGAACAGCAGGTCGGACAGCCGGTTGAGATAGACCACAACCTCGGGATTGACCGGCTCGGCGGCGGCGATCTCGGTCACCTGGCGCTCGGCCCGGCGCACCACCGTGCGGGCCTGGTGCAGCAGGGCGGCGACCGGGGTCCCGCCGGGCAGGACGAAGCTCTTGAGGGGCTGCAGGTCGGTGTTGAGGGAATCGATCTCCTGCTCGAGACGCTTGGCCTGGCCGGCGCTGACCCGGAGCGCCTCGGTCCGCCGCTGCTGATCCAAGGGGTTGCAGAGATCGGCGCCGGCATCGAACAGGTCATTCTGGATACGGGTCAGCATCGCGTCGAAGCGCTGCAGATCGTCGAGCCGGTCCGTCGCCGCCCGCGTCTCGCCCGCGCCGGGCTCCAGGCCCGCCCGTGCCGCAACCACGCCTTCGATCTCGCGCCGCAGCTCCGCCCGGACGACGCCGATTACGGCGTTCGCTTCGTCCACGGTTCCATAGGCGTTGACGCGGCGGTCGTGCTTCGAGACGCGGGCGCCGTCGCCCAGCGATGTCTCTCCCTTGTCGCCGCCACCGGTATAGATCCGCGTCAGCTGCACCATCAGGTCTTACCCATGATCGCCATGAGAAGCGCGAAGAGCGCCAGCGCCACGGCTTGGCACACGATTCGCGCCCGCATCAGCTTGTTGGCGTTGCGCCGGTTGAAATCGCCGCCGCGGGCCATGCTGATCAGGCCCGCGAAAAGCACGCCAACCGTAGCCAGCATGGCCAGGACGAGTAGGACAAAGACGAAGCCTTTCATAGACGCCATATAGTGCGTTTTTCCGATGCTGGACAGGGGAATCCGCCTTCGCGCCCTTCGGGCGCTACGGCATGACGGTGTCCGCTAAAAGGAAATTCAGCGCATCCCTACACGGCGGGCTCGCCGCGCCGTAGCCGCGATGCGGCGAAGGCGGGTCAGCCGGCGCGCCGGGCCAGCGCGATCCCGAGGCCGGTGCAGAGGAACAAGGTCCCGGTGATGCCGTGCCGCGCCCGCCGCCGGCGCGCGTCGAGCAGGAATCCCCGCAGACGCCCGGCCAGCGACGCGTAAATGCTGTCGAACAGGCCGGCGATCAGGACGAAGGCGACGCTCATCGCGAGCAGCTGCGGTCCCGTCGAAAGCTTGGTGTCGAGGAACTGCGGGAAGAAGGCGACGTAGAAGAATATCGTCTTGGGATTGGTGACCGCGACCAGCACGCCCTGACCGAAGACGCTCCTCGCCGATCGCATCGGGACGGCATCCGGCGGCGGCAGGCGAAAGACCGATCGCCATTCGCGCAGGCCGAGATAGGCGAGATAGACGACGCCCGCCCAGCGCACCCAATGGATCAGTTCGGCGAGAACCGTCAGGAGCGCCCCGAGACCGAGCGCGCCGACCGCGACCAGGATCGCGTTGCCCGTCGTCGTCCCGGCGACGGTCGCGAGCCCCGTCCGCGTGCCGTGCGCGACGCTGTTCGCGACGACGAGGGTGACGATCGGGCCCGGCAGCAGGATCAGCGCCACGGTGGCGACGAGATAGGCCGTGAACAGCTCGGGATTGACGAAGGTCATGACCTTGGCGCCCGCCTCAATTGCGCCCGCTGATCAGGCCGCGGGCGATGATGTTCGACTGGATCTCGGCCGTGCCCTCGAAGATGTTGAGGATGCGCGCGTCGCACAGCACGCGCGAGATCGAATATTCCTCGGCATAGCCGTTGCCGCCGTGGATCTGCACCGCGTTGTCGGCGTTCGACCAGGCGGTGCGCGCCGCCAGCAGCTTCGCCATGCCCGCCTCGATGTCGCAGCGCCGGTCGAAATCCTTCTGCCGCGCCGCGAAATAGCTGAGTTGGCGGGCGACCATGGTCTCCACCGCCATCCAGGCGATCTTGCCGGCGACGCGCGGGAAGGCGGCAAGCGGCTTGCGGAACTGGATACGCTCCCGCGCGTAAGTGAGCGCCAGCTCGAGCGCGTTCTGCGCCACGCCGCAGGCTCGCGCCGCGGTCTGGATGCGCGCCGACTCGAAGGTCGCCATGAGCTGCTTGAAGCCGTCGCCCTCGGCCTCGCCGAGCAGATTCGCCGCCTTCACCGCGAAGCCGTCGAAGCCGATCTCGTATTCCTTCATGCCGCGGTAGCCGAGGACGCGGATCTCGCCGCCGCTCATGCCCTCCGCCGGGAACGGATCGCCGTCGGTGCCGCGCGGCTTTTCCGCAAGGAACATCGAGAGGCCGCGATAGCCCGGCTCGTCCGGATTCGTGCGCGCGAGCAGCGTCATCAGGTCGCTGCGCGATCCGTGGGTGATCCAGGTCTTGTTGCCGAAGACGCGGTAGACGTCGCCGTGGCGCTCGGCGCGCGTCCGCAGGCTGCCGAGGTCGGAGCCCGTGTTGGGCTCGGTGAAGACCGCCGTCGGCAGGATCTCGCCCGAGGCGATGCGCGGCAGCCAAGCCTTCTTCTGCGCCTCCGTGCCGCCCAGGCGGATCAGCTCGGCGGCGATCTCCGAGCGCGTGCCGAGCGAGCCGACGCCGATATAGCCTCGGCTCAGCTCCTCGGTAACGACGCACATCGCCATCTTGCCCATGCCGAGCCCGCCATAGGCTTCCGGCACGGTCAGGCCAAACACCCCGAGGGCGGAAAGCTCCTCGATCAGCGGCAGCGGGATGAGCTCGTCGCGGATATGCCATTCCTGGCAGGCGGGTGCGATCTTCTCGTCGGCGAAGCGGCGGAACTGGTCGCGCATCAGGATGAGCGTCTCGTCGTCGAGGGCGGGATCGGGCACCTCGCCGTCGCCCAGCAGCGCCGCGATGCGCTGGCGCACCGCGGGGCTGTTGCCGAGCCGGGTCAGTGTCTTCACCGCGTCGGTGCGGAAGGCCGCGAGATCCGTATCGCCGATGCCGAGCTCGTCGGGACGGATGATCTCGCCCTGGCTCATCGCGATGCCGCCGGCCATCTGGTGGAGATATTCACCATAGGCCGCCTGCAGCATCAGCCCTTCCAGCTCGCCGAGCTGGCCGGCTGCGGCACAGCGCTCGGCCCAGCCCAGCATCTGGCGGAGCGCTTCGCCATAGGTCGCGAACCAGGCATAGCCATGGGCGGCGAATTGCTCTTTTTCGAGCAAGGCCCCGTCGATGCGGCCGCTCGGCGCAACCCGCGCGGTCACGGCTTGGCGCACCTGGCCGGCCAGGCTGTCGACGGCCGCGAGCGCGTCGTGGCAAAGCGGCAGAAGACCGGGAAGCAGAAGAGCCGCTCCCCCGCTGGTATCACTTTCAGTCCCTGGCTTCGCCATGCCGTGTATTCTCCCTACCCGCGCGAAATCGACTCATCGGCGGCTGGCGCACCGCGCGCCAGCCGCCGAATGCGCCAAGGAAACATATTTGATTTTCGCGGACAACGCCCGCGCGGGCGGGCGGGCGACTCGGGTAGCCGCTACCTCGAAGGGAGAAGTCTTTCGGTGTGACGCGCCCCGCCGGCCCGCGGCCCTCGCCCAGAAAGCCGCCGTTTGCGGAAGAGCGCAGAAATCCGCCAAACGGCGCGCCCACCCCGCGAAACGCGGAAACGGCCGAAGGGCGGTTTTCCGCCAAACGGTGCCAACCGAAGGGACCGGCTTCCGACACCCGGCTCTTCATCCGGAACAACGTGCAATTGCCGCGCAGCAGCGGCCGCGGTTCAAAGCGAGACGCGCCGCCTGCCACCGCCGGACGGCGGTGACTTGCGCGCTTTTTCAGCTCTTGGAGCGCCCGTTGGATCGGCCGCGCGGCTTGCGGTCGCCGCGAACCAGCCCCTCGCGGGGCACCGCGTCGATCGGGGTCCGGAAGGGCAGGACCTTGTTTTCGGCCGGGCCGGACTGGGCCGCGTTGACGGCGATACGGGCGGCGGCCCATTCCATGGATGCCGAGGGATCTTCTTCTCTAGGTTGTACCGCCGAGGATCCGCCGTGCTGCACGCGGGCGGAGCAGGCAGGGCGACGCTGGTAGATCCATAGATTAAACATGCTGGTGCCTCCACTGCCGTGATTGCTCTTTTCCAGTCACTGTAAATCTTGGCTGCGACCGGTCAAGCACCAACAGGATGAAAAATACTCCGGCCGAAAGCCATTGTACTTTTGGGCAGGCCTCCCCCCTCAAAACGGGGTAGTGCATCGGAACTAGGCTGAATCCTTGACTTTTCGGGCCGTCCCCGAAGCACAATCCTGTTTCTATGAATATAATCCTCGACGCTATCCCGTCGGTTTTCAGCGTCAGGATGGTCGGCCGGCGTGCGGCCCGGCACGAATTTTTTTAGCGAGCAATCAAACTGCGCCTTAACCGAATTCATGTTTATTTTCGCGCTTCCGTCCGAACGCCTCCGCGGCCTAGCACCGGCGGACCGGCCGCCCGCGCAGTCCTAGGGCTATCTCCCGTCCTTCTACCTTTCGGCGGTGCGCTGCACGGCGCGCAGCATGGCCGCAGGACCCGGTCCGGCCGCTCCGCCAATACGGGAAGCACAATCCGTAGACTTCACGAGCCGGATCGGCCAACATGCCCGCAATGCATGATCTCATCCTGCAGTCGGCCGTTATTCCGTTCGCCGTGGCCGCGGTCTCAGCCGGCATCCTGCGGCTTGTCGCAGGATCCACGCACGGACCGCCGATGGCGGGTGCCGCGATCGGCATCGCCTTCCTCGCCGGCTATGTCCTGATTCTCGGCGCGCCCGTCGCTTGGCCGTCTTCGGCGATCCAGAAGCTCTTTTTCGTCACCATCATCGGCACGATTTTTGGTATGTCGCTCGACCTCTCGCGCGAGGCCCGGCCTATCACGCTGATGACGGCGGCCCTCGCGCCGGCCCTGGCGCTGCTCTGGCTCGGCTGGCCGCGCATCGTGATGCCCGCCTGGGGGGATATCGGCTGCCTCGTGATCGTGGCGCTGGCCGGCGCCGCCGTGCTGACCGAGCTGTACAGCCGCAGCGCCCAGCCAGCGGAATCGGGCATAAAGCTGCTGATCGCCGCAATCGCGCTGGCGCTGATTTCCCTGATCGACGACAGCCTGACCTACGCGCGGCTCAGCGGCGTGATGGCCGCCGCCGTCGCCGGGTTCCTGTTCTGGCTCTGGCCGACGCCGCGCTTTCGCTTCGCCGCCGCCGCGCTATTCAGCGGCGGTCTGCTCTTTATCGCACTCTCAGGCGCCGTCGCGCTCTTCGGCAACGGATCGAAGCCCGCGCTTGGCCTGCTGCTGCCGATCTTCTTCGCCGACCGCGCGCTAGGCCGCGTCGATACCGGCATCAACAAGCTGAACCAAGCGCTGAAGCCGCTGCTGCTCGCGGTGATCGCGCTCATCCCGGCGATTGCGGCGGTCGGCCTTTCCCACCTACTCGGCGGCAACGGCCTTTGAACGCGGCAGCACGCATTGTCCCCACGGCGCCCCAATGCTATGGTCGCCGCGATGAAGACACGCCTCGGATACGGCCGGTCGGCACGAATTAGCGCCCCGGTCCCGCTATGGGATCGGGTTCCGTTCGTGCGCGTTATCGGTCTTTCCTATCAAGGTGTGTCTCATGTCCTCTCTCGCTGAACCGGCGCCGGAGTCCCGCGCCGATCCTCAATCCGCCGCATGTTTCTCGGTCTCGGCCGAGCCGTCGCCCGGCCTGCTGCCGCGCGTGACCGAACTCTTCGCCAAGCGTGGCCTCGTGCCGGACGAAATTCATGCCCGCGTCGCCGACGGCCGACTGACCGTCGAAATCCGGGCACACGGCATGGCGCCGGATCTCGCCGCGTATATCGGGCGCTGCCTGCGGCAGATCTATCTGGTCGAGCGCGTGCTGGTCAGCCGGGACGCGCCGGGCGACGGCGCTTGATCGGCCGTCATGGCGGCGCTATGCAGGCCGCCGATGAGCTATCTCGACCATATCCGCGCCTGCAACAACTTCGATCCGAGCGGCTTCCGGCCGTTCCGCATCGGCGCCGACCGCATCGGCTACGTGCGGCACGCGCTGGCGGAAGAGCTGCGCCGCTGGCCCGAGGTCTTCCGGGTCGACAATGCCGCGGTCTCGCTCGATCCGGCCCTTACCGACTTCGAGGCCCGCTCGCGGGCGGTGGACACGCCGCTGCGCCAGCTCGCCGAGGAAGGCAGGATCGAGGCCTGGCGCGGCGAGCCCTATCCCGTGACGCCCGACTGGCACACCCCGCCGCTGATGCGCGTCGAGCGCGCCGCCTGCCCCCATCTCGGCATTCGCGCCTTCGGCGTCCACATCAACGGCTTCGTCCGGAAAGAAGACGGGCTTCACATGTGGATTGCCCGCCGCGCCCACGATAAGCCGACCTTTCCCGGCATGCTCGACAACATGGTCGCGGGCGGCCAGCCGCTCGGCATCGGTCTGCTGGAGAATGTGGTCAAGGAATGCGGCGAGGAGGCCGGCATCCCGGAGGCGGTCGCCCGCAAGGCCGTCCCGGTCGGCATGATCTCCTATACCCATCAGCCGCCCGAAGGCTGCAAGCCGGACCAGATGTTCTGCTACGACCTGGCGCTGCCGCCGGACTTCGAGCCGCGCGTGACCGACGGCGAGGTCGAGGAATTCTACCTCTGGCCGATCGGGAAGGTCGCCGAGGTCGTGCGCGACAGCTTCGAGTTCAAGTTCAACTGCAACCTCGTGATCATCGACTTCCTGATCCGCCACGGCGTCATCGACCCGGATAACGAGCCGGACTACGCCGCGCTGGCGGAGGGGCTGCGGACCGGCGGCTAGCCGGCCCGCCGCAGGCGCAGGCTGCGCCACACCCCGTACACGCTGACCAGCAGCCAGAAGACTTCGACCAGCGCCGCCGCGAGATTGAAGTTATAGGCGAGCGAATAGAGGATCAGCCCTGAACCCGCCGCGTTGCCGACCGAGAAGGACGGCCGGTCGGCGGTCGTCCGCCCCATCTGCAGCAGGACATACATGACGATGATGAGGCCAACGCCCAGCGTGCCCAGCAGGTCGTGGAAAGTCATGGAAGCCCCCCTTCGCCGCGGATGCGGCCGCGCTCAGGCGTCCTTCATCTTGAGCGCCTCGATGAAGGCCGATTGCGGGATCTCGACCTTGCCGAACTGGCGCATCTTCTTCTTGCCCTTCTTCTGCTTCTCCAGCAGCTTCCGCTTGCGCGTGATGTCGCCGCCGTAGCATTTCGCGGTCACGTCCTTGCGCAGCGCGCTGATCGTTTCGCGCGCGACGACCTTGCCCCCGATCGCCGCCTGGATCGGCACCTTGAACAGCTGGCGCGGGATCAGCTCTTTCAGCCGCTCGCAGACCTGGCGGCCGCGCGCTTCGGCGTTGCTGCGGTGGACGATCATCGAGAGCGCATCGACCGGCTCGGCGTTGACCAGGATCGCCAGCTTGACGAGGTCGCCCTCGCGATAGCCGGTGATCTCGTAGTCGAAGCTGGCGTAGCCGCGGCTGACCGACTTCAGCCGGTCGTAGAAGTCGAACACCACCTCGTTGAGCGGCAGCGCATAGACCAGCATGGCGCGGCTGCCGACATAGGTCAGCTCGATCTGCTCGCCACGCCGCTCGGTGCAGAGAGCAAGGATCGCGCCGAGATACTCGTCCGGCACCAGGATCGTGGCGCGGATCCACGGCTCCTCGACGCGCTCGATCCGGACCACGTCGGGATAGTCGGCCGGGTTGTGCAGGTCGAGCCGCGAGCCATCGGTCATAAAGATGCGGTAGACGACCGAGGGCGCGGTGGTGATCAGGTCGAGGTCGAACTCGCGCTGCAGCCGCTCCTGGACGATCTCGAGATGCAGCAGGCCGAGGCAGCCGCAGCGATAGCCGAAGCCGAGCGCGGCCGAGGTCTCCGGCTCGTAGTGCAGCGACGAATCGTTGAGCGCCAGCTTGGCGAGGCTGTCGCGCAGGTCCTCATAGTCGGCCGCATCCACCGGGAACAGGCCGCAGAAGACGACCGGCACCGTCGGCTTGAAGCCGGGCAGCGGCGCCGCGGCCTTCTTCCGGATACCGGTCAGCGTGTCGCCGACCTTGCAATCGGCGACCGACTTGATGCTCGCCGTGATGAAGCCCATCTCACCCGGTCCGAGCGACGCGACAGGCTCGCTTTTCGGCGTAAAAATGCCGACACGGTCGACCTCGTGCAGCGCGCCGGTCGCCATCATCTCGATCTTCATGCCCTTGGAGATCTCGCCATCGACGACGCGCACCAGAATGACGACGCCGAGATAAGGGTCGTACCAGCTGTCGACCAGCAGCGCGCGCAAGGGCGCGTCGAGGTCGCCCTTGGGCGGCGGCAGGCGCTTGACCAGCGCCTCCAGCACGTCGGGGATGCCCTGGCCGGTCTTGGCCGAGACGAGCACCGCCTCGGACGCGTCGATGCCGACCACGTCCTCGATCTGCTGGCGAATGCGCTCGGGCTCGGCCGAGGGCAGATCGATCTTGTTGAGGACGGGGATGATCTCGTGATTGTTGTCGATCGCGAGGTAGGCATTCGCCAAGGTCTGCGCCTCGACGCCCTGCGCCGCGTCGACGATCAGCAGTGAGCCCTCGCAGGCGGCGAGCGACCGGCTCACCTCGTAGGAGAAGTCCACATGGCCCGGCGTGTCCATGAGGTTGAGCTCATAGGTCTCGCCGTCCGTCGCCGTGTAGTTCAGCCGCACCGTCTGCGCCTTGATGGTAATGCCGCGCTCGCGCTCGAGCTCCATCGAATCGAGCACCTGGTCCTGCATCTCGCGATCGGTAAGACCGCCGCAATACTGGATCAGGCGGTCGGCGAGCGTCGACTTGCCATGGTCGATATGCGCGATGATGGCGAAGTTACGGATATGCGCGAGATCGGTCATTGACGCAGCGGCACCTTGGAAAATACCCGGGGAAAATACCCAGCCGGACCTAAAAAATGCAGTTCTTGGCGAAAGCCCCGGCCTCGTTGGCGGTCCAGTCGCCCTTCGGCTTTTTCTTCATCGCCTCGCACCATTCCTTGCTGCCCACTTCCGGGGAGCAGGCGGCGACCAACAGGATGGGCGCGAGAAATCCGGCGATGACGCCCGCGCGGCGCAACCTGGCGAGCATGGCATGTCACCTCGTGGCTTCGATCCGGCAGGAAGATACGGGCCAAGCGGGCAATAGGCAATCCTTCTTCGAGCCGTGTTCCATCAAGGATTTAGCAGTTTTTCAAGGGTTTCCAAGCGGTCCGCCTCCGCATGCGGCTTGTCCCAGCGGATCCGATGGATGCGCGGAAAACGCATCGCCAGCTTGGACTTATGCCGCGTGGACCGCTGCACGGCGTCGAAGGCGACCTCGAAGACGAGGCCCGGCTCGACCGCCCGGACCGGCCCGAAGCGCTCCGTGCTGTGCGCCCGGACCCAGCGGTCGAGCTCGACCAGCTCGGCATCCGTGAAGCCGAAATAGGCCTTCCCGACCGGCACCAGCTCGGCGGCGCCGTCGTCGTCGGTGCGCCAGCAGCCGAAGGTGAAATCGGAGTAGAAGGACGACCGCCGGCCATGGCCCCGCTGGGCATACATCAGCACGCAGTCCGCCAGCAGCGGGTCACGCTTCCATTTGAACCAGGGGCCCTGGGGCCGACCGGCGACATAGTTGCTGTCACGCCGCTTCAGCATCAGCCCCTCGATGCCGTCCGCCCGCGCGCCGTCGCGCAGCCGGGAGAGCGCCTGCCAGCTGTCGAACGGCACGAGCGGCGACAGGTCCATGCGTTCCGGCGCGACGCGGCCGTGCCAGCGCTCGAGCCGCCGCCGCCGGTCGTCGAAGGGCAGCGGCCGCAAGTCCTCGCCCATGTCGAACAGGATGTCGTAGAGCCGGATATGCGCCGGGTGGTCGGCCAGCAGGCGCGCCGTCACGCTCTTGCGGTTCAGCCGCTGCTGCAGGTCGTTGAAGGGCGCGACATCGCCGTCCCGGAGGATCAGCAGCTCGCCGTCGAGCACCGCGTCGAAGCACGCCTGCTCCAGAACGTCCGGAAACGCGCCGCCGATGTCCTCGCCATTGCGCGAATAGAGCCGCGCTTCGCCGCCATTCGCGACGAGCTGCACGCGGATGCCGTCCCATTTCCATTCCGCGCGGAAGTCGGCCGGCGCAAGCGGTTCGATCTCGGCCTCTGTCACCGGGTTAGCCAGCATGGGCGCGCGGAAGGCCAGACGCTGATCGACCGCCGGCGGCCCGGCGCGGCCCTCGAGCCAGGCGAAGAGAGGCTCGTAGGGCGGCTCCAGCCCGAACCAGATCTCCTCGATCTTCTCCACCGGCATGTCGCCGACCGCCGCCAGCGCGGCCTTGGTCAGCCGCGCGGACACGCCGACGCGCATCCCGCCCATCAGCAGCTTGAGCAGCGCGAAGCGGCCCGTCGCGTCCAACGCGTCGAGCCAGCCTGCGAGCAGGCGCGGCACCTCGGTCCGGCCCGCCGCGCGCAGCCGGTCGACGATGGCGCTCAGGGATGGCGGCGGCCCCTCCACCGCCGCTTGCGGCCAGATCAGCGACACCGTCTCCGCCAGGTCGCCGACATAGTCGTAGGACAGCCGGAACAGCACCGGATCGACCCGCTGCTCGACGAGCTCGCGCACCAGCGCCGGCTTGACGTGACGCTGCGCCAGCCCGCCGGTCATCGCGGCGAGCGCCCAGCCGCGGTCCGGGTCGGGCGCGGTCGCAAAATAATCCGCCAGCAGCCGGAGCTTGCCGTTGCGCGACGGCGTATAGACCAGCGCGTCCAGCAGCCGGGCGAAGCGCTTCACGAGCCTTCCTCCTCGAAGCCCACCAGCGACAGCGCCTCCGCCTCGACGCCCTGGCTTCGGGCGTAGTGCACCAGCGCCTCCTCGCGGCCATGGGTGACCCAGAGGCGAGGCGCCTTCATGTCGCGGATCGTCGCGGTCAGCTCGTCCCAGTCGGCGTGATCGGACAGGACCAGCGGCAGCTCCACCCCGCCCTGGCGGGCCCGCTGGCGCACGCGCATCCAGCCCGACGCCATCGCGGTGATCGGCTCGGGAAAGCCGCGCGCCCAGCGGTCATTCAGCGCGCCAGGCGGGCACAGCACGATCTCGCCCGCCAGCGATTTCTTTGCCTCACGGGTGACCAGGCGAAGATCGCCCAGCGCCACACCGAAGCCCTCATAAAGATCGCACAGCTCGATCAAGGCGCCGTGCAGGTAGATCGGCCGGTCGTAGCCCGCCTCCCGCAACAGCGCGGCGACGCGCTGCGCCTTGCCCAGCGCGTAGACGCCGACGAGGTGGCAGCGGTCCGGGAACACCGACAGCGAATGCAGCAGACGGGCGATCTCGCCGCGGTCGTCGGGGTGGCGGAAGACCGGCAGGGCGAAGGTCGCCTCGGTGATGAACAGGTCACAATCGACGGGCTCGAAGCCGGCGCAGGTCGGATCGCGCCGCCGCTTGTAGTCGCCCGAGACGACGACGCGACAACCGGCATGCTCGATCACCACTTGCGCGCTGCCGAGCACGTGCCCCGCCGGCACGAGGCCGACGGCGACGTCGCCGAAGCGGCGCGTCTCGCCATAATCCGCGCAGTCGTAGGACCCCGCCGCGCCCGCGCCGAATCGCGCGCGCATGATCGCCGCGGTCGGCGCCGTCGTCAGCACCGAGTCGTGCCCGGCGCGCGCGTGGTCGGCATGGCCATGGGTGATCACCGCGCGGTCCACCGGCCCGTTCGGGTCGACGTAAAAGTCGCCGGGGACGCAGTAAAGGCCGCGTCCCGTCTTGCGCAGCCAGCGCTCCGGCGCGGCATCGCCTCTGCGAGACACTTTGTTCCCTTTCCGTTCGCGACTCCACTCTATATGCTGGCCGCTCGTCGAAGACGCAAGAGGGACGCGCGAGGAAGGGGTGTTGCCGGTACCATCAATCAACCGACCAGAATGCCCGGCGCCGGCATGATGCAGGCCGAGCTCGCCCTGCCGGAGCCCAAGGCGAAGCGCGCCGGCGCGCTGCCGACTGTGTTTGTCGACTGGTTCGCGCAGCGCGGCTGGACGCCGCACGCCCATCAGCTCGCGCTCGTGGACGCCGCGGCGGCGGGCCGGCACGCGTTGGTCATCGCGCCGACCGGCGGCGGCAAAACGCTGGCGGGCTTCCTGCCGTCTCTGATCGACATCACCGAAACCGCGGCCGAGGGGCTGCACACGCTCTACATCTCGCCGCTCAAGGCGCTGGCGGTCGACGTACACCGCAACCTCGAAACGCCAATCGCCGAGATGGGCCTGCCGGTCACGGCGGAGACCCGCACCGGCGACACGCCGCAGCACAAGCGCCAGCGGCAGCGCGAGCGCCCGCCGAATATCCTGCTGACCACGCCGGAATCCCTGACGCTGCTCTTGAGCTATCCGGATTCGACCCGCCTGTTTCGCGGGCTGCGCTGCGTCGTGCTGGACGAGATCCACGCGCTCGCCGGCAACAAGCGGGGTGACCAGCTCGCGCTCTGCCTGACGCGGCTGCAGGCGATCGCGCCCGGCTGCCGGCGGGTTGGCCTGTCGGCGACCGTCGCCTGGCCCGACGCGCTGCGCGCCTGGCTGTCGCCGGACGCCTACGCTGGCTCGGTCGATCTCATCGCGGGCGGCGAGTCGGTCGATGCCCAGGTCGGCATGCTGGCGACGCGCGAGCCGATGCCCTGGTCCGGCCATATGGCGGTGCACGCCCTGCCCGAGGTCTATGAGGAGATCCGCCGCGCGGGCACCACGCTCGTCTTCGTCAACACGCGCGCCCAGGCGGAGATCGTGTTTCAGGAGCTGTGGCACCTGAACGACGACAACCTGCCGATCGCGCTGCATCACGGCAGCCTGGCGCGCGAGCAACGGCGCAAGGTCGAGGCGGCGATGGCGGCCGGCAAGCTGCGCGCCGTGGTCGCGACCTCCTCGCTCGACCTCGGCATCGACTGGGCGGCGGTCGACCTCGTCATCCAGATTGGCGCGCCCAAGGGCGTGAGCCGGCTGGTACAGCGCGTCGGGCGGTCCGGGCATCGGCTCGACGTGCCGAGCCGCGCCATCCTGGTCCCCGCCAACCGCTTCGAGGTGCTGGAATGCCGCGCCGCGCTGGACGCGATTCGCGAAGGCACGCTCGACGGCGACCCGCCGCAGCCGGGCGGGCTCGACGTGCTGGCGCAGCATGTCATGGCGATGGC
>CAZPFL010000132.1:0-14205 GCA_964585785.1 uncultured Rhodospirillaceae bacterium
TGAACGCCTTCACCGAGGAGATGATCGGCGCCTGGGTCGAGGCGCTGCAGGAATGCCGCGACAACGACGACATCCACGTGGTCGTCCTGACCGGCGCGGGCCGCGCCTTCTGCGCCGGCGGCGACGTCAAGGCGATGAAGACCAGCCCGGAGCGGAACGACCCCTATCTGTCGAAGAGCCGGCTCTGGGACAACGTCCAGCGCATTCCCAAGACCCTGCAGGAGCTCGACAAGCCGGTGATCGCCGCGGTCAACGGCGCGGCGACCGGCGCCGGCATGGACATGGCGAGCATGTGCGACATCCGCTGCGCGGCGGAAAGCGCCAAATTCGCCGAGAGCTACGTCCGCATGGGCCTGGTGCCGGGCGCGGGCGGCTGCTGGTTCCTGCCCCGCCTCGTCGGCATGCCGAAGGCACTGGAGCTGCTGCTCACCGCCGATTTCGTCGAGGCCAAAGAGGCGCTGGAGATCGGCCTGGTCAACCACGTCTTCCCCGATGACAAACTGATGGAGGAGACCTACAAGCTCGCGACCAAGATCGCACGCCGGGCGCCGATCTCGGTCCGCCTGATCAAGCGCGCGACCTATCAGGGCCAGCGGGTCGACCTCGTCACCCACCTCGACCAGATCTCGTCGCACATGACGGTCGCGCGGTCGAGCGAAGACCATATGGAGGCGGTCAACGCCTTCCTCGAGAAGCGCCATCCCGTCTTCAAGGGACGGTAGGCGATCCCCCTCCGGCCCGTCTTTCCCGGGCGGGCCCCATCAACGAGCAGCGAGGCGAGCATGGCGTCGAACGCATCGAACGAATTCGCGACCATCAGCGAGATCATCAAGACCGCGCGCATGAACCTGACCCAGGGCGCCTGGGACTACATGGCCGGCGCGTCGGAATCCGAGACGACGATGAAGCGCAACCGGCGGGCGCTCGACAAGCTGGCGCTCAAGCCACGCGCGATGCGCGACGTGCGCCACGTCGACACCTCGGTCGAGGTCATGGGCATGAAGCTCCGCATGCCGGTGCTGCTGGCGCCGATCGGCTCGCTGGAGACCTTCAGCCCGGCGGAAGGCGCCGCCGCCTCGGCCAAGGCCGCGGAGGAGTTCGGCATCATTCACATGCTGAGCTCGCGTTGCGCGCCCGGGCTCGAGGAGGTCGCGGCCGCGGCGAACAACTATCGGATCTTCCAGCTCTATGTGCGGGGCGACTCGGATTTCGAGGACGACTTCGCGCGGCGCGCCATCAAGGCCGGCTACAACGCCTTTGCCGTCACCGTCGATACCGCGGTCTACAGCCGGCGCGAACGCGACTATGCCAATCGCTTCGTCAAGAAGTGGCGCGTCGACGTCTCCGACGACGAGCAGAGCTGGCAGGCCAAATACACCTGGGACAACGTCAAGCGCTTCAAGGACACGCACGACATCCCGCTGATCATGAAGGGCATCGCCACTGCCGAGGACGCCGCGCTCTGCGTCGAGCACGGCGTCGACGGCATCTACGTCTCGAACCACGGCGGCCGCCAGCTCGACCACGGGCGCGGCTCGGTCGACGTGCTGCCCGAGGTGGTCAAGGTCGCCAAGGGCAAGGCAACCATCATCGTCGATGGCGGCTGCCTGCGCGGCACGGATATCCTGAAGGCGCGCGCGCTCGGCGCCGACCTCGTCGGCATCGGCCGGCTGCAATGCTGTGGGCTCGCCGCCGGCGGCAAGGGCGGCGTTTTGCGCGCGCTGGAGATCCTCGAAGAGGAGCTGAAGATCGCCATGGGCCTTTGCGGCGCGACGAGCTGGGCCGACATCGACGAGTCCTGCGTACTGCCCGGGACATCGGTCGAATACCCGTCGGTGTTCAGCGCGCATCATCTGCTGACCCTCGATCCGAACAAGTATTGAGAAAGGGCACCCGAGACATGACCATCGAACCGGCCCGGCAATTCGCGACGATCCACGAGGTCGTCAAGGCGGCGCGCAACAACCTGCACCAGGGCGTGTGGGACTATGTCGTCGGCGGCACCGACACCGAGACGACCTTGCGGCGCAACCGCATGGCGCTCGACTCCATCGCCTTCCGCCCGCGCGTCATGCGCGACGTGTCGAAGCGCACGGCGAAGGCGAGCTTCCTCGGCCGCGACCTCAGCATGCCGGTCGTCCTGGCGCCGGTCGGGTCGCTCGAATCGGTGCACCCGGACGGCGCGGCCGTCTCCGCCAAGGCGTCCGAGATCTTCAACGTCATGCACATGGTCAGCTCGCGCTGCGAGCCGGGTCTGGAAGCGACCGCCAAGGCCGCCGACAACCACCGCATCTTTCAGCTCTACGTCCGCGGCGACCAGAAATGGCAGGACGATCACGTCAAGCGCGCGATCGACAACGGCTACCTCGCCTTCGCGGTGACCGTCGATCTCGATCTCTACACCCGGCGCGAGCGTGACCACGCCAACCGGTACTACCACAAGACGCGCCAGCAACTGGTCGACGATCCCGAAGGCATCGCCCGGAGCAAAGCCTTCCAGGCCGCCTATGACTGGGACAACGTCAAGCACTTCAAGGATACCTTCGACCTGCCCTTCATCCTGAAGGGCATTGGCTCCGTCGAGGATGCGCTCACCGCCGTCGAGCACGGCGTGGACGTGATCTACGTCTCGAACCACGGCGGCCGCGCGCTCGACACCGGGCGCGGCGCGATCGAGGTGCTGCCAGAGATCGTGGAAGCGGTCGATGGCCGGGCCAAGATCATCTATGACGGCAGCATCACCCGCGGCTCCGACATCGTGAAGGCGATGATCCTCGGCGCGGACGCGGTCGGCGTGGGCCGGCTGCAATGCATGGGCATGGCCGCGGCCGGCGTACCGGGCGTGCTGCGCGTTCTCGAGCTGCTCGAGGAAGAGATCCGCATCTGCTTCGGCCTGATGGGCGTCAACAACTGGGGTGAGCTCGACAAGTCCTTTATCTGCAAGGCCGAGCCGGTATCGCCGCCGCATGTCTTCAGCCAGCACCCGATGGTGTCTTTCGATCTGCATATCTACTGAGCCGCCGCACACGCCATGACAGACAAGCGTGACAATTCCGGCAAGCAGCCGGTCGACCCGATCCCCGCCGCAACGGTGCTGCTGCTGCGCGACAGCAAGGATGGGCTCGAAGTTTTCATGGTGCGGCGCGCAACCGCGATGGACTTCGCCGCGGGCGCGCTTGTCTTCCCCGGCGGCAAGGTCGACCCGCCGGACCGCGCGCCCATGCTGCGCCACCGCTGCGGCGACATGACGGACGTGGACGAATTCCAGCTTGCGCTGCGCGTCGCCGCGGTGCGCGAGACCTTCGAGGAATGCGGCGTGCTGCTCGCCCGCCCGCATGGCGAGCGGGAGATCGTGCCGGTCGCGCGCGTGCGCGAACTGGAAGCGAAGTACCGCGACGCGCTGATGCGGGACGAGATCGGCATCGACGCGATGATCACGGCCGAGAATCTCGACCTCGCCTGCGACCTCCTGGTTTATTACGCGCACTGGATCACGCCGGTGATCCGACCGAAGCGTTTCGACACGCATTTCTTCCTGGCGCCGGCGCCGGAAGGCCAGGCGGCGATGCATGATGGTGAGGAGTCGCTCGACTCGCTCTGGACCCGGCCGCAGGCGGCGATCGACGCCTTCGTGTCCGGCGGCTACCAGGTGATGTTCCCAACCTACTGCAACCTGAAGAAGCTCGACCGCAGCCGGACCGTCGTCGAGGCGCTCGACCGCGCGCGGCAGGAGCCGGTCGTCACCGTGCTCGGCCAGCACCGCAAGAATCCCGACGGCACGCGCCACGTGATCATTCCGAAAGCCGCCGGCTACGGAGTCACCGAGGTCCCCGACCGCAACGAGCCCGGCGGCAAGCGCATCGTGGTCGAGGTGTAAGGGACGAGCCGCCGTGAAAGCCAGAGCCGATATCCGGGACTATCGCCAACTGGGCGATGTCGACCGCGACACGATCGCGCGCGCCGAGCAGTTCGCGGACAGCTTCATCAGGCCGAATGCGGGCGACTGGGAGCGTCGGCGTCAGCCGGGTTTGCCGTCCGACGTGGTCGCAGCCTGGGCGGAGAGCGGCCTGCTCAATGCCTGCGTGCCACAGCGCCTTGGCGGCGGCGGCGCGAGCTTTTTCGCCAAGATCGGTCTTGTCGAGGTGATCGCGCGGCAGTGCTTTGTCTCCTCCTTCGCCCTGGTCAATTTGCTCAACGGACCGCTTCGCTTCGTGCAGAACGGCACCGAGGACCAGCGCGCGCGCTATCTGCCGGGCCTGATGAAGGGAACGACCATCATCGGTCTCGCGCTGACCGAGCCTCAGTCGGGCAGCGACTTCGCGGCGACAGCAACGAGGGCCCAGCGCGTCGAGGAGGGCTGGCGGCTTACCGGACAGAAAGCCTGGGTCACGCACGCGACGATCGCCAACCTCGGGATCATCTATGCGCAGACCGACCCGAGCCGCCGGGCCAAGGGTATCGCGGCGTTCCTCGTCGACCTCCGCGGGAAGGGCTGCGCGATCTCGGCGCCATATGCGCTCGAGACCGGCAGCGTCGCCGGTGTCTGCGACGTGACGCTGCAAGACTGTTTCGTCCCCAATGCCGATGTGTTCCTGCAACCGGGAGAGGCCTTCAGCAAGGCGCTCGGCTCGATCAACGCTGCGCGCACCCACGTGGCCGCCATGTGTTGCGGCATGGTCGGCGAAGCCCTCGCCATTGCCGTCGACTATGCCGGCGTGCGGAAGGCGTTCGGCCAGCCGATCATCGAGCACCAGGGCCTGCGCTGGAAGCTCGCCGACGTCGCCGCCGACCTGGAAGCCGCCCGTCTCCTCACCTACCGGGCTGCCGATCTTGTCGAGCACGGCGGCGACGCGGTGTCAGCCGCCGCCATGGCCAAAAAAGTCGCCGTCGAGATGGCAATGCGCTGTCTGCCGGAATGCATGCAGGTGCTGGGCGGCAACAGCCTGCGCTCGGAATACCCCATCGCGCGGCACATGCTCGCGGCCAAGATCGCGGCCTTCGTCGACGGCACGAACGAGATCCAGAAGGAACGCATCGGCCGCCTGCTGTCCGACGCATGAGGCGCGATATGTCCAAGACCGGCTTTCCCGACAAGATCCGCTCGCTCGAGCCGTTCTCGGACCGCTTCGACGCGTTCCGCCTGCCGGCCGAGGGCTGCGACGTGCTGTTCGCGACCTATCCCGCCGGCACGGCGATCGAGCCGCACCGCCACGACACGGACAACTGGGGCGTCATCACTAAGGGTGCGATGTTCATCACCGTCGGCGGCACGGAGACCGCGTACCGCCTCGGCGACTGGTACCATATCGCGGCCGGCGTCGAGCATGCGGCCCGCTGCGCCCAGGACACCGAAGAGATCGAATTCTGGTTCCGGAAGAAACCCTAACCGCTCACACCGTCACCACCGTCCCGTCGCGAAAGCGGCCCACGGCATCGATTGCGCCAAGTACCAACTCGTCCACGATCCGTCGGGCGGGCTTGCGCGCGTGCAACATTCCACCGATCTGTCCGGCCGGATTGCTGATCAGGTCCTCGCGGCCGGCACGCACCGCCGCTTCGTTGAAATCATCCATCATGATCTTCTGATAGGGCATCGGCAGCGGCTCGAGGCCGGAACGATCCCAGGCATCGATGATCGGCGTCTTGGCGCCACGCATGGTCTTGCCCGTGTAAACGCGGCGGATCTCGAAGTCCTGCGACCGGCCGTCGAGGATCGCCTTCTGCTTGGCGTCGCCGATCGCGCTTTCTTCCGCGACCAGGAAAGCCGTGCCGACCCAAACGCCGATCGCGCCGAGCGCAAGCGCGGCGGCGATGCCCCGGCCGTCGGCGATACCACCCGCTGCGAGGACCGGCGTCGGCGCCACCGCATCGACCACCTGTGGGATCAGCGGGAAGTTCGCGATGCGCCCGGTGTGGCCGCCCGCCTCGTGGCCCTGCGCGACAATGATATCGACCCCGGCCGCCTTCTGCCGCTCCGCGTTGCGCGGCGTGCCGGCGAGCCCCATCACCGTCATGCCGCGTGCATGCGCCTGCGGCACGACCCAGGACGGGTCGCCCAGGCCTGCGGCGAAGACCTGCACGTCTTCCTCCAACACCACACGGACTTGCTGCTCGATCAGGTTGTCGGAGACGACGGCCTCGTTATCGACATAGACCTCGGGCAGGCCGTATTGCCGCATCAGCGATTTCACAAAGGCGAGATGCTCGGGAAATTTCTCCTGGATCTGGCGCCGCACCTCGGTGCGGGTCGTGCCGGCGCCCTTGGCGAGGCTGGCGGGCAGCAGCAGATCGACGCCAATCGGCTTGCCCGTCAGCTTGCGGACTTCGCGGATGACGCGCTGAAGCTCGTCGGCCGGCAGGCCCGAGCCGCCAATCACGCCCATGCCGCCGGCCTCCGACACCGCGGCGACGAGCGCCGGCGGCGTCGCCTTGCCGCGCGAGCCCATACCCGCGAGCAGGATGGGATACTCGATCCCCAGCATGTCGCATAACGCAGTTCGCAGAACGGGTCGCGCCATGATGCGTCCTCCCGGCTTTGTCAGCGCCCCTTGAACACCGGCGGCCGCTTCTCCTTGAAGGCGCGGATCGCTTCCGCGTGGTCCTCGGTCGAGCGCACGGCGGCAATGTGGGACGAGATCTGGTCGAGGTGCGTCCAGAGGTCGGTCTCCAGCCCCTGGGTCAGCGTGCGCTTGATCAGGCGGTTGGAGAGCGGCGCCCCGCGCGCAATCTTCGCCGCCAGCGCCAGCGTGCGGTCCATCAGCTCGGCGTCCGGCCAGACATGGCTGACCAGGCCGATCTCTTTCGCCTCCTGCGCCTCGACGAATTCGCAGGTCCAGAACATCTCGAGCGCCTTCGCCTTGCCGACGATGCGCGGCAGGTGCCATGCGCCGCCGGCGCCCGGCAGCAGACCGATGCGGGCATAGGTCTCCGCCACCCGCGCGCTCTCCGCCGCGGTGCGGATGTCGCAGCAGAGCGCGATGTCGAGCCCGCCACCGGCCGCCACGCCGTTGATCGCGGCGATGGTCGGCTTGTCGAACTGGATCATGCGCTTGGCGACCATCTGGGTGCGCGTCCAGAGATTATCCTTCGTCGTGCGCGGCGAGTTGTCGGCCCCCTCGCCCATGCGCTTGACATCGCCGCCGCTGCAGAAGCCCCGGCCCGCGCCGGTCACCACCAGGACGTTGATGTCATCCCGGCGCTGGATCTCATCCAAATGCGCAACCCAGCCGATCAGCATTTCCGGCGTGAAGGCGTTCAGCGCCTCCGGCCGGTTCAGGGTCATCACCGCGACCTTGTCCTTCACCTCGAACAGCAAATCATTCGCCATGGCGCTTATCCCTCGTTGCGACAGCGATAGAGGATGGTCGCCTCCATCTCCTGCACCACTTCGTTCCGCTGGTTAATGATCTCGCGCTTCAAGGTCACGACGCCGCGGTCCGGCTTGCTGGTCCGGCGCGTCGACAGCACGGTCTGCACCATGCGGATCGTGTCGCCATGCTTGACCGGCGTCTTGAGCCGCCACTTGTCGATGCCGAGCAGCGCCAGCAGCGTGCCGTCGTTGATGCCACTCGCGTATTGCAGCCCGCCCGCGATGCCGTAGACCATCGGCCCGTGCGCGATCACCTCGCCGAAGGGCGTGGTCTTGGCGTATTCGTAATTGCAGTGCACCTCGTTGAAGTCGCCGGTGAGGCAGGCGAAGTTGACGATGTCGGTCCCCGTCACCGTGCGGGCCGGCGTGGTGAGCTGCATGCCCACCTCGAAATCCTCGAAGAACATGCCGCGCGGTTTTGCGGCCTCGGTCGCGCTCATCGGGCTTCCCTCCCCAGCAGCATGGTGCAGTTGGACGACAGGATGCCGCCCTCGTTGTGGACCAGCGCCACGTCGTGGCGCTTCACCTGGCGCGGCCCTTCGTTGCCGCGGAGCTGGCGCACCGCCTCGACGATGCCGAAGATGCCGCCGCCGGCGCCTGCCTGGGCGTGGCTCAAGAGCCCGCCGTCCGTGTTGACCGGGAAGGATCCTTCGATCGCGGTGTCGCCACGGAGATAGCGTTCGCCGCCTTGGCCGCGCTCGGCGAGGCCCAGCTCCTCCATCTCGATGATCGGCACGATGGTGAAGCAGTCGTAGAGCTCGGCGAAATCCACGTCCTTGGGCCCAAGCCCGGCCATCTTGTACGCCGCCTCGCCCGACTGCCTGCAGCCGAACTCGGTCAGGCTCGGCGCGGCGATCAGATGTTCATGCGTGTGGAACTCGCCGATGCCGAGCAGCCAGGCCGGGCGGTTGGCGAGATCCGGCGCGCGGTCGGCGCGGGTGACGATGAAGGCGCCCGCCGCATCCGAGATCAGGCAGCAGTCGAGGATGTTGAGCGGCTCGGCGATCGGCTTGGAATTTAGTACGTCTTCGATCGTGATCGGCTTTTTCATATGCGCGTTGGGATGGCGCAGCGCGTGGTTGCGTCCGTTCACCGCGACGGCGGCCATCTGCTCGCGCGTCGTGCCGTACTCATGCATGTAGCGCCGCGCGATCATGGCGTAGAAGCCGGGGATCAGCGGGCCGTAGGGATTCTCGAAATAGGGATGGCCGACGATGGTGAGCGCCGCGACCGCGGAATCGCGCGTCTGTCCGGTCGCACGGTTCTCGCCGGCGCAGACCAGCACGGTGTCGCAATGGCCGGCGAGCACCGCTTCCGCCGCGTGCTTCAGCATGACCGCCGGCGAGCCGCCGCCGACCGCCACCGAGGCGCAGTAACGCGGCTGCAGCCCGAGATATTCCGCGATCACCGTGCCCAGCATGAAATAAGGCTCGGTCATGGTGTAGGCGGTGAGCACGCCGTCGATATCCTTGAGCGTGAGCCCCGCGTCGTCGAGCGCCCGCTTGCAGGCCTGTGCGTTGAGCCCGACGCCGGTCATGTTGGGCACCTTGCCGATATCCGACTCGCCGACGCCCGCGATGATCACCTTGTTGCGGAGGCTAGACATGGCGGCACCCGTCTCCCGATGTCACCCCCACCCTGGCCCTTCCCCATCGAGGGGGAGGGAAAGATCTAGAGCCTACGTTCTTCTCCTCCCCCCTTGACGGGGGGAGGTCGGGAGGGGAGTGACCAATCAAAGAACGATCCATCATCCGGCCCCCGCCCGCTTGAACTGCGGCACTTTCGCGCCGTCGCTGCCGCGCGCTTCGAACACCACGGTGACCGCGTCACCGATGCGCACCTCGCGCGCGTCTTCGCCCACGATGTTGGTCATCATCCGCGGCCCCTCCTCTAGGTCGATGAGCGCGACGACATAGGGGGTGATCGCCTGGAACTCGGAAAAGGCGGCGCGGTGGACGACCGTGAAGCTGTGCACCGTGCCCCGGCCCGAGACCTCGGTCCATTCCGTGTGGTCCGAGCCGCAGGCGGTGCAGAGATAGCGCGGGAAGAAGCGCAGCGCGCCGCAATCCGCGCAGCGCTGGAGCAAGAGCTTGCCGTCGCGCGCGCCCTGCCAATAAGGCGCGGAATCGGCGTTGACAATCGGAGCCGGCAAGTCGCCGCTCATAGGCAAGGTCCTCCCATGTGCCGTTTCGCTGTCGTTGGGCGCAGCATGCGGTTTTCCGCAGCTTAGATCAAATCGGCACGCTCGCGACGAGGCGCGCCGGTTACCCGCTCTTCCGCCGCGCGATGATCTCGACCAGCCCGTCGAAGCCGACGAAATACGAACCGATGCCCATGCCGGCGACGTAGCCGTCCGCGACACCGGCCGTCACCGACTGGACGCCGCGCTTCTCAATATTCGTCATATGCACTTCCACGTAAGGCAGCCGGACCGCCTTCAGGCAGTCGCGCAGCGCGTAGCCCGCATAGGTAAAGCCCGCCGGGTTCATCAGCAGGCCGTCCGCCGCCTCCTCGGTCGCACGGTAGATCCGGTTGATCGCCTCGCCCTCGATATTCGTCTGGAAGATCTTGAGCGAATGGCCCGTCCGCTGGGCGTGGCGCACCAGCATCTTCTCCAGATCCTGCGCCGAGGTCGTGCCGTAGAGCTCCGGCTCGCGGCGCCCGAGCCAATTCATGTTCGCCCCTTGAATCAGTAGTATTCTCATAGCCTTGCGCGCGCTCCCCCCGCCTGCGCTGGACAAGGACGGCCGGTCATGATGGGATTGCCGGAAACCGCATGCCGCGGCCGTTCTCGTCGAAAACGGCGTGAGAGTATCATAGGGAGCCTCGGAATCGCCTCATGGATTGCAAGACCGCCATCGGCAAAATAGACACCGCAAGATGATCAATACCGTCCTGACCCTGCACGACCCGGCGGCGGCGCGCCGCTATTACGAGGCGGGGCTGTGGCGGCCCGACACCTTCTACACCCTGATGCGCGCGCATGCCGAGGCGCGGCCGAACGCCTTCGCCATGCGAGACAGCGCGCGCCGCATCACCTGGCACGAGCTGTTGGACTGGACGGACGCGCTCGCGGCGGCGCTGCACGACGCCGGCGTGGTGGCGGGCCAGCGGGTCTCGCTCTGGACGTCGAACCGCGTGGAATCCGTCATCGGCCTGATCGCCTGCGCGCGCAACGGCTATGTCTGTAATCCCTCGCTGCATCTCAACTACACGGGCGAGGAGATCACAGCGCTGCTGCAGCGCATCCGCGCCGCCGCGCTGATCGCCGAGGAAGGCTACGGCGCGGCCTCCCCGGCCGTGCTCGATGGCATCGCGGCGCTGCCCGCCATGAAACGCGTCTTCCGCCTGCCCAAGGGCCGCGCCGCTGGCGCCGATTTTCCGAAGCCCGGCGAAGGCGCCCCGCCGCCCGCCGACGACAACCCGGACCGGGTCTGCTACCTCGCCTTCACCTCGGGCACGACGGGCACGCCCAAGGGCGTGCTGCATTCGCACAACACGCTGCTCGCCAACGCGCGTGACATGGTCAAGGACTGGGGGCACGACACCAGCACGGTGCTGCTCAGCCTGAGCCCGCTCAGCCATCACATCTTCTGGGTCGCGCTGTCGCAGATCCTGCTGACCGGCGGCGAGCTGGTGCTGAACGATCCGCCCGCCGGGCTGAAGCCGCTCGACTGGATCGTCGAGACCGGCGCGACATATGTGATGGGCGTGCCGACGCACGGCATGGACATCCTCGCCGACCAGAAGGCGCGCGGCATGGCGCGGCTCGGCAAGGTCGAGGTGTTCTACATGGCGGGCGCGCCGATCCCGCCGGTGACCGCGGAATCCTTCCTCGAGCAGGGCATCAAGCCGCAGAATGTCTACGGCATGACGGAGAACTCCTCGCACCAGTACACTTATCCGAGCGACGATCCGGTGACGATCTGCAGCACCTGCGGGCGCGGCGGCGGCAGCTACACCGTCCGCCTGTTCGCGCAGGACAACCGCGACGTCGCGGTCCCGACCGGCGAGGTCGGCCAGATCGGCGGCAAGGGCGCGTGCCTGATGCTGGGCTATTTCGACAACCAGCAGGCCACCGAAGAATCCTTCAACAAGGACGGCTGGTTCCTGTCGGGCGACCTCGGCCGGCTCGACGAGAAAGGTAACCTCGCCATCGTCGGGCGGCTGAAGGACATCATCATCCGCGGCGGGCACAACATCCATCCGGCCAAGATCGAGGACCTCGCGATCAAGCACCCGCTGGTCGCCAAGGCGGCCGCCTTCCCGATCACGGACGAGCGGCTGGGCGAGAAGGTCGGGCTCGCGGTGATGCCTTTGGCGAAGGACGCGCCCGAAGGCGCGGCGATGCTCGAGCACTTGCATACGGCCGGCTTGTCGAAATTCGACATGCCCGAGTATTACATCGTGATGGAGGAGTTCCCGCTGACCGCGAGCGGCAAGATCCTCAAGCGCGAGCTCGCCGAGTGGGCGCGCAGCGGGCGCATCAAGCCGACGCCGGTGCGCTATGTCGATCCGGAGAAGAGAAAGGAACCGTAAGCCATGGTGCTGCAGCTGACGCGCCGCGACGAATTCTCCGTCATCACGCTGAACCGGCCGGACGCGCTGAACGCGCTCAACGACGAAATGATCGACGCGATCGCCGCCGGCATCGACGAGGCCGCGACATCGGGGGCCCGCGCGCTGCTGTTCGTTGGCGCGGGTGCCAAGGCGTTCTGCGCGGGCGCGGATATCAAGGGCCTGCTCGGTCGCTCGGTCGTGGAAGCGAAGCGCTTCGCCGAGCGCGGCCAGCGCGTTTTCGCCAAGCTCGACATGCTGCCCATCCCCTCCGTCGCGATCATCAACGGCTATGCCTTCGGCGGCGGACTCGAGCTCGCGCTCGCCTGTACCTTCCGCATCGCCACCGCGAACGCCAAGATGGGCCTGCCGGAGATCAAGCTTGGCGCGATCCCGGGCTACGGCGGGACGCAGCGCCTGCCGCGGGTGATCGGCGAGGCACGCGCGCTGGAGATGATCATGACCGGCCGCACCGTCGCCGCCGACGAGGCGGAGCGCATGGGCCTCGTCAGCCGGATCGTCGAGGGCGACGCGGTCGAAGGCGGCATGGCCTTTGCCCGCGCGTTCACGAAATTCAGCCTGCCGGTGCTGGCGCTCGCGCGCGAAGCGGTGATGCGCGCCGGGGACACGCCGATCAACGAAGGGCTCAAGATCGAGGCCGACCTCAACACGCTCGCCTTCCAGACCGAGGACGTGAAGGAAGGCATGTCGGCCTTCATCGAGAAGCGCGAGGCGAAGTTCAGGGATGCCTGAGGGCGCCATCGCCGTGACCGGATCGAGCCGCGGCATCGGCGCGGCGATCGCGATCGAGCTGGCGGCGCGCGGCTTCACCGTCGCCTGCCTGTCGCGCGCGGGCGGCCTGCCCGACAAGGCGCCGGCCGGCGGCAAGTTCGTCTGCGCGCGCTGCGACGTCACCGACGAGGCGAGCATGCGGGACGCCTTCGCCCAAGTGGTCAAGGACGCCGGCAGCCTCAAGGGCCTGGTCAACAACGCGGGCGTCCACCGCGAGAGCGACAGCAGCGCGCTCGCCACCGCCGATTTCGAGGACCTGATGCGCACCAACGCGACCTCGGTGATGATGGTGAGCCGCGAGGCCTATCCGCATCTCAAGGCGGCGGGCGGCGGGCGCATCGTCAATATCGGCTCCTTCTTCGACCGCATCGGCGTGGCGCGCAACCTCGCCTACTGCGCGTCCAAGGCCGCGGTCGGCGCGATCACCCGCTGCCTCGCGACCGAATGGGCGCGCGACGGCATCACCGTGATGAACGTCGCGCCGGGCTATATTCTGACGGACCTCAACCGCGACACGTTGACGGAGGAAAAGTTTCTACGCTGGCTCAAGGGCCGTTCCCCTGCCGGCCGGCCCGGCACGCCGGAAGAGGTCGCGCGGCTGGTCGGCTCGCTCTACAGCGAGGACAACGCCTTCCTCACCGGCGAGACGATCTATGTGGACGGCGGCCAGGCGATGGCGTTGTGATGCGGTGACGAAAGAGAGCCCGGAAGCATGAAGGTATTCAGCCAACTCGAGACCACCCTCTGGCTCAACGACGAGGAGGCGCTGCTGCTCGACAACGTGCGCGCGCTCGCCCGCGACCGCCTGGCGCCGCGCGCCGCCACTTACGACCGGACGGGCGACTTCCCCTGGGACAACGTCAAGGACATCAACGAGCTCGGCCTCAACGCGATGTTCATCCCGGAGGCCTACGGCGGCGCGGCGTTGTCCTATCTCGTCTACCTCGCCTGCGTGCGCGAGATATCCAAGGCCTGCGCCTCGACCGGCGTGATCTGGGCAACCAACTTCCACGCCATGAAGCCGGTGATCGACATCGGCAGCGAGCGGCTGAAGGAGAAGTTCCTGCCGCGCGTGGCGGAAGGCGCGCTCGCGTCGCTCTGCATCACCGAGCCGACCGCCGGGTCGGACGCCACCGGCATGCGGACGAAGTTCACGCCCGACGGCAACGACATCATCGTCAACGGCGGCAAGATCTTCATCACCAACGGCGGCAAGGCGGACTTCTACCTCGTCTTCGGCAAGTGGAGCGAGATCGAGGACCCGCGCGCGGCGATCACCGCGCTGGTGATCGAGAAGGAGACGCCCGGGTTCGGCTTCGGCAAGCCCGAGGACAAGATGGGCCACCGCGCCTCCTCCACCGCGAGCCTCAGCTTCGACGAATGCCGCGTGCCGCGCGAGAACTTGCTGGGCGCGCCGGGCGACGGGCTGAAAATCCTGCTCGCCTCGCTCAACAAGTCGCGGCCGAGCGTCGCCGCGCATGCGCTCG
>CAZPFL010000133.1:0-14138 GCA_964585785.1 uncultured Rhodospirillaceae bacterium
CGCGCGTCGGCTCCAGGATCAGCGAGCGGGGCATCCGCGCCCGTGCCCGGCCGGCCGACAGGATATCCAGCATCGGGAAGACGAAAGCGGCGGTCTTGCCCGTTCCCGTCTGGGCACAGCCCAGCACGTCCCGATTCATCAGAACATAGGGGATCGCCTGTTCCTGAATGGGGGTCGGGGTTTCGTAGCCTGCATCCGCGATTGCGCGCAGGAGTTCTTCCGATAATCCAAGTTCTTTAAAGGGCATGAATTCCGTTTGTATGCCACCGAATGGTTAACGGCAGATAAAAATCCTATCAGCAAGGATACCGTTCGTGCGACATGCGTAAAGGCCCAGACGGTTTGGCAAGAGCGCGGGACCGGACGTGGATTCGTTGCTGAGGCGCGTGTCGCACGGTAACGTAGCGAACAATATACCGAGGCTCTATCCATGCTTATCAAGCGTGAGGACTGCTGTCTACTGGTGATCGACGTTCAGACCCGCCTATTGCCTGCGATTCGGGACTCGGCGCGGGTAATGGCGCGCTGCCAGGCGCTATTGGAGGCGGCTCGCGCGGTCGGGGTACCGATCCTGGTCTCCGAGCATAACCCGAAAGGGCTCGGCCATACGGCTGAGGCGCTGGCCGATCTGGCGCCGGCGGAGTGCGTCATGGAGAAGATCCATTTCTCCTGTTTCGCCGAGCCGTCGGCGCGCCAGCGCATCCGCGCGGCGGATAAACCGTGCCTGGTGATGGCGGGGATGGAGGCGCATGTCTGCTTCGGGCAGACGGCGATCGACCTCGTCGCCGCGGGCTATCGCGTCCTGGTCGCGGCCGACGCCACGTCGAGCCGCAGCCGGCTCGACCATGAGACGGCGCTGCACCGCCTGGCCCGGGAGGGGGCGGAAATCGTGACCACGGACAGCGTTCTCGGCGCCTGGCTGCAAGGGGCCGGCCGCCGCGCCGAGCCGCAGGTCGAGAGGATCGGATGAGCGACCGTAACCACCTGGTCTTCGTGCCCGGGCTGCTCTGCGACGCGGCGCTCTGGGCGCATCAGATCGCCCATATGGAGGATATCGCCAAGTGCCAGGTGGGCGACACGCGCAGCGACGACACCGTCGCCGGCATGGCGGAGACCATCCTGCGCGGCGCGCCGGAACGCTTCGCGCTCGCCGGCCTCTCGATGGGCGGCTATGTCTGCTTCGAGATCATGCGCCGCGCGCCCGAGCGCGTCGTCCGGCTGGCCCTGCTCGACACCGCGGCGGTGCCCGACACCGAAGAGCGCAAGCAGCACCGGCGCGACCTGATGCGGCTGGCCGATATCGGCGAGTTCAAGGGCGTGGCGCCGCGGCTGCTGCCGCAGTTCATTCATCCGGAACGGCTGCAGGACGGCACGCTCACCGACGCGGTCATGGAGATGACCCAGCGCGTCGGCAAGGACGCCTTCCTGCGCCAGCAGAACGCGATCATGGGGCGGATCGACAGCCGGCCCGGTCTCGGCCAAATCCGGGTAGCGACCCTCGTGCTGTGCGGCCGCCAGGACGTGCTGACCCCCATCGAGCGGCATGTCGAGATCGCCGACGGGATCCCGGGCGCGCGGCTCGCCGTCGTCGAGGACAGCGGCCATCTGACGACGATGGAGCGGCCGCAGGCAGTGACGGCGCTCATGCGCGACTGGATGATTTACGATCGCTGAGAAGAGCGACACGGGAAGGGAACTCCAAACATGACATCGAAAAAGGACGCGCCGGCGAACGGCGCGCAGGGAAACGGCGCGCTGCGGCCGATCGCTGGCGTGCGCGTCGGCGCGGCGGCATCGGGCATCGGCTATCAGGGCCGGCCCGATCTCCTGCTCGCGGCCTTCGACGAAGGCACGACGGTGGCGGGCGTGCTGACGACCTCGACCACCGCGGCGGCGCCGCTGCGCTGGACGCGGGAGCGGCTGGCCAAGGGCGATGCGCCGCGCGGGCTCGTGGTCAACGCGGGCAACGCCAACTGCTTCACCGGCGCCGCGGGCATGCGTCTGGTGGAGGCGACGGCGGCGCATGCCGCGCACCTGCTCGGCTGCCGGCCGGAGCAGGTCTACATCGCGTCGACCGGCAAGATCGGCGTGCCGATCGACGCGGACAAGATGCGCGCCGGGCTGGATGTGGCCTTCGACGCGCTTGCCGACAACGACTGGAGCCTGGCGGCGCGGGCGATCATGACGACCGACCGCTTCCCCAAGGCGCAGGCGCTCGCGCCCGAGATCGCCGGCACGGCCGTGACGCTGCAGGGCATCAGCAAGGGCAACATGATGATCGCGCCTTCGATGGCGACCACGCTGAGCTTCCTGTTCACCGACGCGCGGCTGCCGGGGCGCGCGATGCAGCCGCTCCTCGCCGAGGCGGCGGCCGGCACCTACAACATGATCTCGGTCGACACGACGCAGTCGACCAACGACACCATGCTGCTGTTCGCCACCGGCGCCGGGCCGCGGCATGCCGATGCGGATGGAAAGGGGGCGGCGCTCGGCGACTTCGGCGCCAAGCTGGACGCGCTGCTGGGCCATCTCTCGCAGCAGATCCTGGAGGACGGGCGGCGGGACGGCGTGCTGGTCCGCATCCATGTGACCGGCGCCGAGACGCCCGAAGCGGCGCGCCACATCGCCTGCCAGGTGCGGGATTCCCGCATGGTGCGCAAGATGGCGGAGCAGGGCGACAAGCTGGTGCTCGGCCGCATCATCGCCTCGATCGGCATGTCGACCGAGAAGGTCGATCAGCAGCGCCTCGTGCTCGCGATCGGCGGCAAGACGGTCAGCCGCGACGGCGGCTTCACCGACGGCTTCGAGGTGCCGAAGGCGGGGTATATGGACGCGGACACGCTGGATATCGCGATCGATGTCGGCGTCGGGGATGCAGAGGCGACGGCGTACACGGTGGCGGCGGATCATTTGTAGGGCTTTAGCCTTTAACCGACCCCCCACCCTGACCCTCCCCCAGGCGGCCGGTGTCGTCCGGCCGCCGATTTAGGAAGAGCGGCGCGCGGCGACACGCGCGCCGCAAGGGGGGGAGGGAATAATATCGCCACAGCAATGCTTTAAAGTCCTCCCCCTTTGCGGGGGAGGATTTAGGTGGGGGGTGAAACCTTCCACCCCTTACGACGGCATCAGCGCCCCGCCGTTCACATGGATCGTCTGCCCGGTGATGAAGCGGGAATACGGCCCGACCAGGAAGCGCACGAGGTCGGCCATGTCCTGCGGCACGCCGCGGTGGCCCATCGGGATCTTCGGGTTCGGGTCGTTGAGCTTGACCTCGCCGCTGCCGCTCGCGCGGTCGGTGTCGAAGGGGCCGACGACGGCGACGTTGCAGGTGATGCCGTACTGCCCGAGGTCGCTCGCCATGCCGCGGATCATGCCGGCCATGCCGGTCTTCACCGCCGATTTGTGCGCGCCGCCGGCGCCGCCCTTATACGCGTTCTGGCCGCTGATGCCGACGACCGACCCGCCGCCGCGCTCGATCATGTGCGGCACGCTGGCGATCGCCATGTGCAGCGCGCCGTCGAGCGCGACCGCGCGCAGCCTGGCCCAGTCCTCGAAGGTCAGCTCGGGGAAGGGGACCTTGGTGCGGATCGCCGCGTTGTTGATCAGGATGTCGAGGCCGCCGAAGGCCTCCACCGTCGTGTCGACCAGGCGCTTGACCTCGGCCGGGTCGGAGATGTCGGCGCGGCAGGCGATCGCCTTGCCACCGGCCTTGCGGATGCCCTGCGCCACTTCCTCGCAGAGCTCGCCGGCCGTTTTGGCGTTGATCGTCACCGCGGCGCCGGCGCGGGCGAGCTCCTCGGCGATCGCGCGGCCGATATTGCGCGCGCTGCCGGTGACGATGGCGACCTTGCCTTCGAGCTCTCGGTTGCGGTCGATGGTGCCTGCCATGGGGGGCCTCGCTTTCCGTCCCTGATGCGCCTGATTCCGCGCTTCCCGCGAGCTTAGCGCAAAGTCCGGGGGCCGGCATAACCTGGGTGGGGCCGGGCTATCGCATTTTTGTCTGTTGCTTTAGTGCCGTGCGTCCCAATCGCCGATACATCGCTATAGGGAATTGCCGTGTCCCGGCCCGAGGGGTTGATTTGCGCCGCCGGGGCGCGCACCATGGGTCCGGATCGTCAACCAAACCGCGAGGCGGAACCGGTGCGACGCATTCTAATCCTGCTCGCCATGATCGGGGGGCTGTTCCTGCTGCTGCCGCCGACGCCGGCGCTGGCGTGGTCGAGCGTGCCCTTCCTGCTGCTCACCGCCTTGTTCGTCGACGCCTACCGCGCCGGCCGCCGTCAGCTCCTGCAGCGGGAGGGCGAGGCGGAGACGGACACCGCCGTCCAGGCGTCGCGTCTCTTCGCCGGGATGATGCTGTTCGACGCGGTCTGGCTCGGCCTGAGCGGCAACGCCGCCGCGATGGCGGACGCCGCGGCGCTGCACGGCATGCATGGCGGGGCCGATCTCGGCGGTCTCGACGTGAGCGGCATCGATCACTTGAGCGGTATCGATCACCTGGGCGGTTTCGACGCCGGCGGTGATTTGGGCGGCATGGGCGGTGGCATGGGCGGCGGATTCTGAAACGGAATTAATCGCCCGGCTGTGTTGATCAAATCCCATTCACGGACTAGGTGAGTCTATGACGCATGGGACCCGCCCCGGCGGACCGCCCGTTCTTCTTCATCAAGCTGCACCGAGATGCCCAAAGCCCAAACCGTCCTGCCGCTGCTGGCCATGGCCACGATCCTCGCCATGTGCGGCTGGATCATCGCGGGCGCGGCGGGCATGGGCGGCGTGCTGCTCGGCGTGCTGGTGCTGATCCTGGTCGGGCCGCAGGTGCCGCCGGAGCTGGCGATGAAGGTCGGCCACGCGACGCCGCTCAACCCGTGGCAGGCGCCCGCGCCCTATCACGACGTGCAGCAGCTTGCGCGGCATTTCGGGCTCGCGGCCGCGCCGCAGCTCTACCGCGTCCCCGCCGAGGCGCCGGTGGTGTTTTCCTCGGGCAACCGGCGGCGCTCGGCGATCGCCGTGTCGGACGCGGCCTGCACGATCCTCGCCGAGCGCGAGCTGCGCGCCGTGCTGGCGCATGAGATGGCGCATATCGCGGCTGACGACATCGGGCTGATGCGGGTCGCGAACATCCTCGGCCGCATCACCTCCTTCGTCGCGACCTTCGGGCTGCTCGCCGTGCTGTTCGGCGGCATGATCCTGCCGGCGGGCGCGCTCAAATCAGGCGAGATATGGTTCCTCGCCTTCGCGCCGACCTCGGTGACCCTGCTGCAGCTCGCGCTGCTGCGGCGGCGCGAATACGCCGCCGACGCCGCCTCCGTCCGCATCACGCAGGACCCGGCGGCGCTGGCCTTCGCGCTGCAGAAGATCGAGCGCGCCACGCGCTGGACGCTGAAGCGCATGTTCGGCGACGCCGGGGGCTTCGAGCTGCCGACCTTGCTGCGCACCCATCCGACGACCCAGGACCGCATCGCCCGGCTCACGGGCGGCGGCTGAGCGCTCCGCCGTCAGCCGTCGCGACCCGCGGGCGGGCGCCGCGCGCGCAAGGATTGCCATTCTCCGCTATCCTTGATCTCCAATCGCTTCGTCGCGCCAACCGTGCCGCAAGGCTTTCCCCGCATGACGCTGTTCGAAATCGCCATTCTCGCGGTCGCCGCATTCTTTACGTCAGCGATGTCGGCAGTCGTCGGCTCGGGCGGCGGCACGGTTCTGATTGCGCTCTTCCTGCAGTTCATGCCGCCGGCGGCGGCGATCCCGGTGCATGGCGTGGTTCAGCTCGCAGCCAACACGTGGCGCACCTGGCTGTTCCGCCGTCATCTCGCCTGGCATCTGATCTGGCGCTTCGCGCTCCTGCTGCCGGCCGGCATCGCGGTCGGGCTCTGGCTGTTCCGGAGCATGTCGGCGGAGGCAGTGCAGATCCTGATTGGCTGCTTCATCATCGTGACATTGTTCACCCGGCGACTCGGGCGCTTTCGCGGGAAGGAGTTGCCGCTCTGGGCCTTCCTGCCGATGGGGTTCATCGTCGGCGTGCTCAACATGATCGTTGGCGTGGTGGCGACGGTCGTCGGCGTCCTGATGATCCGCAAGGAGCTGTCGAAGGAGGATTATGTCGGCACGCTCGGCTTCTACGCCGTGATGACGAATTTCTGCAAGGTCGTGGGCTTCGTCCTGGTCGGCTTCGACCTGCTGAACTACGGCACGGCGATCCTCGCGATGGTGCCCGCCGTGATGGCCGGCAGCTGGGCCGGCAAGCATCTGCTCGGCCGCCTTTCGGAGCGGCTGTTCATGCGCCTGTTTCAGGCCATGCTGATCGCGCTCGCGCTCAAGCTGATCGTCTGGGACAGCCTCATGCGGCTGCTCGGATAGGAAATCAGAAATTCACCACAAACAATTGATTTAACGGCGATAAATACCCCATCTCTCGCGACCCGATAGCCCATATTGGCTAGGGCCTCGCTCAATTTAGTACCTCCTTTGCTTCGCGGCAGGCGCGCCAAAGCATTGCTATGGTCGAGCCATAAAGTCGTGGGTCAGCATCTCTCAAACTAATACCGAATGGGCATTCGGCTTGGACCCCGGCCGTCGGCCCCACCGTGTCGGAGCACAGATCAACCGATGAAGCATGTCATTTTCGGTGGTGATGGATTCCTCGGGCGGCATCTGGCGCGCGCGCTGCTGGCGCGCGGCGACGAGGTCGTCATTTGCGACATCCAGAAGAGCAATCTCGATATCTACGACCACGCGCAGTATATCGAGCTGGACATCACCGATCGCACGGCCTTCTCGCGGCTCAAGCTGTCGCCCGACGATATCGTGCACAACTACGCGGCGCGGCTCCTCGTCCCGATCATCAAGCGCAAGGAGCGCGAAGAATATTTCTGGTCGGTGAACTTCCGCGGCGCGCGCAACGTGCTCGACTATTGCTACGACCAGGGCGTCCGCAAGCTGGTCTACTTCACGACCGACATGGTCTACGGCCAGACCCGGACCATTCCGAAGCTGGAGGATCATCCGCGCGTGCCGCTCGGCCCCTATGGCGCGGCCAAGGCGGCGAGCGAGGAGCTTTGCGCGGCCTATCGCCAGCGCGGCATGAACATCACGATCTTCCGTCCGCGGCTGATCATCGGCCCGGGCCGGCTCGGTATCCTCGAGAACCTGTTCAAGCTGGTCGACGCCAACCTGCCGGTGCCGGTCATCGGCAACGCCAAGAACAATTACCAGTTCATCTCGGTGTTCGACTGCGTGAGCGCGATCCTCGCCGCGGTGGAGAAGGGCGTGCCCAACAGCGCCTATAACCTCGGCACCACGAACCCGCCGAAGGTCAAGAAGTTGCTCGGCGACCTGATCAAGGAAGCGGGCAGCAAGTCCTTCATCCTGCCGACGCCGGCCGGCCTCGTGAAGCGCGTGCTGGCGCTGCTCGACTGGCTGAACCGCCCGGTGATGGACCCCGAGCAGTATCTCATCGCCGACGAGACCTGCATCCTCGACGTCTCGAAGGCGAAGCGCGAGCTTGGCTGGGAACCGAAATACAAGGACGAGGACATGCTGATCGTCGCCTACCGCGACTACCGCGTCGCCAAGAGCGGCTTCCAGCCCTCGGACGCCGGCGCGACATCCGCTCCGTCCTATCCGGTCGGCGCGGAGTAGGGGCGCGTAAGGCGACCCATCGTATTCCGCCGGGCCGTCAGCCGTGGATTGCCGTAACAAGTACGGCAATGACGGTAAGTCTATGGATTAAATAAAATCGTCACTCGCGGACGTGTTCTGCGAGTCCATGCGGCGCCAGCGCCATCCGCCGTCTTAAACGTCCAGATCCCTTACGAACTGCGCGTTTTCCTGGATGTACTCGAAGCGCTTCTCGGGTTTCTTGCCCATCAGGCCCTCGACCAGCCGCGCGGTGTCGCGGGTGCGTTCCTTGTCGTCGGTATCGGGCAGCTTGACCTGCAGCAGCGTGCGGGTCAGCGGGCTCATGGTGGTTTCCTTGAGCTGCATCGGCGGCATCTCGCCCAGGCCCTTGAACCGGCTGACCTCGATCTTGGCCTTGCCCTTCAGCACCGTCTTCGTCAGCTCTTCCCTGTGCGCGTCGTCGCGCGCGTAGACGGTCGTGCTGCCCTGGGTCAGCCGGTAGAGCGGCGGCATGGCGAGGTAAAGCCGGCCGTCCTGCACGAGGCCCGGCATCTCGCGATAGAAGAAGGTCATCAGCAGCGAGGCGATATGCGCACCGTCGACATCCGCGTCGGTCATGATGATGACGCGGTCGTAGCGCAGCTTGTTGCCGTCATAGTCGGAGCGGCGGCCGCAGCCGAGCGCCTGGATCAGGTCGGCGATCTCCTGGTTGCCGTTGAGCTTGTCGGCGGACGCGCTGGCGACGTTGAGGATCTTGCCGCGCAAGGGGAGGACCGCCTGGGTCGCGCGGTCGCGCGCCTGCTTGGCCGAGCCGCCGGCGGAATCGCCCTCGACAAGGAATATCTCGGTGCCCTCCGACGACTTGGCGCTGCAGTCGGCGAGCTTGCCCGGCAGGCGCAGCTTGCGGGTCGCGCTCTTGCGCAGCAGGTCCTTGCTCGACCGCCGGCGCTGGCGCTCCTCGGCGCGCTCCATCACGCGCTCCAGCAGGTCGTTGGCGCTCGCCGGATCGCCCGATAGCCAGAGCTCGAAATGGTCGCGCAGCGGGCCTTCGACCAGCTTGGTCGCCTGCGGCGAGGTCAGCCGCTCCTTGGTCTGGCCCTGGAACTGCGGGTCGTGGATGAACACCGACAGCATGACGCAGGCGCCGCCCATCACGTCCTCGGCGGTGATCTGGGAGGCCTTCTTGTTGCCAACCATCTCCGCGTAGTTGCGCAGGCCCCGGGCCAGCGCGGAGCGGAGCGCCGTCTCGTGGCTGCCGCCCTGCGGCGTCGGGATGGTGTTGCAATAGGAGCTGACGAAGCCTTCGTCGTCCTGCGGCCAGCAGATCGCCCATTCCGCCTGGCCGATGCCGTCGGTCGCGCTGACCCGGCCGGCGAAGGCGTCCGGCGTCACGGTCGGGCGCGCATTCATCGTGTAGTCGAGATAATCCTTCAGCCCGCCCGGGAAATGCAGCTGGTCCTTGGCCGGCGTCTCGTCGTCCGGCTTGAGCAGCTTGGGATCGCAGCTCCAGCGGATCTCGACGCCGCGGAAGAGATAGGCCTTGGAACGCACCATGCGGTAGAGCTGCGCGGGTCGGAAGGTCGTCTTGTCGCCGAAGATCTGCGGGTCGGGATGGAAGCGGATCGTCGTGCCGCGCTTGTTGTTGACCTCGCCGAGGTCCTTCAGCTTGCCCTTGGGCTTGCCGCGCGAATAGCTCTGCGTGAAGTGGCGCTTGTCGCGCGCGACCTCGACCACGAGATCGTCCGACAGCGCGTTCACGACCGACACGCCGACGCCGTGCAGGCCGCCGGAGGTCGCGTAGTTCTTGCCCGAGAACTTGCCGCCGGAATGCAGCGTGGTCAGGATGACCTCGAGCGCCGACTTGTTCTTGAACTTGGGATGCGGATCGACGGGGATGCCGCGGCCGTTGTCGCGCACCGTGACGTAACCGTCGGCGCTAAGATCGAGCTCGATGCGGCTGGCGTGGCCTTCGACCGCCTCGTCCATGGCGTTGTCGAGCACTTCGGCCGCGAGATGGTGCAGCGCACGCTCGTCGGTGCCGCCGATATACATGCCGGGCCGGCGGCGGACCGGCTCGAGCCCTTCGAGAACCTCGATGTCCTTGGCCGAATAGCTGCCGGACTTGCGCTTGGGCGTGGGGGCGGTGTCGAAAAGATCTTCTGGCATGGCGCGGATTATAAGGCGGCCGTGGCGCGCTGCAAGCATGATAGAGTAGAAAACAAAAGGAAGGCCCACGACATCTTGCGGTTTTGTTTTCGTTTTATTGGAGCGACCGATGAGCGGTGAAGTAGAGAAGCCCGACGGCCGGTTACGTCCGGCCGCCGCCTCGGAAAGACCGGCGCGGGACGACACCCGCGCCGGGGGCGAGCCGGCGCTGCGCACGATCGCCATGCCCGCCGACACGAATTCGGAAGGCGATATCTTCGGCGGCTGGCTCCTGTCGCAGATGGACCTGGCCGGGGGCGTGGTGGCGCGGCAGACGGCGCGCGGCCGTACCGCGACGGTGGCGATCGATTCCATGGTCTTCTACAAGCCGGTGCATGTCGGTGACCTGGTGAGCTGCTTCGTCACTGTGCAGAAGATCGGCCGCAGCTCGATCACCGTGCGGGTGGACGCCTGGGCCCAGCGGGGCCGTACGGGCGAGACGGTGCACGTCACTGGCGGCACCTTCACCTATGTCGCGATCGGCCCCGACGGCAAGGCGCGGCCGGTGCCCGGGGGGTGAGGCCTCACCGCTCCGACATCGGGATCGGCTTCGCCATCGGCGTCGGCGGCGGGGCGGCGTGGAGGCGGCGCAGGCGCGTCTCGATCTCCGCCAGCTTCGGGCCGATCTTGGCGCCGACATAAATCTGCGGCATGGAGGGCCGGAGGTTCTCGGCCGTCTCCCATTTGGAGATGGTGCGGACCGCCGTCGCCTCGGCGTCGATGAAGGAATAGGTGTGGCGCAGCGCCTCGTCGAAATAGGCGCGGCCGAAATAGGTGAACTTGTTCTCGTTGCTGCAGCCGAAGGACGGGCGGTCCGAGCGCGCCGCGGTGATGATCAGCGAGGTGTCGGTCTCGAGCGGCCGGATGAAGCTGCCCGAGTAGCAGGCCGATATCACGATCACGCGCCACTTGATCCGCGCCTGGTCGAGCATCTCGCGCAGGGTCTCGGCGGTCAGCGGGTTGAGCTGCAGCGGCGGGAAGTCGACCGCCAGCACGCCGCGCGAGCCGTGCGAGGTGAGGTAGAGGAACAGCACGTCTTCGTCCGGGTCCATGCGCGCGGCGACCTGGTCGAGCGCCGCCAGCAGGTTGTGCGTGCTGGCCAGCGGCGTGCTCGTGACCGTCGCCCGATTGTTGATCAGGGTGAGCGAGCGGCCGCGTGTGTCGAAGCGGTCGTCGAACAGCCGATGGACGCTGTGGATCTCGCGCATGAACACGTCCTGCTGCGCGTCGCCGGCGAAGCCCACGAAATAAAGATCGGGAATGCCCGGCCGCTCCGGCGCGAGCGCCCGGATCTGCTGCGCGATCAGGCGGTACTGCGCGTAATAGACCTGCTCGACGTTGACGACGTCGTCCGCCCGCGGCGGCGGCACCGTCACCCGCGGAACGATCTCGGCCGCGGTGCTCTGGTCTTCGTCGGCATGCGCGCAGCCGGCCGCGCTCGCCGCGACCACCAGGATGAGGCAGGCTGCGTTACGAAAGCGGGTCCAGGCCGTCCTATTGCGGCTTGGGTGCCGGCGTGCGTGGAGCATCTGGGCAATCTACGGGATTGCGGACGCGATGTCCGGTAAATTTGTTAACGCGCGCCCTCCCAGGCGCGACAGTCAGATAGGCGCGCCACAGCGGGCGTCAAGGGGAAGGCGCCGCTGTGATCAGGGCCGCATCATCTTCGGCGGCTCGACCTTGGGCATGGTCGGCGAGGGCGGCAGGGCGGCGGTCGCGCGGCGCTCGGCCAGGGAGGCGGCGAGCGTGTCGAGCTTCGCGGCGATCTGGCCGCCCATGTGGATGACCGGGATGGAGGGGCCGCGCAGGCCGTTCCCGTCTTCGGCGGCCAGCTGCGCCTGCGCGCGCGCAAACGCGCCGGGCAGCGAATAGGTCCCACGCAGCGCCTCGTCGAAGAAGGCTTTGCCGAACGCCGTGTATTCTCCGTCGCCGCGGCAGCCGCGCCCGTGGCCGCCGGCGCCGGTCGCGGCGATCACCAGCGTCGTCGGGCCGCGCAGCTGGTCGACGAAGCCGTCCGCCGCGCAGGTGGAGAGGATGATGACGCGCCACTTGATCCCGGCGTCGTCGAACATGCCCTGGATATGCGCCGCGTGGATCGGGACGAAGTCGAGCGTCTCGAAGCGCGGCTTGATCGCGTCGTCGGCCAGCGCCGGCGCCGACAGGTAGAGCACGACGACATCTTCCTCGGGGTCGATGCGCTTGCCGATCTCGCTCAGGATGCGGCCGAGATTGTGCATGTTGGCGAGCGGCGCCTGACGCACCGTGGTGCGGTTGTTGATCAGCACGGCCGAGCGCGCGCCGGTGTCGAAGCGCTGCGCGAAGAGCCGCGCCACGCCGTTCATCTCGTGGAGGAAAACCGGCTCGCGGGCGTCCGCGGCGAAGCCGACGAAATAGAGGTTAGGCACGCCCGGCGGGCCCTTGCCGAGCCAGTGGATCGCCTGCTCGACCATGCCGAACTGGCCGTAATAGAGGTTTTCCTGCGTCCAGCTCGGCGGCAGCTTGGCCGGCGCGCCGAGCCAGGTCGCGGGCGGGATCAGCAGCAGCTTGGGCAGCGCGGTGAAGACGACCAGGATCGACGCGGCGACGGCGGGCTTCACGATGCCGCCCCCGGTGGCGAGCTGGATGACGCGCATGGCGATGCCGAGGCTCCAGAGCACGATCAGGATCGCGACGGTCGCGCCGGCGGGGCGGTTGGGCGCGAGCGCCGATTCGCCCGCGAGCACGAAGACGGGACCGAACACGGGCACGAGCCAGAAGGCGCCGGCCAGCAGCATCACCACGACGGTGCTGAGCCTTTCCGCGACGCCCAAGAGCCGGGTCGCGGCGAAGCAGCCGATCAGCCCGGTCAGGATCGCCAGCGCGTAAAGGCCGACGCGGTCGGGCGAGGGGAACCAGTCGCGGCCCGCCGCGGCGAATTCGACGAGCAGGATCGTGCCGCTGCCGAACACGAGCAACGCGAAGGCCTGGTCCAGGCTGGCGCGGAAATCCGCGCGCTCGACCGGCAGCATGAAGCACAGCCGGGCGCCGGCGTACAGGTTTCGTGCGAGGTCCCGGAACATGGTGCCGGCTCTTTGCCCCCAAGGCGGTGGGCTCGGTTGCCGCGCCGCCTTCGACGGCCGCGCTTCCGCCAGCCCTGGGGCGCGGATTCGCGGCGGTTTATCCCAGCGTGCTGTCTATCGCGGAAATCTTAAGGTCGCGTTAACCTAACGACGCCAGCGGCAGGCAGGACAAAAGAAGGAGGCGCGAGAAATGGCGGATTTTCGCGGATTTCTGATCGGCGGCGCGATCATCGCCGCGGTTTCGGGCGGCCTGGTCGGGGCGCCGCAGGCCCGGGCGGGGGAGGCGGACGTGGTGGGCGTCGTGGTCCGCGCCGACGGCCCGGGGACCTATAGCTTCGACGTGACCGTCCGCCATGCGGACGCGGGGTGGAAGCACTATGCCGACCGCTGGGAAGTGCTGACGGCCGACGGCAAGACGGTGCTGGCGACGCGCACGCTGCTGCACCCGCACGAGGACGAGCAGCCCTTCACCCGCTCGCTCGCGGGCGTCCGCCTGCCGCCCGGGACGACGGTGGTGGTCGTTCGCGCGCATGATTCCGTGCACGGCTACGGCGGCGCGGAGAAGCGCGTGAAGATCGGCCGGTAAATCCGTGTTCTAAAATGGAAACCGGGGCCGCGCGCTGCGCGGCCCCGGCTCTGTTCCGCACGTCGGATCGGATCGATCAGACGCTGTAGTACATCTGGTATTCGACCGGATGCGGCATGTGCTCGAACGCGTAGATCTCTTCCCACTTGAGCGCGAGATAGGCCTCGATCTGGTCCTTCGAGAAGACGTCGCCCTTCAGCAGGAACTCGCTGTCCGCCTCGAGCGCGCCGAGCGCTTCGCGCAGCGAGCCGCAGACGGTCGGCACGCCGGCCAGCTCTTCCGGCGGCAGATCGTACAGGTCCTTGTCCATCGCGTCGCCCGGATGGATCCGGTTCTGGATGCCGTCAAGGCCGGCCATGAGCATCGCCGAGAAGGCGAGGTAGGGGTTCGCCGCCGGATCGGGGAAGCGGACTTCCACGCGCTTGCCGTTCGGGCTCGCCACATAGGGGATACGGCAGGAGGCCGAGCGGTTGCGCGCCGAGTAGGCGAGCAGCACCGGCGCCTCGAAGCCCGGCACCAGACGCTTATAGGAGTTGGTTGTCGGGTTGGTGAAGGCGTTGATCGCCTTGGCATGTTTGAGGATGCCGGCGATGTAGAACAGGCACTCGTCCGACAGGTCGGCATATTTGTTGCCGGCGAAGACCGGCGTCGAGCCCTTCCAGATCGACTGG
>CAZPFL010000134.1:0-14120 GCA_964585785.1 uncultured Rhodospirillaceae bacterium
AACCCCTTCGCCTCCTCGCGCAGCACGAACTTCTGGATCTTGCCGCTGGGCGTGCGGGGCAGGGCGTCGCGGACCACGAGCCTCTCCGGGAAATACTGCGTCGCCATGCCGCTTTCACGCAGGTGGGCGACCATGCCGGCGTAGTCGAGCGTGCCGCCTTCGACGAGTCCGACGAAAGCGCAGGCGCGCTCGCCGAGGCGCGCGTCGGGCATCGCCACGACCGCGCATTCGCGCACCGCGGGGTGGCGGTAGAGCAGCTCTTCCACCTCGACCACGGGCACGTTCTCGCCGCCGCGGATGATGATGTCCTTGGCGCGGCCGGTGATGCGGATGTAGCCGTCCTCGTCCATGCGCGCGTAGTCGCCGGTGTCGAACCAGCCGTCGTCGTCGACGCCATAGACTTCCGGCCGCTTGAGATAGCCGACGAACAGCGCGTTCGGCCGGCATTTGAGGATGCCTTCCTCGCCGCGCGGCGCTTCCGCGCCGTCCGCGCGCACGACCTTGACCTCGGAGCCGGGCAGCGCCTTGCCGTCGGTGCCGAAGATCTTCTCCGGCGGGTCGCCCGGCGCGCAGTTGGTGATGCAGCCGAGCTCGGTCATGCCCCAGCCGGAGAGCACATGCGCGCCCAGCCGTTCGGTCGCGCGCTCGACCAGCGCGCTCGGGATCGGCGCGCCGGCGGAGAGGAAGATGCGGAAGCGCGAGAGGTCGTGCGCAGCCAGCGTCGGCAGGTCCGCGAGGTCGGCGAGGAAGGGCGTCGAGGCCATGGTGAAGGTCGCGCCCGTCGCCGCCATGCTCGCCGCCGCCTCGGCCGGCACCCAGACATCGCGCAACACCGCCGGCACGCCCAGCATGATCGGCAGCATGATGCCGTACATGAAGCCGGTCTGGTGCGCGAGCGGCGAGGCCATCCAGGTCACGTCGTCCGCGCCCATGCCGAAGCGTTCGACGATCGGCGGCAGGCAGGCGAACAGCGTGTTGGCCGTGTGCATCACGCCCTTGGGCTGGCCCGTCGTGCCCGAGGTGTAGAGGATCTGCGTCACGTCGTTGGCGCCGGTGCGGCGCGCGGTGAGCATTTCCGGCGCATCCGGGCGCGCCGTCTCGAGGAAGAAGCGCTCGAAGGACTGCGGCTCTTCGCCCCCGATGTAGAAGCAATGCGCGAGATGCGGCAGCGCCGGCGCGAGGTCTGCCATCATCGCCGGATAGTCGAAGCCGCGGAAACGCTGCGGCGCGACATAGACCTTGCTCTCGGCGAAGCCCAGCATGAAACGCAGCTCACGCGTGCGGAAGATCGGCATCAGCGGGTTGCTGATCGCGCCGACATGGATGCAGGCGAGATGCAGCGCCGTGAACTGCCACCAGTTGGGGAGCTGGAAGGAGACGACGTCGCCGGGCGCAACGCCGAGCTCCAGCAGCCCGAGCGCGATCCGCCGCGCGACCCGGTCGAGCTCGGCATAGGTGAGGGTGGTCTCGGTCCCGGCCTCGCTGTCATGCGCGATGACCGCGGCGCGATCCGGGTTCCGCGCCACCGCGGCGTCGAGATAGTCGAGTGTCGTCTTGCCGGCCCAATCGCCGCGCGCTTCCATCGCGGCGATGCGCTCCGGCGTGAGCATGACCCCGAGCTCCATCGGCGTGCCTCCCTAAGGCGCGTAGGACACGCACGGGTTATGGCTGCGTTTATGCCGTGCGTCCTTCGACAGGCTCAGGATGAGGAACAGCCTTCAGGACATTGAGAAAAAAGCCTCATGCTGAGCCTGTCGAAGCACGCACCTCACCATTCCCAGCCTATTGATCGTCGACAGGCACCGTCAAATGCCTTTCATACGCCCCACGCCGCGGCTTACACCATCGTCAGGCCACCGCTCACGCTCAGCACCTGGCCGGTGATGTAGCGCGCGCGGTCGCTGGCGAAGAACAGGATGCCGTCGGCGATCTCGGCCGGCGCGGCGAGGCGGCGCAGCGGAATGGCCCGGATCAGCGCCGCCTGCAGCTTCTCCGGCTGGGCGCGGAACAGGGGCGTGTCGGTCGGCCCCGGCGCGATCACGTTGGCGCGAATCCCATAGCGCGCCATCTCGCGGGCGATCGACTTGGTAAAGCCGATGACGCCGCCCTTCGCGCCCGAATAGACGGTCTCGCCCGAGCTGCCGACGCGGCCGGCGTCGCTCGACACGTTGACGATCGCGCCCGACTGCGCCTCGATCATCGGGTCGAGGAAGGCGCGGGTGACGCGGATGCAGCCCATCAGGTTGATGGTGATCACCTTTTCCATGAATTCCGGCGTGTTCTTGATGAAGGGCTCGCCGACGTCCCAGCCGGCGACATTCGCCACCACGTCGGCCTTGCCGCCCTGGCCGTGCAGCGCCTGGGCGAAGTCGGTGATCGACGTCTTGCTCTCCAGGTCGAGCTTGTGGAAGACGACCTTGCCGGGCAGGCCCTTCGCCTGCGCGATCGTGTCCTCCGCGCCCTTCTCGTTGATGTCGCCGAAATAGACGTTGCCGCCGGCCTTGGCGAAGCTCAGCACCGTGGCCCGCCCGATGCCGGAAGAGCCGCCAGTCACGACAACCGTTTTCCCTGTGAAATCCATCGCTTCTTGTCTCCGCTTAATCTGAATTATCGGCCTGCCCCAATCCGTCACAACCCGGCTTGGTCGTGAATGGCACGATCGCCGTGCCATGGATTCGCCGATCAAGTCGGCGAGTGACGGAGGTGGGAGAACTGGCCATCACCGCACCTCGAACAGCCCGGCTGCGCCCATGCCGCCGCCGATGCACATGGTGCAGACGACGCGCTTGGCGCCGCGGCGCCGGCCCTCGATCAGCGCGTGGCCGACCATGCGCGCGCCGCTCATGCCATAGGGATGGCCGATCGAGATCGCGCCGCCGTCGACGTTGAGGCGCTCGTCGGGGATGCCGAGCGTGTCGCGGCAGTAGAGCACCTGCACCGCGAAGGCCTCGTTGAGCTCCCACAGGTCGATGTCGTCCATCGTGAGGCCGTGGCGCTCCAGCAGTTTCGGCACGGCAAAGACCGGGCCGATGCCCATCTCGTCCGGCTCGCAGCCGGCGACGACGAGGCCGCGGAACACGCCGAGCGGCTCGAGCCCGCGCTTCTCCGCCGTCTTGGCTTCCATCAGCACGGCCGCCGACGCGCCGTCGGACAGCTGCGAAGCGTTGCCAGCCGTGATGAATCCCTTCTCGTGCACCACCGGCTTGAGCTTGGCGAGATCGTCCATGCTGGTGCCCGGGCGGTTGCCTTCGTCCTTCTCCAGCAGCACGGCCTCCGCGTTGACGGCGCCGGTCTCCCGGTCGGTCACCAGCTTGACGGTCGGCATCGGCACGATCTCGTCGTCGAACTTGCCGGCCTGCTGGCCGGCCGCGGTGCGCGCCTGGCTCTGGACCGCGTATTCGTCCTGCGCCTCACGCGCGATGCCGTAGCGCTCGGCTACCGTCTCGGCGGTCTGGAGCATGCTGTCGTAAATCGCGGGCTTGTGCTCGACGAGCCACTCGTTCTCCGCCCGGTATTTGTTCATGTGCTCGTTCTGCACCAGGCTGACCGATTCCAGCCCGCCGCCGACCATCACCGGCGCGCCGTCGACGATGATGCGCTGCGCCGCCATGGCGATCGCCTGCATCCCCGACGAGCAGAAACGGTTGATGGTCGAGGCCGCGACCGTGACCGGCAGGCCGGCGCGGAGCGCGATCTGGCGCGCGATGTTGCCGCCGGTCGCGCCTTCGGGCAGCGCGCAGCCCATCAGCACGTCTTCGACGTCGCCCGGCTCGATGCCGGCGCGCTCGACCGCGTGGCGCACCGCATGCGCGCCGAGATCCGCACCGTGAGTGTTGTTGAACGCGCCGCGGTAGGCCTTGCCGATCGGCGTACGCGCGGTTGAGACGATGACCGCTTCCCGCATGTGTGCTTCCTCCCGCTGCCGGCCGGCCGCCGCCGCCCGGATCAGTCTTTCATAGCGCAGGGGGCGGGGGGAGACAAATGGGGGTCTCATACAGCCCGTCATTCGCCGGCGTGACCGGCGAATCCATGGCAGGGCGTCGCGATGCGCACGGCAACGCCCAGCCTGACCGCAGACGCGTGCCATGGATTCCACGGTCAAGCCATGGAATGGCGTGCTGTTTTGGATTTTACGGCTTTACCGCCATACCGCGCATTAAGCACGGCCGCGGGGCATGCGCCTCAATGCACCGCGCCGGCGAAAAAGCGGTCGAGCTCGTCGGGGAGCTGGGCCAGCGGCTTCGGGGCGAGCTGGCGGGTCTCGTCGTTCAGCGGGTAGTGCTCGAGCGCGGCGATCTTGGTCGCGGCGTCGAACTCGCCGAGCGCCATGTCGAGCAGCACGCAAGAGGTCGCGCAGAGGATGTCCCAGTTGTCCTCGTCGAGATTCTCGACGAAGAGCGCCACGCGCAGCCGGCCGTTCTCCGGCTCGCAGCGGTAGCGGATCTGGTCGCCCGAGAGCTGGTGGCCCATGGCGCTGACCCGCGCCTTGACCGAGCGGCGCGGCCGGAAGGCGACGACGCGCCAGCCCGGCATGCGCGGCGCGCCGCGCACGGCGTCGAGCACCGCGTCGAATAGTGGCGTCTGGCCGTCGGCGCTGATCACGAAGTCGACCATGTCGCCATCGGGGCCCCACAGCTCGAAGGCGAGATCGGGATAATGCTTGCTGAATTCCGCGTCGATGCGCGCGACGATGCCGTCGTCGTCCAGTCCGGCGGCGCCCAAGGGCGCGATGGTCTCGGCAAACCAGGCCCAGAACGGATTGCGCGCAGCTTTCGGGCGCGCCGCGGATGTCTTACCCTGCTTGCGGCGCTGCGGAAGGGACGACTTGAGCCGGGACGGCTGCGCCAAGTTCCCCATGGACCGTCTTTTCCTTATCCTGGTGGCGCGGACGGGCCGCGGCCTTGCCTCCGACGGTAGGGCGGAAAGGTGAACAAATCCTTGACGCGGCGGGGAAACGGCCCGGTAGAAGCGGGTAAAACCTCGGCTTAGAAGGGAAGGATGTAGGGATGGCGCTCACGCTCGACAAAAAGGTCGATTTCGGCATCACCGCGCGGCTTTCGACCCGCCCGATCATCCGGCAGGTCGTGGCGCTGCTGGACGAGATCGGCTTCCAGTCGCTCTGGTCCGGCGACCATATCGCCTTCACCTCGCCGATCCTCGACCCAATGCTCGGGCTCAGCCAGGCGGCGGCGCTGAGCGACACGCTTACCATCGGCACCAGCGTCTACCTGCTGCCGCTGCGCTCGGCCGCCGCGGCGGCGAAGCTCGCCTCCAGCCTGGACCATCTGTCCGAGGGACGCTTCATCTTCGGCATCGGCGCGGGCGGCGAGTTCCCGCGCGAGTTCGCGGCCTGCGGCGTGCCGCTGACCGAGCGCGGCCAGCGCATGACCGAAGGCATCGAGGTCATGCGCAAGCTGTGGAGCGACCGCCCGGTGAGCCATGCCGGACGCATCTGGCAGTTCGAGGACGTGCACATGCAGCCGGGCCCCTACACCAAGGGCGGCCCCCGGATCTGGTGCGGCGGCCGCTCGGAGGCGGCGCTCAAGCGCGCGGGCGCGCTCGCCGACGGCTGGATCTCCTATGTCGTGACGCCCGAGCAATACGCTTCCGGGCTCGCCACGATCGAGGCGGCGCGGACGGCGGCGGGGCGGGGCGCGCATCCCTTCGGCACCGCGCATCTCCTGTTCTCGCGGCTCGACGACAGCTACGACCGCGCGCTCGACGACGCCACAGCGTTGCTCAGCCAGCGCTACGCGATGGACTTCCGCAAGGCGGCGCAGCGCTACTGCGCGCTCGGCAATCCCGAGACCTTCGCGGCGACCCTGCGGAAATTCCACGCCGCCGGCGTCCGCCACTTCATTCTCGACATGCTGGGCACGCCCGAAGAGCGCGCGGTGCAGCTCCGGCGCTTCGCGGCGGAGGTCCGCCCGCTGATCGGCGATTTAGGGCGCTAGGGCGCGATCAGATTTCGCGGCGGAGGAAGGCCGAGCGGATGACGTCCTTCATCGCGCCATCCGTCACGCTGAGCGAGCTCGTCTCGACCGAGGCCTGCACCCGGCGCGGCTGGCTTCTGGCCGAGCTCCTCGTCTGAGATTTCGCCGGTTTGCGGACTTTCGCGCTGGTCGGTTTCTTGGCCATCGATGCATTTCCCCGTCACGGAATCTCTGATGCGCCAAGTCTAGAAATTCTCGCTCCGAGGTAAAGGGTGAATTTGCGGGAAAAGGGGCGCGGCGAGGCCGGTGCGCGTGGACCCCACGGATAAACCGGCTTTCTCATGGCTGAAACACCGATGCGTCATGCCACGATATATTCGTGGCATCCATTGCCGGACAGCCGCGACGGCGCGGCCGCCGCCGTCTACAGCTTGACCTGCCGGAACAGCTCCTGCAGCAGCGGATGGACGTTTGGCGAGTTGTCGCGGATGAACTTGAGCAGCGCGATCTCGTTCTCGTGCACCATGTCGTCTTCCGCGATGCGCTCGAGCAGCCAGCGGGCCTCGCCCTCGTCGATGCTCTCGCGGCTCATGGACTCGTGCAGCCGAGCGTCTTCCTGCGCCTTGCGCTCGGCGGCCGCGCGGCTGCCGAACGGGTCCCAGGACGCCCAGCCGTCGGCGACGTTGAAGCTGGCGATGTTGCGGCCTACGTCGGCGAGCAGGCGGCCGACGCCGCGCCGCTCCTCGAGCCAGGCGTCGCGCCGATTGTATTCCTCGGCCGACAGCGCCTTCGGCGCGCTGCGCGGGAACATCAGGTAGTTGGCGATCGCCTTGACGAACAGGTCCTGCCAGCCCGGATCGTTTTCCGAGGCGACGGTCGCGTTGTTGATGGCGAAGATCATCTCCGCCTCGCGCTTGGTCACCGTGTAGCTGCCTTCGCTGGCGGGCGCATAGATGGCGCGGCGGACGAGGGCGACATCGGACGCGGTCACCACGCCGGCGTTGCGGCCCTGGCCATACGCCGCCTGGTCGGGCGTCAGCACGCTGTCCTTGACCGCCTGGAGCATCAGCACGTTCAGCTCTTCCGGCACCGAGTCCGCCCAATGCACGATGTTGACCAGGAGCTCGAGCTCCGATTTGCCGTCGATCCGGCCGTCGCGGGTGATGTTGTCGATCAGGAAGCGCGCGCCGGCCTCGTCCACGTATTTCGGCGGCTTCGACTTCCAGACGAAATAGTCGGTCAGGGAGTCGACGTAGAACTCGCCCCAGACCGGCGCCTTGTCGCTGCAGCTCTGGTCGAGACGGAAGATCATTTCCGCCTCCCGGCGATCGACGACGCCGTCGCGGAACACGCTCTGGCGCAGCGTCAGCAGGTCTTCGGCATTGATCGACCCTTTCGCCTCGATGACGGCGGCCGGGTCGAGATGCGGGGCCGGTGTGTTCATCCGGAGTCCTTCTTCCTGAAATGCCGCGAGACGGGCGTTTTTTCCCGGCGGGATATTCTCGTGCGATGCTTAAGAATTCTTTAACCGCAATGCCGCCGGCGGCCGTTTGCGCGCAGGATCCGGCGGCGGGAGGAGAGGCCATGCTCAAGGGAAAGACCGCATTGGTGACCGGATCGACGCGGGGGCTGGGCGCGGCGGCGGCCGCCGCCTTCGCCGGCGCCGGCTGCACCGTCATGCTGAACGGCTTCGGCGAGGCCGCCGCGATCGACCGACAGCGTGCGCAACTGGCCGAAACCCACGGCGTGACCGTCGGCTACCACGGCGCCGACCTGGCGAAGCCGGCCGAGGTCGAGGCGCTGTTCAGGGCGGCGGAGAGCCTTGCCGGCACGGTCGACATTCTGGTGAATAACGCCGTAATCCGGCATTTCGCCACGATCGACGCCTTCCAGCCCGAGGACTGGGACCGCGCGGTCGCGGTCAACCTGTCCGCGCCCTTCCACCTGACGCGGCTCGCGCTGCCCGGCATGTACAAGCGCGGCTGGGGGCGGATCATTAACATCTCCTCGGTGCTCGGCCTCGGCGCACGCTCGGGCCGCGTCGACTACGTCACCACCAAGACGGCGCTGCTCGGCCTGACGCGCGCGACGACGGCGGAGATGCGCGGGACCGGCAACATCACCTGCAACGCGATCTGTCCGGGATCGGTGCTGACGCCCAACACCGAGATCAAGATCGCCGAGCTCGCCGAGGCCGAGGGCCTCTCGCCGGAGGCGGCGCGCCGCGAATACCTCAAGCGCCGCAAGCAGCCGGGCGACTTCATCCAGCCCGCGCGCATCGCCGAGCTGATGCTCTTTCTCTGCCGCGACGAGGCGCAGGACATGAACGGCGGCGCGTATCCGATCGACAGCGGCCGCTCGGCGTCCTGGCTCGAAGCGGACAAGTAGACGGCACAAGTAACAACTGTTCACGAAATCGGAGGACACCCAGATGGCCAAGTTCGAATTCGACCGGAATGAGCGCTTCGTCAACGGCCAGGCGCTGCGCCGGCGCATCCTCGGCGCCGAATATCACGACGCCAGCACCAAGCAGGGCGCGGACGACCCGTTCATGGGCCCGCTGCGCCAGCTCAACGCGGAATTCGTCTGGAACGCGATCTGGGGCCGGCCCGGCCTGCCCGAGAAGACGCGGCGGCTGATCAACATCGCCATGCTCGCCGCGGTCAACCGCCAGCCCGAGCTGCGCACCCACGTGCGCGCGGCGCACCAGGTCGGCGGCGTCACCAAGGACGAGATCATGGAGGTGCTGCTGCACACCACCGTCTATGCGGGCGTGCCCGCCGGCGTCGACGCCTTCCGCACCGCCAAGGCTTATTTCGATGAGGCGGAGAAGGGCGGGGGAAAGAAAAAGAAGAAAAAGAAAGGAAAGGCGTAGGGGGCGGGGCCGGTTTTTTCCAGTCCTCGAACGACTGGCCGTTTCGATCGCATGGTCCGCGCCGTGGATGCCACGGACAAGCCGTGGCATGACGTTTAATTCTTGGAAGAAAATTAAATCGTCACTCCCCGGTTTATCCCGGGAGTCCATGGGCACCAGCCCATCCGCCCTGCACCCCGTCGCCCGGCGTGGTAATATTCGGCCATGTCCGCGCCCAAGAACCCGCCGATCGCCGATATCGACGAGGACCCGAACGTCGAGATCCAGTCCTATGCCTCGCCGCCCTGCTATGCGCATGAGGTGGACCCGGCCTATTTCGGGCTGCCGGCCAGGCTGGACCGCTGCCGGCTCCGCGACCTGGAAACGGCGCTGCGGCAGGCGCAGGCCATGCTGCGGGAGGCGGTCGGCCGCATCGATCCGACATAGCGCCGCGCTTCGATACGGCCGGCGGCGCGCGCGGCTGGCGGCTGCAGGCGACGACTGAGAAAGCGGAGCGGGGTGGACCGGCTCTATCGGCGCGGTGTCAGTTCTTCACCGGATTACGGCAGAAGCTGATGCCGAAGAGCAGCGCGATCGCCGAGAGAAACAGCCAGACCGCGCTCGGGATCGGCACATTGGAGACATGCGGCGGCGGGTTCCCGCCGTCCTGGCAATCCCCTTCGCGCAGGAATTCGCGGATCCTCTCGAACACGCGGACGTTCTGGTCGCTGAAGCTCCAGACGCGCTCGCCGCCCTGGCCGTTGAACAGGAAGCTCTCGGACCGGAAGATATTGGCGTTCGAGATCGAAGAGACGTGGTCAAAACCGTTGAAGCTGATATGGAAATTGGTCACACCGTTGCCGCCGAAGCGCGGCTGCCAGGGCGTCCCTTCATAAATCTCTGGATTGATCTGGGGGGCCCCGGTGTGGCCCGGATGGACCGTCACCGCCTGCGCAGGCATGGCGAAGCCGGCGAGACTGATCAATATCAGCCCCGCCCAAGCCAGCGGAAACTTGAGCCATCTTGCGCCAAACATTGGCCAGCCTTCAAAAAACGACAGGCGACCTGCCTCGAAACGGTTTGATCGTTAACGACGATAGGAAGCGAGTGCGGCGCTCGATAGCCCCGATAAAGTATCGGTCGCAGAACAATGTGATTAGTCCGGCTGCACGAGGCGGCGGTTCTGCCGGCGGGACGAGGGGCCGGCGCGGATCCGGCATGCCCTTTGTGCCGCCTCTTACCACTTTTGAGGTAGTACGGAGGCCTTATCCCCCTTCAGGAGTGGAGTCCGTACCACGCCCGGAAGCGTATGATACCGAAAGGACTGAAAACGCAACGCAACCCGCTCTCGCCCGGCATCGCATTAACCAGAAATAAATGATGCGGGCATAACAATCGATAAATCAGAAGAAGGGGTTGCCTGAGAAGGCAGGGACGCAGGGACCATGACGACGACCGAACCGCAATCCGCCAGCGAGCGCCGCGCCGCCGCACGGGCGAAAACGCTCAAGACCGCCATGATCATCTACGACCAGGGCCGCTGCACGATGCCCTGCACGATCCTGGAGATTTCCCCCGAGGGCGCCAAGCTGCGCCCGCAGGATACCATCTGGGTGCCGGAAAGCTTCGATCTGCGCCTCCCGGACGGGACGCGCCGCCACTGCGACGTGGTGCGCAAGGTCCGGACGGATATCGCGGTCCGCTTCTCCGCCTGAACGCGCCTTTTTCCGCGGCTGCCGTGACGTAGCGGGCCGGGGCTAACCCCGGCGCGACCGTGGCGCGGCGACGACACCGGCCCCGAATAGGCGGCGGCCATCGCCATCGGCACTTGATCAACGGTCATTCTTTTCGTCTATCCTGGACGGGCGCGGTTTCCGCGTGCCCGGCGCGATCCTGCGCTCGATGCAGTGCATCCGGGAGAGAAGGAAATGAACTCATGAGCATGCTTGCCGCAGCGGAACGCTCCCTGCGCCTCGCCACCGCCGCCCTGTGCGTCGCCCTGATCGCTGGCTGCGACGAGGGCGGCTCGTCCAAGACCGCCAGCAAGCCCGAAGCGAAGCCCGCCGAGGCCACCGATTCCCTGACCAAGGCCAAGGAGCACGCGATCGAGGCCGCCAAGGAAGCCGGTCAGGCGGCGAAGGAGGCCGGGACCAAGGCGTATGACGCGACCAAGGACGCTGCCGTGAAGGCGGGTGAGAAAGCCCAGGAGATGGGCAGCAAGGCGTATGACGCCACCAAGGATGCCGCCGTCAAGGCCGGCGAGAAGGCGCAGGAGATGGGCAGCAAGGCCGTCGACGCCACCAAGGACGCCGCCGGCAAGGCCTACGACGCGACCAAGGACGCTGCCGTCAAGGCTGGCGAAAAAGCGCAGGAAATGGGCGGCAAGGCGGTGGACGCCACCAAGGACGCGGCGCAGCAGACGGGCGACAAGATCAAGGACATGACGAAATAAGCCGCCGCGGGCCATCGTTGCACGCGCGTCATGAAACCGTCACTTGAGTTTCACGCCGCTTTGGCGCGATAGCTCGCACGCCTTCGCAACGGTGGAGAAATCCTTGCGCATCGCGATCGCGACGGATGCCTGGTATCCGCAGCCGAACGGCGTGGTCCGCGTCGTCGGCACCGTGGTCGAGCGCCTCAAGCGGCGCGGCCATGACGTGCTGGTCATCGGACCCGACCGCTTCCGCACCTTTCCCTGTCCGACCTACAGCGAGATCCGGCTCGCCTTCCTGCCCGGCCGGGCCACGGCGGCGGCGCTGGACGACTTTGCGCCGGACGCGATCCACATCGCCACGGAAGGGCCGATCGGCGGGGCCGCCCGGCGCTACTGCCTTGCGCGCGGCCGCCCGTTCACCACGGCCTATCACTCCAAGTTCCCGGAGTTCATCAACGCCCGCACCGGGCTGCCGGTCTCCTGGCTGTACGACCGGCTGCGCCGCTTCCACGCGCCGTCGCGCGCGGTCATGGTGCCGTCGCCGAACGTGCTGGGCGAGCTGACGGCGCGCGGCTTCGGCCAGCTTCGGCTATGGTCGCACGGCGTCGACACCGAGGTCTTCAAGCCGGGGCCGAAGACCTATCTCGACCGCCTCGGCCTGCAACGGCCGATCTTCATGTTCGTCGGCCGCGTCACCATCGACAAGAACATCCCGGCCTTCCTCGACCTCGACCTGCCGGGCAGCAAGGTGGTCGTCGGCAGCGGCCCGGCGCGGGAGGCCTTGATGAAGCGCTATCCCGCGGTGCCGTTTCTGATCGCCGACGGCGACGCGGAGCTGGCGCGCTATTTCAACGTCCCCGACGTCTTCGTCTTCCCGAGCCTGACCGACACCTTCGGCCTCGTCATGCTGGAAGCGCTCGCCTGCGGCGTCCCGGTCGCGGCCTTTCCCGTGACGGGCCCGACGGACGTGCTCGGCCGCTCCCAGGCCGGCCGGCTCGACGCGGACCTGCGCCAGGCGGCGCTCGACGCGCTCGACATTCCGCCCGAGCTCTGCCGCGCGCACGCGCTCACCTTCTCCTGGGAGCGCGTCACCGACGAGTTCCTGTCCTTCCTCGCCCCGATCGGCCGCGCCGTGGCGGCGTAAAGCCGGCGCTGCCGCTAACGACGAAGGCCCGCCGGTCTCCCGGCGGGCCTCCGCGTTCGGCAGGTCGGACGGACTTAGCTGACGATCGTCAGATCTTCCGCCGACTGCTTACCGCTGGTCCCGGACCGCAGCTCGTACTGGACCTTCTGACCTTCTTGCAGGTCATAGATGCCAGCGCGCTCGAGCGCGGAAACATGGACGAATGCATCCTTACTGCCGTCGTCGGGCTGGATGAATCCATATCCCTTCGTACGGTTGTACCATTTGACTATACCAGTCGTCATAAACACTTCCTTACACAATTGACGTGCCGCCACGATAAACGTCGCGGTGTTGACTCAGTTTTCTACGATGTCCGGGGGTTTCGAGGCTTGGTCGGCGTGACGAAGCAGAATACGCCGGTGGTGTCGCAAACTGATGGACAGAATATGGGGCCGCCCGGCGCGCCCGGCAAGGGCCCCTCATCAAAATAACGCAAAGCTCGAAAACGCGGGCGCCGGACCACGCGCCCGCCGCGGCTCAGTTCGCGGGACCGCGCGCGCGCATGCGGGCGGCGACCGCCTCGGCCACCCTGTTCCACACCACCGCGCCGTCTTCGTCGCGCAGCGCGGCGAGGCGCTTCGACTGGTCCTCGGCGTAGCTTAGGGCCTGCGTTCCCTGACGGCCGATCAGGCCGCGCGCGAACATCGTGATATCCTCTTCCGGGACAACGTACATGAAACTCCCCCTGCGCTCGGCTGCATTGTGCAGCTGCTAACAGGCGAATATTTAACCGCCGGCGGCGGAGACTCAACTGTTCCCGTCACACCTGCGACAGATTCTCGCAACAGCCGGAGAAAAGGCCGCGGAAGGGCAAATTTCGGCCGAAATCATGCCTTAACGCCTGAGCAACGCCCGGCAAGTAATTAACGGTCAACCTTTTTTGCCCATGCTCCCGGGAGCCCGATGCCGGCGCCCGGACGCATTGCGATCACGCCGCGCCGCACCATGTGATTTATAGACGGCCGTTTGGGAAAGGAGTCCTCGCGTGAACAGGATCATCATTCTCGGCGGCGGCAAGATCGGCGCCGCCATCGTCGAGCTGCTGGGCTCGAGCGGTGACTACGATCTCATCGTCGCCGACCGCGACGAATCGATTCTCGGCCTGCTGCACCGCCACGATATCGAGCGCCTGGTGCTCGACGTCGAGGACGCCGACGCGCTGCGCGCGCTCTTGGCCCGCGGCGACGCGGTGATCAGCGCGCTGCCGTTCTTCCTCAACAGCCGCGTGGCGGAAGTCGCGCGCGACTGCGGCCTGCATTACTTCGACCTGACCGAGGATGTCGAAACCACGCGCCGCGTGCGCGCGATCGCCGAAGGCGCGGAGCAGGTCTTCATGCCGCAATGCGGGCTGGCGCCGGGCTTCGTCTCGGTCGTCGCCTATGACGTGGCGAAGCGCTTCGAGACGCTGGAGACCGTGCGCTTGCGCGTCGGCGCCCTGCCTCAGTTTCCGACCAACGGGCTCAACTACAACCTGACCTGGAGCACCGACGGGCTGATAAACGAGTACTGCAATCCCTGCGAAGCGATCCACGAGGGCAAGCTGATCGAGGTACTGGCGCTGCAGGGCATCGAGCAGTTCTCGCTCGACGGCATCACCTACGAAGCCTTCAACACCTCGGGCGGGCTCGGCACGCTGTGCGAGACGCTGAGCGGCAAGGCGCGCGAGGTGAACTACAAGACGGTGCGCTATCCCGGCCATTGCGAGCGCATGAA
>CAZPFL010000135.1:0-2468 GCA_964585785.1 uncultured Rhodospirillaceae bacterium
CGATTTGAGCGGCGCCGCCCTTCGGCGTAAGATTCCCTCGGCTTTCACGCAGGAGGGACCGCCGCATGGTCGAGATTCGCCCCCTCGGTTCGAAGCTTGGCGCCGAAGTGACCGGCGTCGACCTCGCGCATCTGAGCGACGCCGACTTCGCACAAATTTACCAGGCCTTCCTTGACCATATCGTGCTTGCGTTCCGCGACCAGCGGCTCGACATGCAGAGCTTCCTCGCGCACGGCCGCCGCTATGGGCCGTTGCGGCCGCACATCGTGCGCAAGAGTAGGCATCGGGAATTCCCGGCGCTGATGATCATGGACAACAAGATCGAGGACACCCGGGTCGGCGCGGTGGAGAAGCCCAAGGCCAACCTCGTCAAGCGCGGCGCGGTCTGGCACACCGACACCTCCTATGACTACACCACCGCCAAGGCGACGCAGCTCTACGCGCTCACGATCCCGAGCACCGGCGGCGACACGCTTTTCGCCAACGCCTATGCGATCTACGACGCGCTGCCGGAAAGCCTGAAGCGCCGGATCGAAGGGCGGTCGGCCACGTACAAATACGGCGGGCGGCTGAAGCGCGAGGTGCAGCTTCTGGAGGAGGAGGACCGCGTGCGGCCCGCCGCCGTCCACGCGCTGGTCCGCGTGCATCCGGAGACCGGGCGCAAGGCGATCTATTTCAATCCCGGCCAGGTGATGACGATCCAGGGCCTCGCGCCGGCCGAGAGCGACGCCCTGATCGCGGAACTGACGGGCTATGCGGAATCGGCGGACGGCGATTACCGCCACAAGTGGCGCGTCGGCGACCTGGTGATGTGGGACAACCGTTGCGCGCTGCACGCCGCGACGGGGGATTATCCGCCGGAAGAGCGCCGCAGCCACTGGCGCGCGACCATCATGGAGCACGACTGGGAGCAGGCCGACGCGCGCGCCCGTGCGGCGCTGCAGTAGACGTCAGTCCCGACGGCTTCGGCCGCGGTGGGTTATGCCCTTTTCCTGCATGTAGGATTTGATCTTCAGATCGCCCTTCACGACGTCGTCGATCAGGAAGCCGAACATCTCCTCGCAGCAGTCGAGGAAGGCCCGCTCCGACTTGATGACCTTGCAGACCTCCTTCACGTTTTCGGCGCGGGCGAGCAGGTTGGCGTGATAGTCCTTGTGCTCCTCGGTCGCCGGAAAGCCGATCTTCTCCAGCAGCGCTTCCTCGCGCGTGAAGTGCGCTTGCGCGAAGGCGATCAGCGTATCGAGCAGCTCCGCGCAGCGCTCGAACCGCAGGGCCCGGCCGGACGCTTCGATCTGCCGCATGATGGAAAGCATGCGGCGATGGTCGTCATCGATCGTCTTGCAGCCGATCTCAAAGGTCTCGAGCCACTCGAATTTTATGAATTTCGGTGAATCATCCCCGGCCATTTTGCGCTTATACGCGCTTCACGCACAGACGACCCCGATCTAGATCAATATTTTCTCAAGTCAGCGAATATTATTTCCCGCCAGCAGGACCGCGAGCAGCGACACGGTGATGACCGAGATCGTTGTCGAAAACAGCACCGCGGTCGACGCGCGGGCGACGTAGGTCTCGTACCGCGCCGCGACGAGATAGACGTTGGCGCCCATCGGCATCGCCGCGCCGAGCACGGCGATCGCCCGCCAGGTGGGATCGATGGAGGGGACCAGGCTCATCGCGCCGAACACCAGCAGCGGGTAGACGAACAGCTTGAGCAGGATCATCGTGCCGGTCTCGCGCAGCCGCTCGGATAGCGGCAGCCCGGCCAGGCTCGCGCCGAGCGCGAACAGCGCGCAGGGCACGGTCGCGCCGCTGACCACCTTGACGAGGGCGGTGAAGAGGGACGGAAGCGGGATGCCGAGCAGGCCCGCCGCGGCGCCGAGCAGCACCGACATCACCACCGGGTTGCGCAGGATCGCCTGCACCGCGGCCAGCACGGCCTGGCGCAGATTGCCCTTCGCGCCGCGATCGATCTCCAGCAGGCTGACCGTGAAGGGCATGATGACGCCGTTCTCGATCGTCACCAGCAGCGCCACGGGGAGCGCCGCCGCCGGCCCGAACAGCGAGATCGCGATCGGCATCGCAATGAACATCAGGTTGCCGAAGGAGGCGGCGATCCCCTGGATGCCCTGCTCGCCGATGCTGCGCCGGAAGCCCCAGCGCGCGATCGCCATGCCGGAGAGGTGCACCGTGACCGCGCAGGCGAGGTAGAGCAACACGAAGCGAACGTCGAAGGCCCGTGCCAGCGGCGCCGTCGCCATGCCATGGAACAGCATCAGCGGCAGGGAGAAGTAGAAGACGAAGTCGTTCAGCCCCTTGATGCCGGGCTTCTGCATCAGCCCGCGCCGCGCCGACAGGAAGCCGGCGAGGATGAGGATGAACAGCGGCAGCGTCGTCGTGAGGATCAGCAGCATCGCGCGCTACTACGCCAGTGCGCGGGGCACTGTCCAGATGCGCGATGCATCCCC
>CAZPFL010000135.1:2568-14090 GCA_964585785.1 uncultured Rhodospirillaceae bacterium
GGGGTAACCTTACCCCGCCGCGCCGAGCTCCGCCGCGAGCTTGCGCGCCTGCGCGGCCTGCTCGGTCGCGAACTGGGCGCAGGTGCCGGTATACGCGGTGGGGTCGAGCAGAGCCTCGATCTGGTTCTCGTCGAGATGCTTGCGGACGTGCACGTCCCCGGCCAGCAGCGTGCGGAAGGGCTTGCCGCTCGTGGCCGATTCCATCGCCGCCTCGTAGATCACGTCATGCGCGGTCTGCCGGCCGATATGGCGGCCGAGCGACAGCATCAACGCCTCCGCCATGATCATGCCGCCGGACAGGTCGAGGTTCTGCCGCATGCGCTCGGGGAAGACCTGCATGCCTTCCATCAGCATGCGAATGCGCTCGAGGATGTCGCCGGTATGCTCGCAGGCCTGCTGGATGGCACGGCGGATCATCAGGCTGGTCGTGCGGTCCGCCTCGTGCTCGGTCATCATCGCTTCCATCGCCAGCGGCACCAGCGCGCGCACCTGGGCGGCGGCCGCGATCACGTCCTGCGTCAGCTTGGGGTTGCGCTTCTGCGGCATCGTGCTGCTGCCCACCGTGCCGGGCGGGACCGGCTCCTCGACCTCGCCGAACTCCTGCTTCATCAGGGTGTAGATCTCCCGCGCGATCTTGCTGCAGGTGGCCGCCATCAGGCCGAGCAGCGCGACGTATTCCGCCTGGTGGTCGCCGATCGTGCGCGACGGCACCGCCATCGGCTTCATGCCGAGATGCGCCGCCATGCGCGCCTGGATCTCCGGCCCCTTGTCGCCGAAGGACGCCATGGTGCCCGCCGCGCCGCCGAGCATGGCGACGAAGAGGCGCGGCTCGACCCCGCGCAGCCGCTCCACATGGCGGCTCATCTCGTCGATCCAGACCGCGACCTTGAGGCCGAAGGTGGCCGGCACCGCATGCTGGCCGTGCGTCCGGCCGGGCAGCGCCATGTCCTTGGTGCGCTCCGCCAGATCGCCCATGGCGGCAAAGATCGCCGCGAGCTGGCCGAAGAAGATCTTCTGCACCCGGCGCAACAGCAGCATGTCGCCGGTCTGGATGATGTTCTGCGTCGTCGCGCCCCAATGGACGTAGCCGCCGGCGTCGCCCGCGCAGATGCGCGACAGCTCCCAGACGACCGGCACGATTGGATGCCCGGTGCGGCGCAGCGCCTCGATGATACGCTCGCGGTCGAGCAGCTCGAGCCGCGCCTTGGCGACGATCTCCTTTGCCGCGGCCTCGGGGATCACGCCGAGCTCGGCTTCGGCCACGGCGAGCGCGGCCTCGACGTCGAGCCAGGACTGCCAGTTCGATTCGATGGTGAAAAGATCGCGGATACCGGGATCGCGAACGCGGAGGGATGTCGGATTGTCGTCCATGGGGCTGTCGCTGCTGCTGTGGTTACGGTTCGAGTCGCCTCAGCCTAGCACGCCGCGCCGCCGGGGCCGAAAACCCGCCGCGGCATGCCGCCGCAGGCGACGCTTCCTCCGTCGGTACCGCCGCGCTCTCACGGGCGACTAACAAACTCTTGATTTGGGTCGGGGCGCACGCCGGTGAATGATGCCCGCGTTGAGTTGAGGGACTGCATCCGCCGAACCGGTCAGAGAAATTTCTCTGGTGGTGAGAAACAGCCGTCACGGTGGAGGCGCTTGCGGCGCGCCGTTGCGAAGGCGGGGGGAAGCCCGCGACGGACCGGCGCCCGGAATTGGGAGCGCGAGAATGATTTCGCTGGCGGCTTTTATCGAACAGATCGCATGCGGCCGGGTGCTGTCACCGGGCGAGCTCACCTTCCTTCGCGGCCTTTGGCGCCATCGCCGGACCATCCCGCGCAAGACCGACCTGTTCCGCGAAGGCATGCGGTCGACGACGCTCTTCGTGCTGTTCGACGGCTGGGCGGCCGCCTGCAAGCACAGCGAGAGCGGACGCCGGCAGATCGTCAACCCGGTCATCCCGGGCGATATCCTGGGCTTCAGCCAGCTTTTCCGCCATGAGGCGCATTACGGCGCGGTCACGCTGTCGCGCGCCTCGGTCGGCATGCTCGGCCGGGCGCAGATCGATTTCGCCTTCCACCATCATCCGCGGCTGTATTTCGGCCTGCTGGGCCGGGCGATGGTGCAGCACGAGATCATCGTCGAGCGCCTGACCGACGTGGCGCAGCATAGCGCGACCACGCGAGTCGCCCATTTCGCGATGGAGCTGCTGGTCCGGCACCGCGCGGTCGGGCTCGCTCCGCAGGGCGTCTTCGACTCGCCGCTGACCCAGAGCGACATCGCCGACACGCTTGGACTCAGCATCATTCACGTCAATCGCGTCCTGCAGTCGTTGAAGCGCCAGCACCTGCTGCACTGGTCGGGGCGAACCGTGGTGATCCCGGATGCCGAGAATCTCGCCCGGGTGGCGCAGTTCCACCAGCAGGAATGGCAGATCGGCAACTGGCTCGACTTGAGCTGGATCGGCGCGGGCCGGCCCGCGCGGGACGCCGAGCCGCGGGCGAGGCCGCCCGAGGCGCCGTGGCCGGACACGCAGCCGGACACGCAGCCGGTCTGGGGCAGCTAAAAAATCCCCTCGAACATTAACGGCGGTTAATGCCTGCACACACCGCCGAAGTCTATCCTTCCAGCGTGAGAGACGAGGAAAGGGCAGGGCGTAAGACACGGTGCGCCAACGCTGAATCGAGACCATCACGCTGGACGGTACCGAGGCTGACGAGGGGACGATCACACGGCTTGCGGCCGCCGATCTGCCGATGCAGAGCGCCGGCCGCGACAGGGTCCACCGACGGCAAGGAGATGGTTCATGCAGGTATTCTACGACTCGAGCATCTTTCCGCTACGCGGCATGATCGGCCGCCAGTTCACCGAGCAGGCGAGCGCCAACCACACCGCCAATCATATCGTAGATCGGATCGAACGGGCATGGCTGCTGCTCGAGGAAGTGCGCGCGACCTACCGAAATCATCCCAGCAAGATCAACCGCCGGCGGCTGGCCGACGCGGTCGACCGGTTCCATGAGGCCTATGGAATGCCGGTCATGGGCCGCCTGCGTTCCGCTTTCCATGTCAACGCGTTTCGCACCTATGTCGACGTCTCGGCGACCGGCGCGGGGCGCTGAGTCCCGGCGCCGGCGCGCGCGGCCGTGCGACTCAGGCAAGCACCGGTCCTATGGGAGAAACGCCCGCCGCGCGCGCCCACCGGGTAATGCCAGACCGACTCGCTGACCGGGCCCCGCTGCGGCGGGGCCTTTGCTTTTAGCGGTTTTCCGGCGCGGAGCCTGCCTATTCGGCGCGTGACACCGGTCATTCCGGCCGAAATCGCGGGCCGGAACGAAGCGGCGGGCCGCAAAGCCTTCTTTTGCGGCGCTTCCTATGACAATGTGCGCTCTCACCGGAAGTCGCGGCGCGGGGGATTCGCATGTCGGGCCGACTTCTGTCCGGCCTGGAGCTAGGGTTGACCGCCTCATTCTTTCGTCCCGTCGGTTTCGTGCTCGGTCTCCTCATCGCCGCGATGGGGCTGGCGATGCTGTTTCCGGCGGCGGTCGACCTCGCGCGTCACAGCGCCGACTGGCATAGCTTCGCGCGCGCCGCGGCGACGTCGCTCTTCATCGGCCTCTTGCTCCTGGCGGTGACCGCCGGCACGCGCATCAAGCTTGATATCCGCCAGGGCTTCCTGCTCACCTCGTCGAGCTGGTTCGTCATTTCCGCAATCGGGGCGCTGCCATTCGTCTTCTCGCATCAGGGCCTGAGCGTCGCCGACGCCGTGTTCGAGACCGTCTCGGGGCTGACCACCACGGGCTCGACCGTGATCGTCGGCCTCGACCGGATGCCGCACGGAATCCTGCTCTGGCGCGGCATGCTGCAATGGGTCGGCGGCGTCGGCATCATCGTGATGGCGATCGCCATGCTGCCCTATCTCGGCGTCGGCGGCATGCAGCTCTTCCGCACCGAAAGCTCCGACCGGTCGGAGAAGGTCTTTCCGCGCGCCGGCCAGATCGCGACCGCGACGGTGGTCGCCTATTTCGTGCTCAGCATGACCTGCGCCTTGCTCTATTACTTCAGCGGCATGACCGGCTTCGAGGCGGTGACGCACGCGATGACGACGCTGGCCACCGGCGGCTATTCGACCTCGGACGCGTCCTTCGCGCATTTCAAGAACCCGGTAACCCACTGGATCGCCACGTTCTTCATGCTCTGCGGCGGGCTGCCCTTCGTGGTCTATATCCAGATGGCCTTCGGCCGCCCGCTGGCGCTGTGGCAGGACAGCCAGGCGCGGCGCTTCGTCCTGGGCGTCGCGACGGTGATCGTGGTGCTGACGGTCTGGCTCTGCCTTACCAAGCACATCCCCTTCGCCGATTCGCTGCGCTACACGGCGTTCAGCGTCGTCTCGATCGTCACCACGACCGGCTTCGTGCTGGTCGACTACGGGCAGTGGGGCAGCTTCGCGCAGGTGGTGTTCGTCGTGCTGACCTTCGTCGGGGCCTGCACCGGGTCGACGGCGGGCGGCATCAAGGTCCTGCGCCTGGAGCTTCTCTTCACCTTCGTCCGGCAGCAGATTCTGCGGCTCTGCCACCCGCGCGGCATTTTCCCGATGCGCTACCGCGGCCGGCCGATCGAGCCGGACATCATTCGGTCGGCGCTGACCTTCTTCTTTCTCTACATGATGACCTTCGTCGTGATTACGGTGGCGCTGACCGCGCTCGGCCTCGACATCGTGACCGCGGCCACCGGCACGGCGACCGCGCTCGGCAACGTCGGCCCGGGCCTGGGCGAGATTATCGGCCCGGTCGGCAACTTCGCGCCCCTGCCGGACGCCGCGAAATGGCTGCTCAGCCTGGCGATGCTGCTCGGCCGTCTCGAAATGATGACGCTGCTCGTCCTGCTGCTGCCGTCCTTCTGGAAAACGTGAAAAGGGCCCCGCGACGGGGGCCCTCTCGACGTTTTGCAATGCCGCGCTGCTGTTATTGGGTCAGCGCGTAGATCGACATCAGGCTCTTCTTCTCCTCCTCGAGATCCTTGTTCCAGGCCGGCGCGCCGACATACTTGATCTCGGAGTTGATGCGGCCGATCAGGCGCAGCAGGCCCTTGTCCTTGACCAGCTTGCCGAAATCGGTGCGCAGCTTGGCCAGCACCGGCGCCGGCGTGCCCTTCTTGGCGAACACGCCCAGCCAGACCTGCCAGATCACGTCGAAGCCCTGCTCGCGGCAGGTCGGCACATCGGGCAGGGTCGAGGCGCGCACCTTGCCCGCCGTGCACAGCGCGATCAGCTTGCCCGCCTTGATATGCTCGCCTACCACCGCCGGCGCGCCGGCGTAGGCCATGGTGTTGCCGCCCAGGATATTGGCGACCGCGGGCCCGCCGCCGCCGAAGTCGATGCCGCGCATCTTCGTGCCGGTGGCGTGCATCAGCGCCTTGAAGGCGACATAGGTCCAGCCGTTCACGTTGTCCGAGCTGTAGACCAGCTTGTCCGGGTTCTTCTTCGCGTAGGCCACCATCTGCTTCATCGTCTTGAATGGCGCCTTGGGCGAGGCGACGAAGACCAGCGGATCGAGCGTGATGCGGGCGATCGGCGCGAAGTCGTCGACCTTGAAGGGAATACCCTTCTCGACCAGCGGCCGCAGCAGGTTGATCGTCACGTCGCCGAACAGCAGCGTGTAGCCGTCCGCCGGCTGCGACAGCACATAGGACGCGCCCGCGATGCCGCCGCCGCCCGCACGGATCAGCGGGATCATCGGCTGGCCGAAATAGGACTCGGCCGAGGTCGCGATCACGCCGCCATGTAGCGACGACGCGCCGCCCGGCGGGTAGGGGATGACCAGCCGGATCGGCTTGTCGGGGAAGTCGGCGGCGCTCGCCGCCAGGGCCGACACGCACAGCAGCCCCGCCGCCAGAAGGGCATGGCGCGCCCGGTTGAAAGTACGCATGAGCATCGAGAGAGTCTCCTTTTGTCTTTTTCTGAGGTTACGGTGTGTTGGGATCGCCGATGGCATCGGCGACGGTGCCCGGGGCCCGGTTGCGCCGGCGGCTCAGCGCCCGCCAGGCGACGAAGCCCATGCTGAGCGCGAACAGGCCGAGAAGCGTGGCGGAGATCGGCCGCGTCACGAAGATCGAGATGCCGCCGGCCGAGAACAGCAGCGACTGGCGTATGGCATTCTCCAGCGGCGAGGCGAGCAGCAAGGCGATGACGAAGGGCGGGATCGGCACCGCCGCCTTGCGCATGGCGTAGCCGGCGAAGCCGCCGGTCAGCATGACCAGCACGTCGAACATGTTGGAGCTCACCGCGTAGGATCCGGCGAAGCACACCACCGTGACGCAGGGCAGCAGGATGGCGTGCGGGATCAGCACGACGTGCCGCACGATGCGGATCGCGGCGAGCCCGAAGCCGAGCAGCAGCAGGTTGGTCAGCAGCAGAAGCCCGAACAGCCCGTAGATCACGTCGCTGTGCTGCTGGAACAGCAGCGGCCCCGGCAGCAGGCCCTGCGCCATGAAGGCGCCGAGCAGAATGGCGGTCACCGTGTCACCGGGGATGCCGAACACCAGCATCGGGATGAGCGTCGCTGGCACGGTCGCGTTGTTGCCGGATTCCGCCGCCGCGACGCCTTCCAGCGCGCCACGGCCGAACAGGCCCGGCGTCTTCGACTGCCGCTTCGCGTCGCCATAGGCGACCCAGCAGGCGATCTCCGCGCCCAGGCCGGGCAATGCGCCGATGAAGGTGCCGATCGCCGAGGCCCGCAGGATCGTCGGGATGACGCGCCTTACCGCCGAGAGCGGCAGCGGCGCGCCCCGGCCGTCGGTCACCGAGGAGACCGAGCGCAGGACTTTCTTCTCGCTCTGGATCAGCACCTCGCTGATCGCGAACATGCCGATCAGCACGGGCACCAGCGCGATGCCGCCGGACAGGTCCGACACGCCGAAGGTGAAGCGCTGATAGCCCGACATCGGGTCGAGGCCGATGCAGCCGATCAGCGCGCCTGCCGCCGCGGCGATCAGCCCTTTCAGGATGCTGTCGCCGCTGACGCTGGCGATCAGCGACAGCGCGAAGATGAACAGGATGGTGAACTCGGGCGAGCTGAACTTGATCGCGATCGCGGCCAGCGGCGCCGTCACGCTGATCAGCACGACGGTGCCCAGCATGTCGCCCATGACCGAGGCATAGAGGCTCATTTCCAGCGCGTGGCGCGCCCGGCCCTGTTTCGCGAGCGCGTGGCCGTCCAGCGTGGTCGCGGCGGCGGCGGCCGTTCCCGGCGTGTTGATCAGGACCGCGGGGATCGAGCCGCCATAGATCGCGCCCTTGTAGACGCCGAGCAGAAAGGGAAGGGCGATCGCCGTGTCCATGAAGAAGGTGAAGGGCGACAGCACCGCGATCGCCATCGTCGCCGTCAGGCCGGGGATCGCGCCGACGACGATGCCGGCGATCAGCCCGAGCAGCGCGGTGCCGACGCTGACGAGGCTGAAAAAGCTGGCGATGCCGTGCGCGAGATCGCTCAGCATCAAAAGATCCGTCCGGCCGGCAGCAAGACGAACAGGCCCTTCTCGAAGGCGAGGTAGATGGCGACCGGCAGCGCCAGCGCGATCGTGCCGAGCACCGCGAAACGGCGGTATCCCAGAATGAGCGCGAGGACGGCGATCAGCACGACCGAAGCGGTCACCATGCCGATCAGGGTCAGCGCGCTGTAATAGGCGATAAGGCAGATCGCGGTCGCGAGCAGGCGGCCCGGCGCTTCGACCGGCCCGACCTCGTCGCTTCGAAGCCCGACGGACTGCGCCTTCGTCGGGTTGCGCAGCCGTGACGCCAGCAGGAGAAGGCCGAGGCCGATCAGCAGCAGGGAGATCAGGATCGGAAAGAAGGCCGGCGACTGCACGTTCTCGATCGCGGCGTAGCTCTGGCCCGGTATCTCGACCGGGATGGCGATCAGCGCGCCGAGGCCGAGCATAGTGCCTACGATCGCGACGGCCACATCCTGTCGCCCCTTCATGCTTTCCCCTGCTACCGCTTCCGCGGCTCTTGTTGCGTACCCGATACGGTCAGAGCAATTGACATGCCAGCGAAGCGGCGCGGCGCAACGCCCTAAAAGCAAAGGCATTCGCCGCCCCTCGGCCGCGCTTTGCGCGTTCCGGAAGCAGCGCGTGCCGCAAACTTGGGCGACGGCGCCGTATCGCCGCGCCGGAGCGCCGCCGGCGCCATGCGCGCCGCGCTGGATCGCTTCTTGCAGCATTGCGGCGGTGAGGAAACGCGGAGGCGGCAATGGCCCGTTTGAAGACTCTGACGAACTGCCTCGTGATCGACGGCGACCCGCCGCGGCCCGAAGGCCCGGTCGATCTCGTCTTGGACGGCGCGCGGATCAAGGCGCGGCGGCCGGCCGGCGCGCAGCCGCCGGAAGGCGAGGTGATCGATGCGCGCGGGCTCTTGATCACCGCGGGGCTGATCAACGGCCACACCCATTCGCACGAGAACTTCACCAAGGGCCGCTACGAGAACCTGCCGCTCGAAGTGTGGATGAACTACGTCCGCCCGCCCGACCCGGTGCCTTTCACGGCGCGCCAGGTCTACCTGCGCACCATGATCGGCATCATCGAGGCGCTTCGCACCGGCACGACCACGGTGGTCGACGACATCAACATCAGCCCGGTCCTGGTGCCGGCGCATATCGAAGCGGTGCTGCAGGCCTACGAGGACAGCGGCATCCGGGCGCTGGTCGGGCCCGGGCTGTTCGACATGCCCTTCTTCAAGACGACGCCCTATATCGAGGAGGTCTTCCCGCGCGAGACGATCGAGGCGCTGACCGGCAAGCCGCGCACGCCGGCCGAGGTGGCGCTGACCCATGTCGCCGGGCTGCTGCGCGACCGCCATCCGCGCGACCGTCGCGTCGGCATGATCGTCTCGCCGTCGGCGCCGCAGCGCTGCAGCGAGGCCTTCCTGATGCGGCTGCGGCGGCTGGCGGACGAGCACGACCTGCCGATCATCATCCATGTCCAGGAGACGCGGCTCCAGGTCGTCACGGGCCAGATCTTCTACGGCTGCACGATGATCGAGTATCTCGACCGGATCGGCTTCCTGCGGCCCGGCGTGACGATCATCCACGGCGTCTGGCTCAACCCGCGGGAGATCGAGATCATCGCGCGGAGCGGCGCCACCGTGCAGCACAACCCAACCAGCAACTTCTCGCTCGGCTCCGGCCTCTGCCCGGTGCGGGAACTGCTCGACGCCGGGGTCAACGTCAGCCTGGGCACGGACGCCTGCGGCTCGAGCGTCACCATGAGCATGCTGAAAGCCGTCAACAGCGCCGCCGTGGTGCAGAAGTTGCGCGACGCCGACTATGCGCGCTGGATCGGCGCGGCCGAAGCCTGGCGCGCAGGCACGGTCGGCGGGGCCAAGGCGCTGGGGCTGGGCGACCGGCTCGGCACGCTCGCGCCCGGCATGCTGGCGGATCTCACCGGCTACCGGCTCGCCGCCTATCCGTTCCGGCCGCTCAACGATCCGCTGCGCCAGCTCGTCTACGCCGAGACGGGCGCCGATCTTGACCTCGTCCTGGTCGACGGCGAGGTGGTGATGCAGGGCGGCCGCTTCGTCCGCTTCGACGAAGCGGCGCTGCTCGCCGAGCTCGACGACGCGCACGCCGCGCTCCTGCCGCATCTCGAAGCCGCCGATGCCAGCGTCGTCACGATGAAAGCGGGCTATGACGCGATCTACCGCCGCTGCCTCGCCCAGCCGATCGCACCCGACACGCATCGGGCGCATCTCGGCATGAGCAACGAGGGGTGCGGGGGATAGGGAGGACGGTCGGTCGGCGCGCCGCTCAGGCGAGCGGCCGCGTCTCCGGTTCGAGCCCGAGGCTCCGGGCCAGCCTTGCGCGCGGCGCCAGGAGGTCGGCGAGGGTGTAGCCGTCCAGCGTCTGAAGGAAGGCGCGCGTCGCCTCGCCGAGCGCATGGCGCAGCGTGCAGCATCCCTCGATGCGGCAAAAGCCGGTCTCGTTGAGGCAGCCGACCACGGCGAGGTCTTCTTCGGTCTCACGCACCAAGGCTCCGATGCGGATCCGCCCGGGCGTCCGCCCCAGCCGGATGCCGCCGCCCTTGCCGCGAACCGTCTCGATGTAGCCCTGCTGCCCCAGCTTCGTTACCACCTTCATCAGATGGGCCTTCGAAACGTCGAAGCTCTCGGCGATCTCGGCGATCGTCGAAAGGGCGTCGCCCTTGGTGCCGACGTAAATCAGCGTCCGCAGCGCATAGTCCGTCCAAAGGGTAAGGCGCATGACCCTGGTTGCTCCCGTGGTGACGCCGAGATCCAATCGGCGTTGACTCCATAACATTCATATTATATGACTCTTTTATCAGATAGGCAAGACGGGCGAACCCGCCAAGGTGAGGTGCGCATGAGCGGAAACACGCAAGACAGATCGCCGAATCGCAACCTGATCGTCGCCGATATCGTCGCGCAGACGGGCATCGACGAGGCGATGATCGAGCGGCTGGTGCGGGCCTTCTACAGCCGCGCGCGCCTGGACCCGCTGATCGGGCCCGTTTTCGACAGCAAGGTGCAGGATTGGGAAGGCCATATCGCGCGCATGTGCGATTTTTGGTCATCGGTCGTGCTGATGAGCGGCCGCTATCACGGCCAGCCCATGGCGGTCCATCTGCCGCTGCCGATCGATACACCGCATTTCGACCGCTGGCTGGAGATCTTCGCCGACACGGCGGCGGAAATTTGTCCGGGACCGGCGGCCGCACGCTTCGTCGACCGTGCCCATCGTATCGCGGACAGCCTGGAGCTCGGCATCGCCGCACAGAAAGGCGAGATCCGGCCAAAGCGCATCCGGCCGACGCAGGCGGCGCAGGGCGGGCGTTGACCTGACCGCCGACATGGCGTCAGGAAGAAGGTGAGGACTTCATGACGGAAGGCTCGACCGACGCGATCAAACAGTCCGAAGACGGCTACGTCGTCGCCGCGGAGCTGGTTGCCGAAAAATTCGGCCTTTCGCCCGAGGCTTTCTGGCGCGAGATGAAGCGCGGCATCGTCTACGGCGTCGTCGAACGGGGGGAGGGCGAGGATGCAGGGCGCACGCGGCTGACCTTTCGCTACCGCGACCGCTCCTGGTCGGTGACACTGGAGGAGACACCGCAATGACAAAACGGTCGAAAGACGAGCCCGCCGCGACGGTCGCGTCGCCAGCCTGCTCGATGCACGAGGCCGACGACGCCTATATGGGGTATGCCGGGCAGGACGAGCTGATCGCCTTTCTCGACATGCTGGTCGAGGCCGAGCGCGCCGGCGCTCGGGTGACGCGCGACACCGCGCTCGCGGCGGGCGAGGACGCCGTCGCCGATCTCATGCGGCGCATCGAGCGCGACGAAGCGCATTGGTGCGCCATGCTGTTCGGTCACGTCAAAGCGCTCGGCGCGGCGCCGTCGTCGAAGGTCGGCGCCTTTTACGACAAGGCGATGGCCATCGCCGACCTCGGCGAGCGGATCGTCTTCCTCAACCGAGGCCAGGACTGGGTCGTGCGGAAGCTCCGCGAGATGCTGCCCCGCGTGCGCGACGAC
>CAZPFL010000136.1:0-13992 GCA_964585785.1 uncultured Rhodospirillaceae bacterium
CGCCCGCGCGCATCAAGCAGCGCTACGCGGCCTGGGCCGACTCCGGCGTCGACAGCCTGACCGTCGCGCCGGCGCAGGATGCGGCCGTCGACCTGATGGCCGACCTCGCCCGCCTCAACCCGCCGCGGGGGTAGGAGCGCCGCCGCCGGGATGCCGCTTGACGCTCCCGTCGCCCGGCGGCAGGGTGCCGCCATGGCGCAATCCAGCTATTCCTTCATGGCGCTCGCGTTGCGCGAGGCCGAACATGCCGCGTCGCGCGGCGAGGTGCCGGTCGGTGCGGTGATCGTCGATCCCACGGGCGGCGAGATCCTGGCCCGCGCGGGCAACCGGGTCGAGGCGCTCAACGACCCGACCGCGCATGCCGAGATCCTGGCGATCCGCAAGGCGGCCGCCGCGGCCGGGGCACCGCGGCTGGAAGGCTGCGACCTCTATGTCACGCTGGAGCCCTGCGCCATGTGCGCGGCGGCGATCTCCTTCGCGCGCATCCGCCGGCTCTATTTCGGCGCCTACGATCCCAAGGGCGGCGGCGTGGAGCACGGGGCGCGCTTCTTCCAGCAGCCGACCTGCCATCACGCACCGGAAGTCTATGGCGGGCTCGAGGAGAGCCGGGCGGCGGAGCTGCTCGTCAGGTTCTTCGAGAAGAAGCGGTAGTGCCCCGCCGGCAGTGTAATTGTCGATCACCCGGCGCGCATGGACTCGCGGAACAAGCCCGCGAGTGACGTGTAATTTCTTGATTGAACGTTAGCATCGTCATTGCCGGACCTGTTCCCGCAATCCAGCGCTGCGTCTTGCCGAACGGCACGCCAACCTTATTTCTCCCGCTTCACCGCACGCCAGCCGATGTCGCGGCGGCAGAAGCCGCCGGGCCAGTCGATGCGGTCGATGGCGGCGTAGGCGCGTTGCTGCGCGTCTTTCACGCTGTCGCCGAGCGCCGTCACGTTGAGCACGCGGCCGCCGGTGGCGATCAGCGCGCCGTCGGCGCGCCGCGCGGTGCCGGCGTGGAACACCTTTACCTTGTCGTCCGTCTCGGCGGCGTCGATGCCGCGGATCTCCGTTCCCTTCTCGTAGGAGCCGGGATAGCCCTTCGACGCCATCACGACCGACAGCGCCACCTCGTCGTACCAGCGGAGATCGAAGCTATCGAGCAGGCCGTCGCAGGCCGCGAGCAGCGCCGGCAGCAAGTCGGATTTGAGGCGTAGCATCATCACCTGGCATTCCGGGTCGCCGAAGCGGACATTGAACTCGATCAGCTTCGGGCCCTGGGCGGTGATCATCAGCCCGGCATAGAGCACGCCGGTATAGGGCCGTCCTTCCGCTTTCATCGCGGCGACGGTGCGCTGGATGATGGTTTCCTCGATCTCGGCGGCGAGCGCGTCGGTCATCACCGGCGCCGGGCTATACGCGCCCATGCCGCCGGTATTCGGCCCCTTGTCGCCGTCGCAGGCCGCCTTGTGATCCTGCGCGTTCGCCAGCATCAGCGCCGCGCTGCCGTCGCAGAGCGCGAAGACGCTGACCTCCTCGCCCTCGAGACAGTCCTCGACCACGATCTCCGCGCCGGCCTCGCCGAAACGGCCGCCGGACAGCGCGTCCTCGGCCGCGGCGAGCGCTTCCTCGAGCGTGCGCGCGACGGTCACGCCCTTGCCGGCGGCGAGCCCGTCCGCCTTGATCACGATCGGCGCGCCTTGCGCGCGGATATAGGCCTTCGCGGCGTCGAGATCGCCGAAGCGGCGGTAGGCGGCGGTCGGGATGTCGTATTTGGCGCAGAGGTCCTTGGTGAAGCCCTTCGAGCCCTCGAGCGCGGCGGCGGCGGCGGTCGGGCCGAACGCCTTGATCCCGGCCTCGGTCAGACGGTCGACCAGCCCCGCCACCAGCGGCGCCTCCGGCCCGACCACGACAAGGTCGATGCCCTTGTCCCGGGCGAAGGCGACGAGGCCGTCGACGTCCTCCGCGGCGATGGCGACGCATTCCGCGTCCGCCGCGATCCCGGCGTTGCCCGGCGCGCAATAGAGCGCATCGCAGACCGGCGACGCCCCGATCGCCCAGCACAGCGCATGCTCCCTGCCCCCGGAACCGACGACCAATACCTTCATGCACACCCCGCCCGAGTTTTGGCTTAGCTTTTGCCCCTGTTTAGCATAGGGTAGGCAGCCAATGAGCGATATTTCACCCCTGGCCGCTGGCAATCTTCCCGAATTTACGGTCTCCGAGCTGTCGCAGGCGCTCAAGCGCACGGTCGAGGAGACTTATCCCTACGTTCGCGTCCGCGGAGAGATCTCGGGCTTCAAGCGCGCCGCGTCCGGCCATCTCTACATGGCGCTCAAGGACGAGTCGGCGGTGCTCGACGCGGTCTGCTGGCGCGGCACCGCGGGCCGACTCGGGATCAAACCCGAAGACGGCATGGAAGTCGTCTGCACCGGCAAGCTGACGACCTATCCCGGGCGCTCGAAATACCAGATCGTCGTCGAGGCGATGGAGCTGGCCGGTGAAGGCGCCCTGCTCAAGCTGTTGGAAGAGCGGCGCAAGAAGCTCGCCGCCGAGGGCCTGTTCGACGAGGCGCGTAAGCGGCCGCTGCCCTTCCTGCCCGACGTGATCGGCGTCGTCACCTCGCCGACCGGCGCGGTGATTCGCGACATTCTGCACCGCTTGGCCGATCGTTTCCCGCGCCATGTCCTGCTTTGGCCGGTGCTGGTCCAGGGCGAGGGCGCGGCGCGCCAGGTCGCCGACGCCATCGTCGGCTTCAATCGCATCGCGCCGGGCGGACCCGTGCCGCGGCCGGATGTGCTGATCGTCGCGCGCGGCGGCGGCAGTCTCGAGGACCTCTGGGCGTTCAACGAGGAGATTGTGGTGCGCGCCGCGGCGGCGTCCGAAATCCCGCTGATCTCCGCCGTCGGGCACGAGACCGACACGACGCTGATCGATTTCGCCGCCGACCGGCGCGCGCCGACGCCGACCGCGGCGGCCGAGATCGCGGTGCCGGTGCGCGCGGACCTGCAGGCGATGGTGCTCGACAACGCGCGGCGGCTGGTCTCCGCCATGCAGCGGACGATGGAGGACCGGCGCGTGCGCCTGGAAGGCCTTGCGCGCGGCCTGCCCGACCTCGACAGCCTGCTCGGAACCTGGAACCAGCGGCTCGATACGGCCGGCGAGCGGCTTGCCAACGCGGCGCGCGGCCTGTTGCGCGACCGCCACCAGCAGGTCCTGCGCTGGTCTTCGCAGATCAAGGCGCCGACGCAGATCATCCGCGACTCGGATCGGCAGATTCGGCGGGAAGCGGAGGCGCTGCGGGGCGCGATGGACCGCTATCTCAAGGGCAAGGCGGAGCGGCTCGACGTGTTCGGCGAGCGGCTGGCGCCGGTGCTGATGGCGCGGCCGATGCGCGATGCCGAACAGAAGCTGATCGCGTTGGGTGACCTGCTGGAGAGCCTGTCCTTTCACCGCGTGCTCGAGCGCGGCTACACGCTGGTGCGCGATGCGGCGGGCCGGCCGGTCGCCGCGGCGGCGGCGCTCGCGACCGGCGACGCGATATCGGTCGAATTCGCCGACGGCGCGGTCGGGGCGCAGGTCACCGGCGGGGCGAAACCCGAGCCTACGCTGCCGGCGCCGCGCGAAAAGGACGAAAAGAAGAAGGAACCGGCCAAGCAGGACGGCCGGCAAGGACGGCTACTATGAGACTTCTGTCGATCACCGGGATTGCGGCGGTCACCTTCTCGATCTGGGCGGCGGCCGCGGGCGCCGGCTCGCTGCGGCTGGACGGCCATAGCGAGCAGGGCGGGTTGATGCTCGGACGCACCGATCCCGGGACGGAGGTGTTCTTCAACGGCCACAAGATCCGCGTCTCGAAGGCCGGGGACTTCCTCATCGGCTTTACGCGTGACGCCGGACCGACCTCGATCCTCGAGCTGCGTTACGGGGACGGCAGCATCCGCAAGGAGACGCTGACCGTGAAGCCGCGCAAGTACAAGATCCAGCGCATCGACGGGCTGCCGCCGAAGATGGTGACGCCGCCCAAGTCGGTGCTGGACCGGATTCTGCGCGAGAACCGGATGATCAAGCTGGTGCGCGAGGAGGATACGGCGGTGCCCTATTTCCTCAAGGGCTGGATCTGGCCGGCGCATGGGCGCATCAGCGGCGTCTATGGCAGCCAGCGCATCCTCAATGGAAAGCCGCGCCGGCCGCATTACGGCGTCGATATCGCCGCGCCGATCGGCACGCCCGTCGTCGCGCCGTCGGACGGCGTCGTCGTACTGGCGCAGAAGAACCTGTACTACACCGGCGGCACCGTCATCATCGATCACGGTTTCGGCCTGACCTCGGCCTTTCTCCATATGGAGAAGGTGCTGGTGAAGAAGGGCCAGCACATCCGCCAGGGCGAGAAAATCGGCCTGGTCGGCAAGACCGGCCGCGCCAGCGGGCCGCATCTGGACTGGCGCATCAACCTGTTCGACGCGCGTATCGATCCGCAACTGCTCGTGCCGCCGATGCACGCCGCCCGCTAGCGGCGGTCAACAGAAGCGCGACAGCAGCCTCGCTACCGCCGCGTCGTCGCGCCAGCGGAGCGCGACCGGCAGGGTCTCGATCCTGGATCTGAATTCCGGCGGGAGGCGCACCGCGTCCTTTTCTGTCGTCACAGGAACCGCGCCCGCGCGCATGGCCGCGTCGATCAGCGCCGCGATCTCGGTCTCGCGATAGGCGTGATGGTCGGGAAAGGCGCGCTGTCCCGCGATCTCGCAGCCCATGCCCTGCAGGGTCGCGAAGAATTTTTCCGGCCGCGCGATGCCGGCGAAGGCCAGAACCTTGCGTCCGGCGAGCGCGGCGGTGACCGGCGCGAGCACGGCGCGCAACAGCGGCAGCCACGACGGCAGCACTGCCTCGACGCCGCATTGATCCGGCCCGATCAGCACGATCGCATCCGCGCGCCCAAGCCCGGCGGCGAGCGGCTCGCGCAATGGACCCGCCGGCATGACGCGCCCGTTGCCGAAGCCGTATCCGCCATCGACGACGAGCAGCGACAGATCCTTCTTGAGTGACGGGTTCTGGAAACCGTCGTCCATCACGATGACCCGCGCCCCGGCCTCGACGGCCGCGGCGGCGCCGGCCGCCCGGTCACGGGCGATCCAGCTGGGCGCGGTCCGCGCCAGCAACAGCGGCTCGTCGCCAACCTCGGCGGCGGTGTGGCGCTCGGGATCGACGCGCAGCGGGCCGGGCGCGTGTCCGCCGTAGCCGCGGCTGAGGAAATGCACTGCCGCGCCCTGGTGGCGCAGCCGCTCGCCGAGCGCGATGGCCACGGGGGTCTTGCCCGCGCCGCCGGCGACCAGATTGCCGACGCAGATCACCGGCGCCGCCACCGTTTGCGGCGCCACCATGCGCCGGCGCAGCCATCCGCCCGCGGTGAAGCAAAGCGATGCGGGCGCGAGCAGCGCCGGCAGCAGGCCGCCCGTCCGCCAAAAGCCGGGCGCTCTCATCGCCGGTACCGGTCCGCCAGCCGGTCGAGATAGGGGGTCAGGCGCGCGAGCACCCGGTCGATGACATCGCGGTTGGCGTCGGCGACGGCCTTTGCCGCGCGCGCCAGGGCGCGCCGGGCGCCCTCATCGCCGAGCAGGCGTCCGATCCGGGCTTCGAGATCCGCCGCATCGGTGCAGGAGATCGCCGCCCTCGCCCGGCCCAGCTCTTGGACGACCGCGCGGAAGTCCGCCATGCCGGGACCGTAGAGCACGGCGCAGTCGAGCTGAGCGGCTTCGAGCGGGTTGTGGCCTTCCTCGTGGCCGAAGCTGTTGCCGATCACGGCAAGCGCGGCGAGGCGGTAGAACAGGCCGAGCTCGCCCATGGTGTCGGCGAGATAGATGTCGGTGTCCGCGCCCGGCGTTTCGCCCAGCGAGCGGCGCGTAATCACCAGGCCCTGCGCGCCGAGATCGCGCGCGATGTCCGCCGCGCGGGCGGGGTGGCGGGGCACGATGATCGTAAGCAGCGTCGGGTGTTCGCCGCGCAGGCGCGCGTGCATCGCGCCCGCCATGCGCTCCTCGCCTTCATGCGTGCTGGCGAACAGCAGGACGCTGCGGCCGCGCAACGCCGGCTCGAGCGTGGCCATGGCCGCCGAGTCGGCCGGCAGCGGATCGGCGGAATATTTCAAGTTGCCGAGACAGTCGACAGTGCCCGCGCCGAGCTTGCGCAGGCGGTCGGCCTGCTCGCCGCTCTGCGCCAGGCAGAAATCGAAACAGTCGAGCAGGGACCGGGCGACGGGCGCGACGCGCCGCCACTTTTCATACGAGCGCGCCGACATGCTGGCGTTGAGCAGCACGACCGGAACGCCCCGCCGCTTGAGGCCGGTCAGCATGTTTGGCCACAGCTCGGATTCCATCCAGAGCGCCAGATCCGGCCGCCAGTGATCGAGGAAGTCGCCGACCCATCCCGGCAAGTCGATCGGCACGAACTGGTGAAAGCTGCCGGCGGGCAGGCGGCTCGCGAGCAGCCGCGCCGAGGTCACCGTACCGGTGGTGACGAGCACGCTCGGCCGCGCATCCGATGCGAGCAGGCGCTTGATCAGCGAGAGCGCCGATTGCGCTTCGCCGACGCTGGCGGCGTGCAGCCAGATGAGCGGGCCTTCCGGGCGGGGGCGGGACGGGACGCCGCGCCGTTCCGAGACGCGGTCCGGATCTTCCTTGCCCTCGGCAATCCGGCGGCGGATCAGATCGTTCAGGAAGGGGCGCGCGAGCCGCGTCGCCGCGCGATATAGGGCGAGCGCCGTCATTGCGCCGCCGCCGCGTTCGGTTCGGCGCGCGGCGGCGCGGGCTCGATCCGCGGATGACCCAATGCCGCATCCGCCTGGCTCGTGATCTCGTTTAGCCTCTCTTCGAGCGCCAGGCGCGCGGCTTCGACCGCCGCTTCGTCTGCGTCGCGCGCCACCGTGATCGGCTCGCCCCACAGGTAGAGGCCGCGCCCGAATGGGTAGGGCAGCATGAAGCGGTCCCATGTCTCGAAGACGCGGCAGGGGCGCGCGGAAAAGGCGAGCGGGAAGATCGGCGCGCCGCTCAGGCGGGCGAGCTGCACGACGCCGGGGCTGATGCGCATGCGCGGCCCGCGCGGACCGTCGGGGGTCAGCCCCACGATACGGCCTTCCCGCATCAGCCGGTGCATGCGGCGGAGCGCTTCCGTGCCGCCGCGCTGCGTCGAGCCTGTGATGGTCTTCATGTTGAAATGCGCCAGCGTGCGGCCGATCAGCCGGCCGTCCCGGTGCCCCGAGACAAGGATATGCACCTTGTCGCTGTGCCGCCAGCCATAAGGGACCATCAGGACGCGGCCGTGCCAGGTGGCGAGAATCAGCGGGCGGCCTTCGTCGAACAGCCGGTCCGCGGCTTCCTTGCCCTCGACCCGCCAGCGCCCCGTGTACCAGACCAGCCGGATATATTGCGCCGTGATCCAGCACAGGGCGGCCTGCACGAACCCGAGGGATGCCGTTCGCCGCAGTGCCCGCAAGGGTTCAGCCGCGCGCTGCGAGCGACGGCGGGGCGGGCGTGTCACCCAGCGTCAGATTGTCTTCGAACTGCATCCGGCAGAGCCGTGCATAGACGCCTTCGCGCTTGAGAAGCTGTTGATGCGTGCCGCTGTCCGCGACGCGGCCGTTTTCCAGCACATAGATCAGGTCCGCGTTGGTCACGGTCGACAGCCGGTGCGCGATGACCAGGGTCGTGCGGCCCTTCATCAGCCGCGCGAGCGCGGTCTGGACCTGCCGTTCCGCTTCGGAGTCGAGCGCGGAGGTCGCTTCGTCGAGCAGCAGGATCGGCGCGTTACGCAGCATGGCGCGTGCGATGGCGATGCGCTGGCGCTGGCCGCCGGAAAGCCGCAGGCCGCGCTCGCCGACGATCGTGTCGTAGCCCCGCGGCAACTGCATGATGAAGTCATGCGCGGCGGCGGCCTGGGCGGCTTCGATCACGGCGGCTTCGTCGGCATCCGGCCGGCCGTAGAGGATGTTGGCGCGCACCGTATCGTTGAACAGCGTGACTTCCTGGCTGACCAGCGCCATCGACTTGCGCAAGGACGCGAGCGTGACGGCGCGGATGTCCTGTCCGTCGATCTCGACGGCCCCCTGCTGCACGTCGAAGAAGCGCAGAATGAGGTTGAGGATCGTCGACTTGCCCGCGCCGGAGGGACCGACGAGCGCCACCGTCTTGCCCGGCGGGGCGTCGATGGTGACGCCGTGCAGCGCGACCTTCTCGTCGTCATAGGAGAAATGGACGTCCCGCAGCGCGACGCGGCCTTGGCTGACCGCGAGCGGCTTCGCATCCGGCGCCTCGGCGACCGCCGGCTTGTAGTCGAGCATCGTGAAGATGCGCTCGCTGGCGGCGAGACCATGCTGCAGGCTGGAATTCAGGTTGGCGAGGCTGCGCAACGGATTGTAGGCCGCGCCCATGGCGACGAAGAAGGTCATGAACTGGCCGACCGTCGTGTCGCCGTGAATGATCAGATAGCCGCCCCAGCCGAGGATCAGCGCGATGACGACACCGGCCAGCGATTCCATGACGGGATAGGAGCGCGACCGGGTGCTGCCTTCGCGGTAATGGAGGGCGTAGATGCTCTCGAAGACGTCCGAGGCGCGCTTGCGCTCGTAATCCTCCATGCCATAGGCCTTGACCTGGCGGAAGCCCTTGAACACCTCGTCGAGGAAGCTGGTGAAATCGCCGAGGGATACCTGGGTTCGCTGCGACAGCTTGCGGACGCGGCGGCCGATATACATGATCGGGAAGATGCTGATCGGGAAGATCACGAGCGCGACCAGCGCCATCTTCCAATGGGTCTGGACCATCACGCCGGTCAGCACGATGATCGAGAACATATCGCGGCCGAAGCCGGTGAAGGTCTTGACCGTCGCTTCACGCGTGAAATTGACGTCGTTCCCGAAGCGCGACAGCAGCTTCCCGGTGGCGTCGCCGTGGATGAATTTGAGGTCCGCGTCGATCAGCTGGTCGAACATCTGATTCTGCAGCATGACGCAGAGCCGCAGGCCGGTCTTCTGCATCAGGACGGCCTGGCCGTAGCTGGCGAAGCCCTTGATTACCGATACGCCGAGGAAAACCAGCGGCAGGACCCAGAGCAGGGTCATGTCGTGATGGGTGAAGACCTTGTCCAGGGCCGGTTGGATCAATTTGGCCTGGGTCCCCGTCGCCAACGCGACGACGATCATCAAGAGGACGGCAAAAAAGATATTCTTGGTGTGGTGGCGAAGGTAGTCCTTCGCCAGGCGCCGGATAAGCGTCCAGGCAGGCGTCTGGAAATCATGCTTTCGGATTTTTCGCCCCACTTCCCGCTCCTGGCTGGGTTGGGGCGGAGATATAGCACGGCGGTGCAATGCAATAAAACGCCGTAATACGCTCGGAACCCCGGATTTCCGGGCCCGGCTAGCGGCTGAACTGATCGCCGCGGGTGTCGCGCTGCTGGCTCAGACAGGACTCATAGAGCTGGCGGTAATAGCGCTCTGCATCCATGCGCGCGAATTCGTTGAGCACGCCGCCGTCACCGCCCTGGAAGTTGCTCGTAATCGATTCCTTATCCTGATCGAGCTGGCGGCCAGCCATGTTGTCGGCGTATTCGCGGCAGCTTGTCACGTGCGGCGGCGGTATCGTGTCGGCGACGCTCGGCTCATGCGCCGGCGCCGGCAGATGGGTGCGCCTCGGGTAGGCGCAACTGGTCATTGCCAGCGCGACTACGACAACGAGAAGCCAACGGGCGGATGAAGCGGTAGGGCGGGTCAACGTATTCGGGCCTGTTCGAGCTGAAGGTGGTGGAATGGGAGAAATCTGGTTGCTGTATTGCTCTACGGCAAGCGGCATTATCCCGACGAAATTGCGAATATTTCGAGTATTCGCATCATTCTTCGATTTTGTACCGCAATTCCTTACTTAACCTTTTAATAATCCGCATGAATTATGTATAGTTGCGCTCGCGCGACAGGGAGGAGGATTCTGGATGCCGCTGGGCACCAGGGTCCTTTTTTGTTGGAAAGGGATTGGCCGGATGAAAAAAGTCCTGTGCCTCGCAATGATCGCGTATCTCGTCTCCGGCTGCGCGCTCACAGACAGAAAGAACAAGCTTGCCGTCGCCGCGGTGACGGGCGGCCTGGCCGGGGCTTATGTCGGTTTCGCCGCCCTCGGACCCGGCACGGCGGGGCTGTTCGGCGCCATGACGATCGGCGCCGCGGGCGCGGGCGCGGCTTACCTGCTGACGGACGAGATGTTGCTGCGCGAGCAGGAATCACTGCACCGTGCCACCTACGACACGCTCCAGAATGGTCAGGAAGGCCGGCCGAGGACCTGGGTGAGCCCGGATTCGGACAACACCAGCGCCAGTATTACTCCGATGCGGACCTTCCGTGACAAGACCGGCCGGCTCTGCCGGGATTTCGTCGTCGTCTTCAATATCGGCAAGACCCGGGAGTCGGTCATGCGGACCGCCTGCAAGGGCTATGACGGGTCGTGGCAGACGACCTGACCCGGGCCCCACGACGTGGCGGTAAGACCCGGCCGTATCGTCGAAAAAAAGAAGGGCCGCGCCCATAGGCACGGCCCAAGTCTAGGGAGGAAACGCCCAAGAAGTGCGGCAAGGTATCGCTACCTTGCAACGCAACACGAGCTTGGACGACTCATGTTGCAATGCAAAATATTGCAAATACGTTTGGTAATTGCAAGGCCTGCCAAGCAATTTTCCAGGCATTTTTGTCGCACCCTCGCTCGGTGGGCGGTCTGTGTTGCTGCGCCGCAACATTAACCTTTGCGGCAAAACGCCGGAATTGGCGGATTCCCGGGCCTTCCGCCCTGTCGCGCCGTCACGGTCATCATTCATATGGAATGCCGCACCCGAGGGCTCGGGCGGGCCGGGAATTGCCGGACCATGCCTCAATTCGGCGAAAGCCGCAACGGGAATTGGCGGGCGGGCGCGCCGGTGGCCGGCGGCGTCGACGAATCCAGGGTCGACTCATGGCTTGGCCCATATCAATATTCTCATTCGCTCAATCCGGGCCGGATCGTGCGCCGGCCGCCGACGGCCGCAACAACACCGTTACTTTGCCGTCCTTCGCCGACGATTCCGGCCGCGAGCCACGAGGGAAGCCATGGAAAACCTGCGAGTCGACGGTCAGCGGCTGTGGAACAGCCTGATGGAGATGGCGAAGATCGGCGCCACCGAGAAGGGCGGCGTCTGCCGGCTTGCGCTGACCGATCTCGACAAGCGCTCGCGCGATCTCTTCATCGCCTGGTGCGAGCAGGCCGGCTGCCGGGTATCCGTCGACCCCATCGGCAATATCTTCGCCCGCCGGCCCGGCCGCGATAACAGCCTGCCGCCGGTCGTGACCGGCAGCCATCTCGACAGCCAGCCGACCGGCGGCAAGTTCGACGGCGCCTACGGGGTGCTGGCGGGGCTCGAAGTCCTGCGCGCGCTGAACGACGGCGCGGTCGAGACCGAGGCGCCGGTCGAGGTGGCGGTATGGACCAACGAAGAAGGCTCGCGCTTCGCGCCGGCGATGATGGGCTCGGGCGCGTATGCCGGGCTGTTCCCGGTGGAAGACATTTACGCGGCCACGGACGTCGATGGAAAGCGCTTCGGCGACGAGCTGGCGCGCATCGGCTACAAGGGCGAGCCGCGGGGCGAGCCGTCGATCGGCGCCTATTTCGAGGCGCATATCGAACAGGGCCCGATCCTGGAGGCGGAAGGACGGACGATCGGCATCGTTACCGGTGCGCAGGGCCAGCGCTGGTACGAAATCACGCTCACCGGGATGGAGGCGCATGCCGGGCCGACGCCGATGGCGCGCCGGCGCGACGCGCTGGTCGGGGCGGCCGAGATCGTCCGCCTGGTTAACCGTATCGGCCACGAGTTCCAGCCTGACGCCTGCGCCACCGTCGGTATGATGCAGGTCCACCCGAACAGCCGGAACGTCATCCCGGGGCGCGTTTTCCTCACGATAGATTTCCGCCACCCGGATGACGACAGGCTCGCGGCGATGGATGCCGCGCTTCGCCGCGAAGCGGCGGCGATCGCGGAAAAGACGAAGCTGGATCTGGACCTCGAACAAATTCTCGATTTCCAGGCCACCCCTTTCGATCCCGGCTGCGTCGCCGCGGTACGGGCGGGCGCCGAGCGCTTCGGCTACAGCCACCGCGACATCATCAGCGGCGCCGGGCATGACGCGGTCTATATTGCGAAAATCGCGCCGGCGGGCATGATCTTCGTGCCCTGCGAAGATGGCATCAGCCACAACGAGATCGAGAACGCGACGCTGGAAGACCTTGCGGCCGGCTGCCAGGTGCTGCTGCATGCCGTGCTCGAAAAGGCGGGCGCGCGATAAGCCGCGCGTCTTGCTTACGTCAGCGCGGCTGCCGGTAGAGCGTGTGCGTGCTCCACAGCGCGAGGCAGAACAGCGTGACGGCGCCGCCCTGGTGCGCCACGGCGAGCGCCACCGGCACGTGCATCATGAGGGTCGAGATGCCGAGCGATATCTGCACGAAGACCATTCCGAACAGCAGATCGACTGGCCGCCGCACCGCCGCCGGCAGGCCGCTGCGCCGGGCGGCGAGCCATAGGGCGAAGGTGGCGAGCGCGATCGTGTAGGCCAGCATGCGGTGATCGAACTGCACCGCCGCGGCATTATCGAAGAGGTTCCGCCACCAGGGGCTTATCGTGCCGTATTCCGGCGGCAGGAAGACGCCGTTCATCAGCGGCCAGTCGTTGTAGACCATGCCGGCGTCGAGCCCGGCGACGAGGGCGCCCGAAAATATCATGACGAAAATCAGCGCGAGCAGGGCGGCCGCTCCGCGGCGCAACCCGGCCGGCGGCGCCGTGGCCGCGCGCGGCGCGGACAGCAGGTCGAGGGCGGTCCACAAGATCGCGGCCAGGATCAAAACGGCGATCACGAGATGGGTGGCGAGCCGGTACTGGCTGACGTCGACGCGGTCGACCAGCCCGCTCTTTACCATCCACCAGCCGATGCCGCCCTGCAGTCCCCCGAGCAGGAAGATGCCGCAGAGCCGCAGTCCCAGCGCGCCGCCAATCCGCCGGCGCACGAGGAACCAGATCAGCGGCAGGCCGAAGGCGACCCCGATCAGCCGCCCCAGCAGGCGGTGGATGTATTCCCACCAGAAAATCGTCCGGAAATCGGCCAGCGACATGCCGCTGTTGACCAGGTGGTACTGCGAAGAGGTGCGGTAAAGATCGAAGATACGGTGCCACTCGGCTTCCGAGAGCGGCGGCAGGGCGCCGATCAGCGGGTTCCACTCGGCGATCGAAAGGCCGGATTGGGTCAGCCGCGTGATCGCCCCGACCAGCATCATCAGCACGACCATGCCGGCGCAGACGAAGAGCCAGGCGATGACCGCGCGATCCCCGCGCGCGGTGCCGGTCGGGCGCGCGATCGTGCCGGCAGGATGATGGTTGGTCAGCTCGGCCATGGCCGCACTATCGGTGCTGGAGGCCGCTGTTGCCAGCGGGCAATTCGCCGCAATGGGATGCGGGTGAATGGGGGCCGCCGGCCGGGCGGCGGCCCCGGATTTCGTCCGGACGCAGCCGTCAGATGCCGACGCGCCAGGTATGGCCGCTGTGCAGCAGCTCGTCCATCGGTACCGCCTTCTTCTTCGCCTTGGCCGCTGCCACCTGATCGTAAACGGCGGTGGTGTATTCCGGGCCGTCCTCGCAGTAGAGCACGCCCAAGGCAACGGGGAAGGCCGGCGGCTGCATATGCGCCAGCAGGGTCGCGAGCACCTTGTTGGTCTCGTCATGGACCAGGATGTCGTCCAGGCTCACCCCGTTCTCGCCCGGCTTGACCACCTCGAGCTTGAGGGTCCGGGTGTTAAGGCGAATGCCCTTGTCGTTGTCTTTGCCGAACAACACCGGCTTGCCGTGCTCGACATGGACCTGCGTGTCGGCGGCAACGGCGCGGTCGGTGAACTGCGCGAAGGCGCCGTCGTTGTAGACGATGCAGTTCTGGAAAATCTCGACGAAGGACGCGCCCTT
>CAZPFL010000137.1:0-13962 GCA_964585785.1 uncultured Rhodospirillaceae bacterium
TCCCGATCGTGACCGCCTTCATCTTCGGAGTGAACAACGGCCGCGAGCTGCTCGGCGGCCTGCTGCTCGGCGTCATCGTCACCGGCATCTTCGTGGCGATCTCCATGACCTCCGGCGGAGGCGCGTGGGACAACGCCAAGAAGATGATCGAGGACGGCCACCATGGCGGGAAGGGATCGATCGCCCACAAGGCGTCGATCACCGGAGACACGGTGGGTGACCCCTACAAGGACACCGCGGGCCCGGCGGTCAACCCGATGATCAAGATCACCAACATCGTGGCGCTGCTGCTGCTGGCCATCCTGGCGCACTGAGCGAAGCAACCGCCCGATTAAGAAAAAGGCCCCGGAGCGGCGCGCTCCGGGGCCTTTGTCATGCGGCGCGTAAAACGGGGCGGTGCGTCAGGGCTCCGGCCTGCTGGACGAGCTGGTGCCGCCGCCGAGGACGCCGAGGTTGCCGAGGATCTGCTCGAAGAAGCCGATCTTGTGGCCCGAGGTCGGCGTCTCGCGCTGGACGATGTCCACGTGGCGGGCGTCCGCGTAGCTGTAACGCTCGACATGCTCGACGACGCCCTTGTCGTTGAAATAGACGGCGAGCACGCGCTGATCGAGGACTTTCGGATCGAGAAAGGCCCAATCCTCGGTCTGGCGGCCGATGTAGTACCAGACATGCTGGTCGAAGGTTCCCTCCGTCGAGGGCGGGCCGAGGACGCGGACCACCGTCGCGCGGTCGGTGGTGCCGACCTTGATCTGGGCGAGCTGGGTGTCGGTCAGGTAATTGCCGCGGACTTCCCGGCGCGCCTCGCAGGCGGCGAGCGCCGCGACGAGGGCGATGATCAGCGAAAACCGGGCAATCGCCATGGTGTCCTTTCCGCGGAAATGCGCCTCTGCGGCGCTTGCGCCGTTGCAATACCGGCGCATCTACTAATATATCGGCGACGGCGGCGCAATGAAACCTGCCGGCCGCCGGGTGAGCGGGCCGCGACAAAGTGGAACGCGATAAAGGGAAGAAGGAACGATCGTGCTGGGCTTGCGCCAGATATTTCGGCCCCGTCCGGAGAAGACGGCGGGGCGGCAATTGTATGCCGCCGCCGTGGCGCGGGCGCGCGAGCCGATCTTCTATGCCGACTGGGGTGTGCCGGATACGCCGACGGGCCGGTTCGACCTGATCGTCCTGCATGTCTTCCTCGTGATGCATCGCTTGAAGGAGGATGTCGCCGGCCGGCCGCTGGCCCAGGCGCTGTGCGACGCCGTGGTGGAGGACATGGACCGCAACCTGCGGGAGATGGGCGTGGGCGATCTTTCCGTCGGCAAGAAGGTGAAACGCCTGATGGAGGGCTTTTACGGCCGGCTCGGCGCCTATGAAGAGGCCTTGCAGACGGGCGATGAAATGCTGATATCTGTCCTGAAGCGAAACCTCTATGCCGCAACAGTGCCGGCCGACCGGCAGGTCGATGCCGTCCTGCGCTATGTGCGCCGGGCGGCCGAGGCGTTGGATGGCCAGCCGATCGCGCAGCTTGGCGCGGGGCAGGCCGGATTTGGGGCGCCCCCGGCAGGCGCGGCCAAGGAGACCGAAGAATGAACGAATTCCACGACATTCCGCTGGAATTCTCCCGGCCCTTCGCGATCGACGACATCGATCCGAAGGGATCGTTGGTCGCGCTCGAGGCGGATCCGGAGGAACGGCGCCGACTCGCGGCGCGGTTCGACCTGCTGGCGCTCGACCGGCTGGTGGGCCAGCTCACGGTCACCCGGGCGCTGAGCGGCATCCCGATCCGGGTCAAGGGCCGGTTCCAGGCCTCCGTCGTGCAGCGCTGCGTGGTGAGCCTCGACCCGGTCGCAAGCGAGATCGACGAGCCGATCGAGGCGGAATATGCGCCGGCGGCGGCCGACGGAACGGAAGAAGTCTTTCATCTCGACCAGCCGGACCCGCCGGAGCCGCTGGACGGTGACAGCATCGAGCTCGGCGAGCTCGTCGCGCAGCATCTGTCGGTGGCCCTGGATCCTTACCCCCGGAAAGCGGGGCTTGAGCCGCTCGATTGGTCCGAACCGGCGCGGCAGGAGGGCGGGGTCAACCCCGATAACCCCTTCTCAATACTGGCTTCGCTTGGCAAAAAGGAACCCTGAGAGCCGCATTCAGCTTGCTGTCAGGGCAGATATTGGCTATTTAACCGGCTTATTTTTCGCGCAAAACTGCCAGAAATCGAGAGAGGGCCTTATGGCCGTACCAAAGCGGAAAACGACACCGTCGCGACGTAACATGCGCCGGTCGCACCACGCGCTGAAGGCGGCGTCCTACGCCGAATGCCCGAATTGCGGAGAATTGAAACGGCCCCACCACCTGTGCGAGGCTTGCGGTTATTATGACGGTCGCGAGGTGGTCGAAGCGGAGACCGTTTAAACGCCGCAGGATCGGTTAAGGGGGGCGAATTCGATCGTGTCGGAGCGGGTTATCATTGCGCTGGATGCCATGGGGGGCGATCGTGCCCCCGATATGGTTGTTGCCGGCGCCGCGTTGGCGCGCGAGCGCATGCCGTACGTCGAATTCCTCATGTTCGGCGACGAGGAAAGCCTGCGGCCGTTGCTGGAAAAGCAGTCGGCGCTTGCCGCGGCGACGACCATCCACCACACGAACGAGCGCATCAGCAGCAACGACAAGCCGTCGACCGCGATCAAGTCCGGCCGGAACTCCAGCATGCGGCTGGCGATCGACGCGGTCCGGGACGGCCATGCCTCCTGCGTCGTGTCGGCGGGCAATACGGGCGCGCTGATGGCGATCGCGAAATTCGTCCTGAAGACGCTGCCCGGCATCGACCGGCCGGCGATCGCGACGTTTTTTCCGACGCTCCGTGGCGAATGCTGCATGCTCGACCTCGGCGCGAACGTGCAATGCGACGCCAACAACCTGGTGCAGTTCGCGGTCATGGGCGAGGTTTTCGCCCGCACCGTGCTCGGCTTCGAGCAGCCGACCATCGGACTGCTCAACATCGGCGTGGAAGACCTCAAGGGGAATGAGGAGGTGCGTGAGGCCGCGGGGATCCTGCGTGATTCCGACCTGCCGATCGATTTTCGCGGCTTCGTCGAAGGCGATGATATCTGCGCGGGAACGGTCGATGTGGTCGTGACCGACGGCTTTACCGGCAACGTCGCGCTCAAGACGGCCGAGGGAACGATTAATTTCTACACCAAGATGCTCAAGCAGGCCTTCCTCAGCAGCTGGATTGCCCGGCTCGGCTACCTGTTGGCCCGTGGCGCGATCAACAACCTCAGAAACAAAATGGATCCACGGCGATATAACGGCGCGATGCTGCTCGGTCTGAACGGGATCGTGGTGAAGAGTCACGGCGGCACCGACTCCGTAGGATTCGCAAACGCTATCGGCGTGGCCGCCGACATGGTCGCGCACGGCTTTCAATCCAAGATCCGCGACGACTTCGAGCGTCTCAAGGGTACCGACGAGCCCGATCGAAGCGCGGCGGTCATATAAGCATGCGCCGATCAATCGTTCTCGGTTGCGGGGCATACCTACCCCGGCATGTCGTCAGCAATGACGACCTTTCGCAAACGATCGACACCTCCGACGCATGGATCCGCCAGCGCACGGGAATCCGCCAGCGCCACATCGCGGCGGAGGGCGAGTTCACCTCGCATCTGGCGCTGAACGCGGCGCGCGAAGCGCTCGGGCGGGCCGGCTGCACGGCCGACGACATCGACGTGATCGTGCTGGCGACGGCGACGCCGGACAACACCTTTCCCGCCACCGCGGCGCGCGTCCAGGCCGGGCTCGGCATGAAGCGGGGCGCCGCCTTCGACGTGCAGGCGGTCTGCAGCGGCTTCGTCTATGCGACGGCCATGGCGGACAACATGATCCGCCTGGGCCAGGCCGACACCGCGCTGGTCATCGGCGCGGAGACCTTCAGCCGCATTCTCGATTGGCACGACCGGTCGACCTGCGTCTTGTTCGGCGACGGGGCGGGCGCGGTCGTGCTGCGCGCCGCTGACGGGCGCGGGGAAAACTCCGACCGCGGCATCCTGTCGACGCATCTGTTCTCGGACGGCGCGGGTTACGAGATGCTCTATGTCGACGGCGGCCCGTCGACGACCGGGACGGCGGGCCATCTCCGCATGCAGGGCCGGGAGGTTTTCCGCCACGCCGTGACGCGGATGGCGGAGGCGGTGGAAATTTCGCTCCGCAACAACGGCTTGGCGACGGATGATCTCGATTGGGTTGTGCCCCATCAGGCAAATATCCGAATTATGGACAGTATGGCGAAAAAGCTCGCGCTGAAGCCGGAGCAGATCGTCGTCACCGTGGACAGCCAGGCCAACACGTCGGCGGCGACAATTCCACTCGCTCTGGCTGCAGCGGACGCGGACGGCCGGCTCAAGCAGGGGCAATTGGTGTCGCTCACGGCGATGGGCGGCGGTTTCACCTGGGGTTCGGTTTTGCTGCGCTGGTGAGCCGTAGCGCTTCAGCAATTTTCTCAGGGATCGGTTTAATGCAGTGATGCCAAGCCTTTGGAATTGACTGTCCGATGGTCCCGCGAGTACGTTAACAAGGGTAAGTTTACAGGGGGAGATCGATGGCGGGCAAAACCTTGACCCGGGCGCAACTCACGGAAGCCGTGTATCAGGAGGTGGGCCTGTCACGGAATGAGTCTGCGGACCTGGTAGAGGCCGTGCTGAACGAGATTTCAACTGCTTTGACGCGCGGCGATATGGTCAAAATTTCTTCATTTGGCAGTTTTTTTGTCCGGCAGAAGGGGCGGCGGATCGGCCGAAACCCGAAAACCGGCGAAGAGGTTCCAATATTACCACGCAAGGTCTTGGTGTTTCGGCCAAGCCATGTCCTCAAAAACCGAATCAATCAGAGCCTGAATAAGATCGAATCGGTACTCAGGTCCTGAGGGTGGACCCGATGATGGCTCCCGCATCGCGGCGAGGATCTGCTGCCAAATCCGCGTCGGCTTTTCGTACCATTAGCGAAGTGTCGGAGGAGCTTGACGTGCCGCAGCATGTGCTGCGGTTTTGGGAAACGAAATTCAGTCATATCAAGCCGCTGAAGCGTGGCGGCGGGCGCCGGTATTACCGTCCGGAAGACATGGCGCTGTTGCGGCGTATCCGCGAGCTGCTCTACACCGAAGGCTACACCATCAAAGGCGTGCAGCGCCTGCTGCGGCAGAACGGCGTCAAGGCCGTGCTGGCGGGCGTTTCGGAGGCGCGGCCCGAGGCGCAGACGGATGCGGGGGCGGCCATCGCCACGGCCGCGGCCGCCGCGGCGCCGGCCACCGCCCCGGAACCTGCCGTGACGCCGGCACCGGCGCCCGAAGCGTCGGCGCGGCCGGCCGGCGGGCTGGATCCCGAAACGCGCGCGGCTCTGCGTGCCGTGCTCGCCGAGCTGGTGGCGCTCCGGGAGATGCTGCCGCCCGACAATGGTTGACGGTCCGGGGGTTGACGGCCGGGGTCGACGGGGAGGGCTGGCGAATCCGCCGGATGGATTGCGCCCGCCGCATCCGGGCGTTAAAAGGTGTCGGGCCTTCGGGGCCCCGAGGTCGGTCGAGTCGGAGCGTAGCGCAGCCTGGTAGCGCACTTCACTGGGGGTGAAGGGGTCGTGGGTTCAAATCCCGCCGCTCCGACCATTTTTCCTTTCGGACAGCCTATCTATCCTGGAATCTTGAGATGTCGCCGCAGACTGTTCCGCGGAAGGTCTGAGACGCCACGCCTCCGCACGGTAGCCGGCCGTCAACTGTCCAGCATTTTACTAAAATTATTTATTTAAAACAATGCGTTAAGAGAACCTTTCCGCTATCATGCCGGCATGCGGGGGATGTGGATTGTCTTGGCGCTGTGTCTTGCGGTGCCGCTGACGGGACTTCGGGCCGAAGAGCTCGAAGGCAAGCCCGTGCTCATCGACGGGGATTCGATCGTCGTCGCCGGAAAACCGATCCGCCTCTGGGGCATCGACGCGCCGGAGATGAACACGCGCGAGGGCTATCTCGCCAAGCGCTATCTCAGGACGATCATCGCCGACAACGCCGTGCGCTGCGTCGATCAGGGGATACGCTCGGTCGGCGAGATCATGGCGAAATGCTACATCGGGTCGGTCGACATCGGCCGGGTCATGGTGCTCTCCGGCAACGCCCGCGAATGGAAGCAATATTCGCAAGGCTATTACAGCCGGCCGGCCCCGCCGGCCCCCGGTTTTGCCCCGAATGGCGCCGCCCCGAACGGCGCTGTCCCGAACGGCGCGGCTGTGACCCGCTGACCCTTGCCAGCGCCCGGACGCTTCCGTCAAAATTACCGGACGAACGAGTCATTGCATCGAACGGGAGAGCGCCGGTGTCAGTCAGCCAGGAAACCTATTCGGTCGGAGACCTCGTCCAGGATCTGCGCAAGATCGTGGCGAAGACGGCCGACAACCGCGAGATCATCAAGCAGGTGATGCCGCTGGCGCGCCGCGTCACCGCGGACGAAGGGCTTCGCCGCAAGGAATTCTACGATTGCGACGCCGATCAGGGGTTCGGCATCAACATCCTGCATGAGGAGCCGGATCACAGCCTGCTGGTCGAGGCGATCGCCTGGCTGCCGGGGCGGGGCGTCAAGCCGCACAACCACAAGACCTGGGGCGTCGTCGTCGGGCTGGACGGCCACGAGACGAACGTCAATTGGCAACGCCGCGACGACGGCTCGCGCGCGGGCTATGCGGACCTGGTCGCCCATCACGAGGTGGTCGTGGCGCCGGGCGACGTCGTCGCCTTTCTGCCGGAGGACATCCACAGCGTGCGCAATGACGGCGATACGCCGACGCTCTCGCTGCATATCTACGGCAAGAGCCTGGCCCATATCGACCGATCGGAATTCGATCCGGACGCCAAGATCGAGCGGCCCTGTCCCAAGCGGGTGCGGACGCAGCGCTGAGCGACGGTCAGACGGTCATCCGTGGCCGGCGCCGATGACGCGCATGCCGACCCGGGTCAGGCCCTGATTGAGAAAGCCGAGCTTACTGGCCGCCTTGCGGGACAGATCGATGACCCGGTTGCCCTTGAACGGCCCGCGGTCGGTGATCGTGACGATCACGGTGCGGCCGTTTTCCAGATTGGTCACGGCGACGCGCGTTCCGAACGGCAGCGTGGGATGGGCGGCGGTCATCCGATACATGTTGTAGACCTCGCCGCTTGCGGTGCGCCGCCCGTGATAGGGCCGGCCGTACCAGGAGGCCATGCCCACGGCATCGTAATGCGACCGGCGCGATTGGCCGGCGCCGCCGGAATAGTATTGCGGTGCGCTGGCGATGGCCGGGCGCGGCGCGCGCGCGTAATGTGACTCGGTGGTCCCGCAGGCCTGCAGCATCAGCCCCGCCGCCGCGACGGCGGCCAGGGCAACGAAAGGACATCGCCGGGATGCTGTCGCCCCCGGCGACTTCGATTTCTTCCCCATGATCGTAAATGCTCCCACACGCGAGCGGCTTAACCCGCTCTTTTACATTTCGCGATCCCCCGATGGCATGAAAGCATATTGGCGGGGTTCTTAACAATCTCTTAAGGAATCGGGTGCGATCCGAGGCCAACCGGCCTTATCTAAGATTGGATCTCAGCGATAATGTTCAACTAATTAATATTAAACGGAAAAATGGTCCGTTTTTCGCCGGTCGGGGCCTTGGAAGGGCATATCCTGTCGCCGCCGGTCCGGGCCGTGATAGCCGTCCGAGCGGACGAAGGGCCGCGGGCGCTCGACAATCGCACGGATGCGCTCATAGACGTTGGTGATGGTGATCGGCTTGCGCAGGACTTCATTGGCGCCGGCGTCCCGCGCGTCGCAGATATGCTCGATTTCCGCGTGCCCGGTGCAGATGATGATCGGCACATAGGGGTCCGGGCTCTTCGGCGCCATGCGGACATGCCTGGTGAACTGCTTGCCGTCCATGGGCCGCATGTTGATATCGCAGAAAATGACGTCGAAGGTGCGGTCCCGCATCATCCCGAGGGCATCCCTGCCGTTCGCGGCGAAATGGATGTTGTCGAGCTGGCAGCCGAGCGACCAGAGCAAGTCCCTCAGCAGCTTGCGCATGAAGTCATTGTCGTCGACAACGAGGACCCTGAGATGTGACAGATCGAGCGCCATACCACTTTCATCCGAGACCGGTATTCGGCTGTGGGCATGGCCACGATAGGTAGTGAAATCGCCCGCGGCCGGCAAGCCTTAATGTGAATTTTTTCCAATGGCGGCCGGTCCCGGCGCGGGCCCTGCTAATAGCTTAACGCGTTCTAAAGCAATTCCAAATTAGGGTTTCCGCGCTTTTTACTTGGCCAAGGGCTGTTCTACTGCGATGAGCCGGCGCAATTTCCGCACGGCGGTCGATTTCCTGGCGCGCTCGAGCGCGGCGCCGGGGCCGCCTACCTTTGAGGTCGCCGCCCGGGGGCTGGAAATCGGGCTCGGCTGCCGCTGGGCGGGCGTCGTTCAGCGGTCGGCCGGCGCGGACGGCCTGACCATGCTGGTCTTTCGCGCCGACGGCGCCCCGGCGCCGGCCGTGCCGGTCGCGCTGTCGGGAAGCGCCGCGGCGGCGCTTTACGAGGGCGATGGGGCGGAGGGCGTTTGCTGGCGCCGGGGCGATCTCCGGGCCGCGTTTCCGGACGATCCGCTGTTCGCCGGCGGCGCGCCGCGCTTCTTCGCGGCCGAAGTCTTCCGGGACGCAACGGGCGCGCCCGCGGGCCATGTCTTTGCGATGGACGATCGGGACCGCAAGGACGGCCCCGAGGCGAGAGCGCTGCTGCGTCTGGTAAGCGAGCGGATCTCGGCGGATTTCGCCGCGTGGCGCATCGCGGAATGCGGTGTGCCGGGCGGCGCGCACTGCGTGCGCCTGATCGACGCATTGCGGTCGATCTTCTGGAAGATGGACCCCGACCTCAAGCGGATCACCTCCATCTCATCGGAAGCCGAGGTCGTTCTCGGCTATCCCTGCGAGTCCTGGTACGAAGACGGGGTCTGGAAAAGCCGGCTCAACCCGGAAGACTACGATCGGGCGCATGCGCTTCTTGCCCGTGCGCTGCGGGAGAACGACGTTCCGGACTTCGAGCTGCGCTTCACCGCGGCGGATGGACGCGAGATCTGGCTGCGCTGCATCGTCTCGCCCAACGAGATCACGGGGCACGCGACCGGGCTTGCCGGGTGGCTCGTCGACATCTCCAAGCGCAAGAACTTCGAGGTCGATCTGGTCGAAAGCGCGCGCCGGTTCCGCGACTTCGCCGAGGCCCATACCGACTGGTTCTGGGAGATGGACGCGAACCTTCGCTTCAGCTTCCTGTCGGAGCGCTTCCAGCGCGTCACCGGTATCGTCCCCGCCGACTTGCTCGGCCGCAGCCAGCGGGAGCTGCTGGCGACCAACAGCGCGTTGATCGACGAGGTCGCCACCAAGGAAGCCTGGGAGCAACACATCTGCGAGATCGAAGCGCATCAGCCCTTCCAGGATTTCCGTCACCCGGCGCCGGGCACGGACGGGCATTCCCTGCATCTGTCGATCAGCGGCAAGCCGATCTTCGACCCGAAGGGTGCCTTCAAGGGCTATCGCGGCACCGGAACCGATATCACCGAGCGAGTGCGCACCGAAAAGGCCCTGCGCGAGAGCGAGCGGCGCCTGCGCCTGCAGAGCGAGCGGGCGGAGGAGGCGAGCCGCGCGAAATCCGAGTTCCTCGCGAATATGAGCCACGAGATCCGGACGCCGCTGAACGCGATCATCGGGTTCTCGGATTCGATGCGCCGCGAGATCGTCGGCCCGCTCGGCAGCGCCCGTTACGTCGAATACGCGTCCGCGATCTACAGCAGCGGGCTGCACCTGCTCGAGCTGGTGAACGACGTGCTCGATCTCTCCAAGATCGAGGCCGGCCGGTATATCCTGACGCGCAAGGCGCTCGATCTGGTCGCGGTGGTGGAAAGCTGCCTGCAGATCACGCGCGAGACCGCGACCCGCAAGGCGATCAAGGTCACGCTGGACGTCGGCGCCGACTACCCCTTCGTCGATGCCGATGTGCGGGCGATCAAGCAGGTCATTCTGAACCTGTTGTCCAACGCGCTGAAATACACCAATGACGGCGGGCGCGTGACGGTGTCGCTCAAGGTGCAGGCCGCGGATGTCTTCATCGTCGTCTCGGACACGGGGATCGGCATTCCGAAATCGGAGATCGCGACCCTGACCGAGGCCTTCGTGCAGGGCCGGTCGGAGCACGCCTATCTGGCGCATGAAGGCACCGGGCTCGGCCTCGCCATCACCGAATCCCTGATCCAGATGCATGGCGGCACGCTGACCATCGAAAGCGAGGTCGGGGTCGGGACGTCCGTGACGATTTTCCTGCCCGACGCCGTGGTATCGCGGACGCTCGCGCGCGCGCCGTCCGCGCAAGAATAACCCCGCTCCCGGTGAGGGGAGCGGGGTCTATTGGCCGCGACAGCGGCGTTACAGTAATTTCGGATCGATCCAGACCGTGTCGAGCTGCTGGTTGAGATAGTGGCTCGGCGCCACGTTCCAGCCCTTCATGTAGGTCCGGTGCGGCGTGATCTTGTACCACCAGAAGCCGGGAATGTAGTGCGCCTGGTCCTTGAGGACGCGTCCCTCGAAGGCGCGCATCTTCTCCGCCTGCTTCGTCTCGTCCGGCTCGTTGAGCATGGCGAGATAAAGCTCGGTGGTCTTGTCGTCCTGATGGTTCGTGTAGTCGTTGCCCGCGCCCTTGATCCATTTGGACACGTCGATCGGCGGGTTGATCACCGTCTGCGAGTTGATGTCGATGCAGACGTCGAAGTCACGTGTCTGGCGCAGCCCGGCATACCACGGGCCCGATTGCATGGACTTCTGATCGGCCTTGATGCCGACCTTGCGCCATTCGTCGATGAACCAGGTGCCGACGATGGTGTAGGGCTGGTCGACCGCCCGGTTCCAGATCGTCACCTTGAGGTTCGGATAGCCCGCTTCCTTGAGGAGCTGGCGCGCCTTCGCCTGGCCAGCTTTGACGTCCGTGCCGAAGCCCGGCATCGTCATGAGCCATTCCTTCGAGCCCGCGAGCTTATGGCCGGGAAACACGATGCCGCCCACGGTCCTGACGATGGCGATCTGCGATAGATGCTTGGCGCCGTTCCAGCGGTCGAGCGAATAGCCGAGCGCCTGACGGACGCGCACGTCGGCGAATCGCTTGATCTTCTGGTTCGGCCCGATGCCGATCACCACGTTCCAGTCGCTTTCCGCGACCTTGATCTTGTTGCCCATGGCCTTGACGAGATCGTCGACCGCCTTTGGCGGGAAGCCGCGGAAGTCGATCGCCGCCCGGTTGCCGCGGATCGCCTGGAGCCGCACCGACATCTTGGGCGCCTGGATCGCCTTGAAGCCGTCGAGATAGGGCAGGCCCTTGACGAAGTAGTCGTCGTTGCGCTTGCCCTCGACGAAGGAGCCCGGCTGCTCCTGCACGAAGCGGAAGGCGCCCGTGCCGTTGATGTTCTTCTTGTGCCAGCTATACCCGTGGGTATCGAGGTCCTTCTTCGAATAGATGAAGTTGAAGGGCGAGGCGAGGGCCGGGACGATCGCCGCCAGCGGCCGCTTCATCTTGATCACCAGCTTGTAGCTTTCCGGCGTCTCGATGGATGCCACTTGGGTGTACCAGGCCTTACGCGAGCTCGGCACGCCTTCCGGCGGGAAGATGATCTTGTCGAGCGACGCCTTGATGTCGGCCGCCGTGAGCGGGGTGCCGTCGTGGAACTTGACGTTCTTGCGGATGTTGAAGGTGTAGGACATGCCGTCCGCCGCCGTCTCGAACTTGCCTTCGCAAAGGTCGCAGATGAAGTCGGTGGTCGACATCGCGTTTTCCGGGTTGAGCCGGATCAGCAGGCTGTAGAAGGGCGCCAGCGGCTGGACCACGCCGAAGGTGGTTTCCTGATGCGCGTCGTAGGACGGGATCGTGCTGGCGACGACGAAGTCCAAATTTCCGCCGCGGACGGGCGTTTCCGCCGCCGTGACGGCCGTGCTGCCGGCGGTCAGGCTCGCGCCCAACATGACGGCAGGCAGGATTCTCCATTGAAAGGGTTTCATTCTCCCTGACTCCTTTAGGGTGATGGTGTTCCGTTCTTGTTATTGGATGCCCCCATCCGCGCACACGTGGCCCGCACTTCGAGTCCCTCCGAACTCGAATTATGACTCTGCCCGTGTTTTGTGATTGCGACGGTGCCGCGCAGGGTGCCGCGCTCTTGCGCCCGACCAGGGCCTGTTTGGCGGCAGCCTAGCGATGCCGGGAACTGGCATCTCGAATAGGTAGTATAGCCGTTCCCTAATTCGCAGAACAAGCGGACCCCCGGGCGCAAAAAAAAGCCGCCCCGGAAGCCGGGGCGGCTAAGGAGTCAGTCGATGTCGTCTATCGCTACCTCAACTTCGGATCGATCCAGACATTCTCGAGACCCTGGTTGACGTAGTGGCTCGGGCCGATCTTCCAGCCCTTCACATAGCTGCGGTACGGAATGATCCGGTACCACCAGAAGCCGGGCACGAAGTCCGCCTCGTCGAGAAGCACCTGCTTCTCGTACGCCCGCATCTTGTCATACTGCTTCTCCGGGTCGGGCTCGGTGAGCATGGCGAGATACAGGTTGGTGGTCTTCGGGTCCTTGTTGTTGACGTAGTTGTTGCCGGCGCCGACGACCCACTTGGAGACGTCGATCGGCGGGTTGACAACCGTCTGCGCGTTGATGTCGATCACGACGTCCTTGTCGCGCGTCTGACGCAGGCCCGCATACCACGGACCGGACGGGACGACCGACTGATCGGCGTCGATGCCGACCTTACGCCACTGATCGACCGCCCAGGTGCCGAGGATCTTGTAGGGCTGATCGACGGCGCGGTTCCACAGCGTCACCTTGAGGTGCGGATAGCCCGCCGCCTTCAGCAGTTCGCGCGCCTTGGCCTTGCTCGCCTTGGCGTCCAGACCGAAGCCCGGCATCCCTTCGAGCCACTTCTTCTTGGCTGCGAGCGGATGGCCCGGGAAGACGATGCCGCCCGGCGCCTTGATGATGGCGATCTTCGACAGATACTTCGCGCTGCCCCAGCGGTCGAGCGCGTAACCCAGCGCCTGGCGAACACGGACGTCCTGGAAGCGCTTGACGTTCTGGTTCGGGCCATAGCCGAACAGAACGTTCCAGTTGCTCTCCTGGACCGTGATCTTCTTGCCGAGGGCGTGGACCAGGTCGTCGCGGGCTTTCGGCGGGAAGCCGCGGAACTCGATCGCTGCGCGATCACCGCGGATGGCCTGCAGGCGGACCGACATCTTCGGCGCCTGGATGGCCTTGAAGCCATCGAGATAAGGCTCGCCCTTGACGTAGTAATTCGGGTTCTTCTTGCCCTCGACGAAGGCGCCCGGCTGCTCCTGCACGAAGATGAAGGCGCCGGTGCCGTTGATGTGCGTCTTGTGCCAGCTGTAGCCGTGCTCGTCCAAGTCCTTCTTGGAATAGATGAAGTTGAAGGGCGAGGCGAGCGCGGGAACGATCGCCGGCAATGGCCGCTTCATCTTCACGATGACCTTGTACTTCTCCGGCGCCTCGACGGATGCGACCTGGGTGTACCAGGCCTTGCGCGAGCTCGGCACGCCCTTGGGCGGGAAGATGATCTTGTCGAGCGACGCCTTGATGTCGGCGGCCGTCAGCGGCGTGCCGTCATGGAACTTCACGTTCTGGCGGATATTGAAGGTGTAGGACATGCCGTCCTTGGCCTTCGAGAAGGTCGTGCAAAGGTCGCACACGAAGTCCGTGGTCGACGACGGATTGTTCGGATTGACCCGGATCAGCAGGCTGTAGAACGGCCGGATCGGATGGATCATGCCGAAGGTCGTTTCCTGATGCGCGTCGTAGGACGGGATCGTGCTGCCGACGACGAAGTTCAGGATGCCGCCATGCACGGGTGTTTCCGCGGCGGCGGCATAGGTTGCGCTGCCCGCGGCCAGGG
>CAZPFL010000138.1:0-13738 GCA_964585785.1 uncultured Rhodospirillaceae bacterium
GCAACGAGGGCTCGGCCGGCTACATCCTGTCGATCACGGCGGCGGCGTTGCTGACATTGGCCTACTCGCTGCTTGGCGGCCTGCGCGCCTCGCTCCGCACCGACGTGTTCCAGATGAGCGTGCTGCTGGTTGTCGTGGCGATCCTGTTCGCCAAGGCATTGGGTCTCCCGGGGTTCGGCTGGACGGCGGCGCTGGCCAGCAGCCCGGACCCGACGGGGCCCGGCTGGGTGCTGCTCGCGGTCGCGCTGCTGCAGATCTGGAGCTACCCGATGCACGACCCGGTGATGATGGACCGCGGCTTCGTCGCCGACCGCGACACGACGCGGCGCAGCTTCATCCACGCTTGCTGGCTCTCGGCGGCCTGCATTCTCGTCTTCGGCCTGCTCGGCGTGGAGGCGGGGCTGCTGAAACACGGCGGCGAGGATCTGGTCAAGACGCTGACCCGTATCCTGGGCGAGCCGATGATGGTCCTGTTCAATATCGCGCTCATTATCTCGGCGGTCTCGACGCTGGACTCGACCTTCTCGAGCGCGTCCAAGCTCACCATCGTGGACATGCGGCTTGCCGCGCCGACGCCGAACAACGGCCGCATCGCGATGGTCCTGTTCCTCATCGGCGGGCTGGCGTTCCTCTATGTCGGCAGCAAGGACCTGTACGCCGCGGTCGCGGTCAGCGGCACCGCTTCGATGTTCCTCGCGCCGGTCGTCTTCTTCTCGGTCTGGGGCGGGCGCGACGTGGCGCGCTGGTCCTATGGCGTCGCCTTTGCCGCGGCGCTCTCAGGGGCGGCGCTCTACATGGTCGAGGAGAGCGGCTATTTGTCGCTGATCCAGCCGCTGACCGGGATCGAGCACAAATACACCAAGCTCTTGGTGATCTGCGTTGCGGTGCTCGCTATCGGCTGCGGCGCCTTCGCGCTTGGTCTCAAGCGGAAACCGGCGACCGCCGCCCCTTGATCCTTGCGCGGCCCCTACCAATGTTCAGCAGTTAATCGGACGCGTCGCCGGCTGACCCCTAGCTTCGGTCCCGCCCGGCGCTGCGCCGTCCGATACGACTCCTTCGGCCAGTCGGCCGGCGACCGAGGGCAACCGTGAAATTGTCGGGGACGCGCCGGGTCCGGCCGTACCCGACATCCTGACCGAACGATCTCGGGACCGCATATGGGCTTCGTCGTGCTTGATACATTGGTGGCGCGCGGTGAGGGCGCTCTCCGGAAGGGGACGGCGTTCGCCCGCCTCGAGCGGATGCAGCTACGCCGCTTTCTGCGTGACAACGGCCTCGTGCTCGTCGTCGTGGCCAGTCTCGTCGGCGCGACCACGGGCACGATCTCATCGCTGATGTCAGTACTCTCGGAAATGCTGCACGGATGGTTCTACGGCCTGGAACCCGACGCGCGCCTCAGCACCACGGCCGAGCTGCCGGCGATGCGAACCTTGCTGGTGATGCTGATTGCGGGCCTCGTCATCGGTGCGACAATTTGGCTCTGGCGTCGGCGGGCGCATGAAATCGTCGACCCGATCGAAGCCAACGCGCTGCACGGCGGGCGCATGTCGTTGACGGACAGCCTGTACATCGCCGTGCAATCGATGCTGTCGAGCGGCTTCGGGCTGTCGCTCGGAATCGAAGGCGGGTACACCCAGATCGCCGGCGCCATCGGATCGAAGATCGGCCGGTTTCTGAAGCGCCGCCGGATCGATGTGCGCTTGCTGGTCGGCGCCGGCACCGCCGGGGCCATCGCTGGCGCCTTCGACGCGCCGATTGCGGGCGCCGCTTATGCCTTCGAGCTGATCGTCGGCAGCTATACCGTTCCGACGCTGGCGCCGGTCGTCGCCGCCGCCGTCTCCGGAACCCTGGCGGCGCAGATCCTGGTCGGCCATACCTTCCGCATCCCGCTCGAGGCCTGGGGCCTCAGCACGCACAGCGACATCGTCGGGTCGCTTGTCCTCGGGATCGTTTGCGGCCTGATCGGAATTGCCCTGATGCGGGGTGTCACTGCCACCGAGCGCCTTGCCAGGGCGAGCCGGCTGCCAATCGCCGTCAGGCCGGTCGTCGGCGGCCTGATCGTCGGTATGATCGCGATCGTCGCGCCGCATGTCCTCGGGGCCGGCCATGGCGCCATGGAGATGGTGCTGCAGTCCGACTGGCCCATTGGGCTGTTGTTGTTCGTCCTCGTCTTCAAGGTCGCCGCCTCGGCGGTTTCGCTTGGCGCTGGCTTCCGCGGTGGCCTGTTCTCGACCTCGCTGTATCTGGGCACAATAACCGGGGCGCTCGTCGCGGAGATGGGCGTCAAGGCGGGCCTCGTGCCGGCCGATGACGTGGGGATGCTGAGCCTCGTCGGCACCGCGAGCTTCGGGGCTGCGGTGATCGGCGCGCCGATGACCATGGCGCTGCTCGCGGTCGAGGTCACCGAAGACCTCTCCGTCGTCGGGCCCGTTCTGCTCGGCGTCGTCGCCGCCACGCTGACGGTGCGCCAGGTCTTCGGCTATTCCTTCGCGACGTGGCGCTTCCATCTGCGCGGCGAGGCCGTTCTCGGCGGCGCGGACATCGGCTGGACGCGCGAGACCACGGCGCGCAACCTCATGCGCCAGGACATCACGGTCGTGCCGGTCTCCATGTCGATCGCCGAATTCAAGGACCGCCATGCGCCCGGAACCGTCAAATACGCCATCGCGACCGACCGCGACGGCGCTTTCGCCGGGTTGGTCGATATGGCCGGTCTCTACGCTGAGCCGTCCCTGACGACGCCGGAAGCGGCCGAGGCGCAGACGATTGCCGCGATCCTGACGCACCAGGACGCGTGGGTCGAGGGCGTGAAGACCATCGACCGGCTGCTTCCCCTGTTCGAAGAGCAGGAGACCGAGATCCTCATCGTCGTCGATTCAGCAGGAACGCGCCGGGTCGAAGGCCTTATCACCGAGGCCTACACGCTGAAGCGCTACCGCCTTGAGCTCGAAGCCCGGCAGAAAGAAATCTTCGGGACGTAAGGGCGCTGCGGCTGGTGCTAGCGCCAGCCGGCGCATCTTCCAAATTCAGTTTGCGAAAATAAGGTCCTCCCCCCTTGCGGGGGAGGATTTAGGTGGGGGGTCGATAACAAAATGTTTGTTGTCTTAGTCCCCCACCCTAACCCTCCCCCGCAAGGGGGGAGGGAATACAGTTCCGTCACTTAGATCGGCGGGTCGCGGCGGAGGGCTTCCTTGAGGTCCTCCGGGTCGACCTTGATCTCGACGGCTGCGCGCTCTTCCTGCAGCACCATGGCGATGCGGGAGTCGAGCTTGTCCCAGCCGGGCCGGTTGAGCGCCTCGGTCATGTCGGCGAGCGCGAGGTTCGCCATCTTCATCGGCACGCCGAGGTCGCGGCCGAGCTGGGTCGCGAGCGTCACGTCCTTGTGCGCAAGGCGCAGCGCGAAGGCGGCCGGGTCGTATTTGTGCGGCAGGAACTGGTCCTTGAGCCCGTCGAAGGTGCGCCGGCGGCCCTGCGCGCCCATGCGCACCGCTTCCCACAGCGCCAGCGGCGGGACGCCGCCCTTGACGCCGAGCGTGAACACCTCGGCGAGGCAGGTCTGGATCGCGTAGCCCGCGCAGTTATGCACCAGCTTGGCGACCGAGCCGGCGCCGATCTCGCCGATATAGGCGGGCTGGTCGCCGATGGCGTCGATCAGCCGCTTGTGCTCGTCGTATTTGGCCTTGTTGCCGCCGATCCAGAGCGCGAGCTTGCCGCTCTTGGCGCCATGCGGGCCGCCGCTGACCGGCGCGTCGAGCATGTAGACGCCCTTTTTCTCGAACTCGGCGGCGATCCTGCGCACGACGGTCGGCGAGTTGGTCGAGAGGTCGAAGTAGGCGGCCCCCTTCTTCATGCCGGCGAGCAGACCGTCGGCGCCCAGCGCCACCGCCTCGACCTCGATCGGGCCCGGCAGGGAGGTGAAGATGACGTCGCACTCCTGGGCGAGCGCCTTCGGCGTGTCGGCCCATTCGGCGCCATCGGCGAGATGCTGCTTCGCCGCCTCCTTGCGCACGTCGTGCACGACCAGCTTGACCTGCGCCTTCTGCAGGTTCGAGGCCATGCTCGCGCCCATGGTGCCCAACCCGATGAATCCCACCTTCATGTCTTCCTCCCTTTCGTGAGTGACTGTGTGAATGTTTGCTTGATGTCCGGCACGGCCGGCGCCCGGCTTCGGGCGGCGCGCCGCAGGGATCGGATGCTGCCGCTAGGGTAGATCAGATCGGCCCTCCGACGCCAATTCTCCGTATGGCCGCAGCCGAAGCCTTGGCGGGCCGGGGTGGCGACCGGTAATATCCCGCAAAACAACAGGCCACCGGCCTTAGGGAAGGACAGGATGGATTTCACATTGACGCCCGAGCAGGAAGCGATCCGCGAGAATGTCGAGCGGCTCTGCGCCCGCTTCGACGACGACTACTGGCTCGATCGCGACGACACCGGGGAGTTCCCGGCCGACTTCCACCAGGCGATGGCGGAGGCGGGCTGGCTCGGCATCGCCATGCCGGAGGAATTCGGCGGCGCTGCTCTCGGCGTGACCGAGGCGGCGATCCTGATGCACACGGTGGCGCGGTCGTCGGGCGGGATGAGCGCGGCGTCCGCGATCCATATCAACATCTTCGGCCCGCACCCGATCGTCGTCTTCGGCACCCAGGAGCAGAAGGCGCGCTGGCTGCCGGACCTGATCCAGGGCAAGAAGATCACCTGCTTCGGCGTGACCGAGCCGGACGCCGGGCTCAACACGTCCAAGATCAAGACGCGGGCGGAGCGCAGCGGCAACGGCTTCGTGGTCAACGGCAAGAAGATCTGGACCACGACCGGGCAGGAAGCGCACAAGATCATGCTGCTCGCCCGCACGACGCCGATCGAGCAGTGCCAGCGGCCGACCGACGGCCTCAGCATCTTCTACACCGACCTCGACCGGAAATACTGCGACGTGCGCGTGATCCCCAAGATGGGGCGCAAGGCGGTCGATTCCAACGAGGTCTTCATCGACGGCCTGCCGGTGCCGGCCGAGGACCTGATCGGCGAGGAAGGGAAGGGCTTCCGCTACCTGCTGCACAGCCTCAACCCGGAACGCGTGCTGGTGGGCGTCGAGGGCATCGGCATCGGTCAGAACGCGCTGGCCCGCGCGGTGCGCTACGCCAAGGACCGCGTCGTCTTCGACCGGCCGATCGGCATGAACCAGTCGATCCAGCACCCGCTGGCCGAGCTGTGGTGCGAGCTCGAGGCGGCCTGGCTGATGGCGATGAACGCGGCCGGCCTCTACGACGCGGGCAAGGAATGCGGCGCTTACTGCAACGCGACGAAGTATCTCGGCGGCGAGCTCGGCTTCAAGGCGTGCCAGCAGGCGGTCATGACCCATGGCGGCATGGGCTACGCAAAGGAGTTCCACGTCGAGCGCTTGCTCCGCGAATCCCTGATCTGCCGCATCGCCCCGATCAGCCCGCAGCTGATCCTGAGCTACATCTCCGAACGCGTGCTGGGGCTGCCGCGGAGTTATTGAGGGTTACCCCCCACCCTAACCCTCTCCCGCAAGGGGGGAGGGAATAACGACAGCGCTAATTTATTCAAAGTCCTCCCCCTTGATGGGGGAGGATTTAGGTGGGGGGAGGAAGCTCGAACGTCTGCTTCTCAAATCCTGAACCAGTCCGGCCGACCGGTCGGCCAGGGGTCGCCCCACATCTGCTGGCCGCCGTCGACGGTCACCACTTCGCCGGTGATGAACTTGGCGGAGGGCGCGGCGAGGTAGACGCAGGCCTCCGCGATGTCCTGCGCGTCACCGCTGCGGCGCATCGGGTTGGACTGGGCGTAGGTCGCCACGCCCTCGGGTGAATAGACGCCGTAGCCCTCAGTCTCGCAGCAGCCCGGGGCGACGCAGTTGACGCGGATCTTCAGCGGCGCCCATTCGACGGCGACGCTCTTGGAGAGATAGACCACGCCCGCGCGCGCGGCAGCCGTGTGCGCGATGCCCGGCAGGCCGCGCCAGATGTCGGCGACGACGTTGACGATGGCGCCCGGTTTCTTGTCGTCCCGCCAGCGCCGCGCGGCGGCTTGCATCATGTACCAGCTGCCGTTGAGGTTGGTGTCGATCACCGCGTTCCAGCCCTTGACCGAATAGTCGATCGCCGGCTGCGGGAACTGCCCGCCGGCGTTGTTGATCAGCGCGTCGAGCCCGCCGAAGGCGTCCCAGGTCTCGCCGATCAGCGTCGCCACCTGGTCGGGGTCGCGGATGGTCATCGCCCGATGCTCGACGGTCGCGCCGAGCGAGCGGAAGAAATCGGCGGCGCGGGCGATCTTGTCTTCGTTGCGGCCGCAGACCATGAGCTTGGCGCCGAGGCGGGCGAACAGCGCGGCGATGGCCTTGCCGAGCCCGCTGCCCGCGCCGGACACCAGCACCGTCTTGCCCGCGAACAGGTCGCTGCGGAAGACGGTCGGCTGCGTGCGCAGCTCGTCCTCGGTGAAGCCGAATTTCTGGTCGTCGGTCATGGCGCGGAGTCCGTAGGCAATTTCTCAGGATCTCACTGTAGCCTCATGTTGAGCCGGTCGAAACATGAGGTGGGGTGAGACGGTCGTGAACGTGGGTGCCACATCGCCCTTCCGCCCGCCCGGGTCCCTGGACTAAGGTCATGTCCATGGATTTTGCGTTCACGCCCGAACAGGAAGCGATCCGCGAAACCGCGCAGCGGTTCGCGCGCGAGAAGCTGTTGCCCGGCTACCAGTCCTGCGCGCGGAGCGGGCGGCTCGACCGTGCGGTGCTGCGCGAGATGGGATCGCTCGGGCTGATCGCGCCCGACCTGCCGGAGGATTTCGGCGGCTTTGGGCTCGACGGGCTGACCAGCGGGCTGATCGTCGAAGCGCTGTCCTATGGCGACTTCAACATGGCCTATGTGCCGCTGCTGACCGGGCTGTCCGGCCGTATCGTCTGTGACCACGCAACGCCCGCGTTGGCGCAGCAGTGGGTGCCCAAGCTGGTGGCGGGCGAGGCGCTGATCGGCCTCGCGCTGACCGAGCCGCGCGGCGGCAGCGACGCCGCCAACCTACAGCTCAAAGCCGAGCCCGCCGGCAACGCCGCCTATCGGATCAATGGCGAAAAGACCTCGATCTCGATCGCCGACCAGGCGGATGTCTTCGTCGTCTTCGCGCGCACCGGCAAGCCGGACGAGGGCGCGCGGGGCGTCAGCGCCTTTTTGGTGCCGGCGGACCTGCCCGGGCTCACGCGTACGCGCTTCGACGATTTCGGCTCGGAGTCCGTCGGGCGCGGCTCGCTGTTCTTCGACGATGTCGAGCTGCCGGCGGAGAACCTGCTGGGGCGCGAAGGCGGCGGCTTCTACCAGGTGATGCAGGGCTTCGACTACAGCCGCGCGCTGATCGGCCTGCAATGCATCGCCGCCGCGCAGGCCTCGCTCGATGAGAGCTGGGCCCATGTGCAGGAGCGCGAGACCTTCGGCCGGCCGCTGGCGCAATACCAGGGCGTGAGCTTTCCGCTCGCCGAGGGTGAGACGCTGCTCGCCGCCGCGCGGCTGCTCTGCTACGAGACGCTGTGGCTGCGCGATCAAGGAAAGCCGCACACGGACAAGGCGGCGATGTGCAAATGGTTCGCGCCCAAGACGGCGGCCGACGTCATCCACAACTGCCTGCTCGTGCACGGGCACGCCGGCTATTCCAAGGACTCGCCGCACCAGCAGCGGCTGCGCGACGTGATCGGGCTCGAGATCGGCGACGGCACCGCGCAGATTTCCAAGCTCATCATCGCCCGCGAGCGCATCGGCAACATCGCGGTGCAGTACCGGTGAGGGTACCCCACGGGACGCCATAAGCTTGATTTTGCGGTCGAATGTTATTACATTGTAATAACATTGATTTGGCGAGGCATATCCGGATGAAGGTTGAGCTAATCCGCATCGGCAACTCGAAGGGGGTCCGCATTCCCAAGCCGGTAATAGAGCAATGCGGCCTCGGCGACACCGTGGAGCTGGAGATCAAGGACAAGACGATTGTGATCTCGCCGTCGGTCGGACGCCGCGGCGGATGGGGTGAAGCCTTCGCCGCCATGGCGGAACGCGGCGATGATGAGCCGCTGTGGGACGAGCAGGCGACGGACTGGGACAAGCGCGAGTGGCAGTGGTGAGCGAGATTCGCCGCTTCGACATCTGCCTCGTATCGCTTGATCCGACGCGCGGATCGGAAATCCGCAAGACACGACCCTGTGTCGTCGTGTCGCCGGACGAGATGAACCATTATCTTCGCACCATCATTGTGGCGCCGATGACGACCGCTTCGCGGCCGTATCCGACGCGTGTCAATCTTCGCTTTCAGGGGAAAAGCGGGCAAATTGCGGTCGATCAGATCCGTACGATCGACCGGCATCGCATCCTTCGCCGTGTCGGCCGTATTACGGACACGACCGCCCGCAGGCTCTGCGGCGTTCTGGAAGAAACATTCGCCTATTGATCATTGGGAAAAGTAATGGCCCGCCCCACGCCCACCCTCCACCCGGTGCCGTTCTTCTTCGTGCGGCACGGCGAATCGACCTGGAACGCCGCGCGGCGTGTGCAGGGGCAGACCGACGTGCCGCTGAGCGAGACTGGCGTCGCGCAGGCGCATGACGCGGCGCGGCGCATCGCGGGGCAGCCGGTCGGCGCGGTCTTCGCAAGCCCGCTCCAGCGCGCGCGCCATACGGCGGAGATCATCAATGCCGAGCTCGGCCTGCCGATGACGCTGATCGACGACTTAATGGAAGCGAAGCTCGGCGTGCTCGAAGGAAAACCATTCGAAGCCGGGCTCGGCGACTGGTATCAGGGCGTCGCGCCCGAGGGGGCGGAGACGCGGGAAGCCTTCTTCGCGCGCGCCATCGCGGGTCTCAACCAGGCGTTGACGGGCTGGGACCGGCCGGGTCTCCGTCCGCTGATCGTGGCACATGGCGGCATTTTCCACGCGATCCAGCACCACGCGCTACGCAATACGGAATGGGATGTGCTGAACGCCTGCCCGGTTCTGGTCACGCCACCCGAACGGGAAGGCTGGGCCTGGACGATGGAAGAGGTCTAGACCCTCCAGCCCGCGTTCCGCATCGTCGGCTAGGTCGAGGGGCGGCGGTCGCCGGCCAGCCAGTCGAGATAGCCGTAGACAAGGCCCCATTCCTTGATCACCGGGCGATTGTGGACATGCACGTCCTTCGCCCCGCAACGCTTCATGATCGCCAACGCCTTCGCCTCTTTCTCCGGCGTGACCGCGCGCACCCAAAGCAGGATGCCGCCATGCTCGACCTGTTCCCGAAGATAGCCCGAGGTCTTCGCCGAGATCCGCTTCATGCTGATCGCACCGAGAATGAGGCCTGCGACGAGCCCGATCGCCGTCCAGATGGCGATCTCCGTCAGCGATGCGTGATGCGCGATTGCCGGCGCCGCGGCGGCGCAGGCGCCGACGAAAGCCGGCACGCCGACGATGGCCGCCTTCGCTTCGGTCAGCGAGTCCGGACCGAAATAGGCTTGCATCGGCACGCGCGGATTGTCTTCGAGCGCCGCGCTGTTTTGCGTGGCGTCGCCGAGCTTCTCCTCGATGGATTTGTGGCTTCCCAGCATGCTGAGCTCGGAGCGATCGAACCCGGTGATCATCAGCTCGTCCGCTGCCTTGCGCAGCGCGCCGGCTTCCCGGAACACACCAACGATTTCGCGAATTGTAGCTTCAGCCATAGCGTGTTTACCCCGCGTGTTTTGGATTTCCCCTCTCGCCGCACGCCTGTAGACACTCTGGACATATGGGGTCTCCGGTGGGATCGGCAAGGCGCGCACCGGCCGGGTTGGCCCGGCGCCGCCGTACCGCGCGCCGAAGGGAAAGGGCTAAAACGTCCTTATTTTTTCGGAGATTCCTGCCGTCCGGCCGCCAGCTAAATGGCGGCCGCGGGCGCCGTCTCGTCTTCCTTCGCCCGGCCTTCGACCTTGCTGCGCAGATAGTCGATGTGCAGGCGGAGCGTGTAGGCGCTGGCGGCGAAACCGGCGGGAATCGAAACCCGCTCGACCGAATGCTCGATCGCATCGAGCCGCTCATGCGCTTCGGCGCGAGAGACGGAATGCGCGCTGAGCTGGTCGTCCAGCGCCGACAGCTCCTTGTACCAGCGGGTCACGCGCGCCCGCATGCGCCAGTTGTAGATCGGCGGCAGCAGCTTGAAGAGCGGGTAGAGCAGCGTGATCAGCGGCAGGATCATGACTTTCAGCCGGTCGATCAGGTTCGCTAGCGCAAAGGGCAGGTAGCGCTGCAGGAAGGGCGGGCCGCGCTCGTAGAAGCGCTGCGCCGCCGGCTCGAGCGGAAAGGTGACGTATTTCGGCGAGGGAAATTCGCCGGGCGATTCGAGAAAGCCGCCGCCGCGGTGGACCCGCCGCATGGTCAGCAGCATCAGGTCGACGAGCGCCGGGTGCATCTCCGGCGAGACGACGATCGTCGCGGCCGGCGAGAGCAGCACGACATTCTCGCGCGGCAGGTTCTTGGCCAGGTCGACCGTGCCCATGGGCAGCACGATCTTGGACAGATAGCTGAAGCGGCGCACATAGGCATCGGCGCGCTCGAAGCTCATCGGCGCGACATTCGGCATGGCGAGCAGGGCGCCGATGGCGCGCGACTGCGGCGAGCCGACGAAAATGGCGGCGTCGACGGCGCCGCTGGCGAGCGCCTTGACCGCGTCCGCGACGTCGAGGTCGAGGAAGGTCGCGTTGTCGGCGGTGATGCCGTTATCGGCGAGCAGCGGCAGGGCGATCGCGCGCGTGCCGCTGCCCTCCGCGCCGACGGCGATCTTCTTTCCGGCGAGCTCGGTCAGCCGCTTGGGATGTTTGACGCCGCGCACGAACACCCAAAACGGCTCGAAGTAGAGGCTGCCGAGCGAGCGGAGATTCCGATGCTCCCGCCGCTTGCCGATGCCGCCCTGCAGGAAGGCGACCGGCACGTTGGCCTTCGGGTCGGAGAGCAGCGCCAGATTGTCCACTGAGCCGGCGGTCTGCTTCAGGACGAGGTCGAAGCCTTCCTTCTTGAATCGCTCGGCGTAGAGCTTGCCGAAGGCGTTGTAGGCGCCACCCTCGGACCCCGTCGCCATCACCAACGTGTGCGGCGGCGCCGGCCGGACGAACTGATACGCCAGGAAGAAGCCCGCCGCGAGCAGGATGATCGCGGGGGTGATGAACGCGATGTTTGTCCGGACCTGACGCAGAAAGCGGCGTGTCTTGGCCTGGGATATGCTGGCGGCCATGCAGGCGGCCCTCCACGTTTGCCCAACACCGTCAGGGTAGTCGATTTCGCGGGCTGGGCGGAAGCGCCTAATCCTCCGTCATCACCGTTTCCAGCGTCTCGCGGATGCGGGCGGCCAGCGCGTCGAGCTCGCCTGCCGGCAGGCCGGTTGTCACGTTCTCGCGCCAGGGCGCCGTGCCCCAGTCGGGGTCGGTCCTGAAGCGCGGGATGATGTGAAAGTGGACGTGCGGGACGGCGTTACCGAAGCAGGTGTAGTTGAGCCGGTCCGGGCGCAGCGTGCGCCGGATCGCCTCGGCGACGAACATCACCTCGTTCATCAGCGCGTTGCGCAGGCCGGTGGGCAGGTCGGCCGGATCGTCGAAATGCTCCTTGAGCCAGACCACGGTGCGGCCTCGGTAGGTCTGGTCCGCCAGCAGGAAGGCGACGGAATAGGGCATTTCGGCGATGAAGCCGGTCTGGCCCGGCAGGCGGCGCCAGTCATATGGGTCGTCGTTACTCACGGCTTTGGGGCCTGTCATTCGTTTCGATCGCGCGACTTTAGCGGACCCCGCCCGGCATTGCGATTGTCCTGGATCAACCGCGGCGGCGCGCGAGCGCGGTCAGATCCCGCGAATCCGCGTCTCTATCGCCTGTTCCCAGATTTCCTCGGCGTCCTCGCCGTCGAAGATCAGCTTTTCGTCGACCGGCGCCTCGTACCAGCTGCCGCGCCGCATCTCCTCCTCGAGCTGGCCCGCGCTCCAGCCGGCATAGCCGACGACGTAGAGCGTCTGTTTCGGCCCCTTGCCCGCGGCGATGTCCTCGAGGATCCGGAGGTTGGCGGTGACGGAGACGTGGCGCGTCAGCACGACCGTGCCGTCCACCTTGTAGTCCGAGGAGTGAATGATGAAGGCCTTGTCCGGCTCCACCGGGCCGCCGAGGAAGGCATAGAAATGCATCGGCTTGATATCCGGCGGTGCCCCAGCGCCGCCTTTGCCATGGGAGACGGGCTCCTCGGGCGTCACCTCGGCGACGCCGACCGGCCGGTTGATGATCAGGCCGAAGGCCCCGGTCGCATCGTGCTTGACGATCAGGATCACCGTATGCGCGAAGCGCGGATCGGCGATGTTCGGGCTGGCGACCAGGAACTTGCCCTTGAGCGAGGCGCTTCCCAGGGACGAATCCGCCGGTTCGGCCGAGGCATGGGCGACGAAGCCGTTGAGACCGAGGATGATGAAAACCGCGAAAACAGCGACGATGCGGTGCAAAACGCGCATGCTGAAACTTTAACACGATCGCCGCCGCCGCGGGGCGTAAATTGCCCGTGTGCGGGCGGGGTAGCTTTCGGCCGTATTTTGGGCATTCGGCCGGGTGGGAAGGCCCGAAATTGAGCCGGAAGGATGGGCTGCAATCGCAAATTAGGAATTGAGGCCTTGCCGGCGCCGGGACGTCGCCGCGGGGTCACAGGGTTTGGCGGGATCGTGTCAAACGGCCTAGATTAAAGGGAATAGGACTAGGCAAGACAACGGCTTGGCGATAATGTGCCGGCCAAAGGAGATCCCGACATGTTGGATACTGTCCCATACAAGGTGTTTTGGCACCCTGGGTGAACCAGCTGCCTGCGTGCGAAAGAGTTTCTTTCGTCTCACAACATACCGTTCGTTTCCGTTGACGTTCAGGCCGACCCGAACGGCCTGAAGGAGCTGCGTGCGCTCGGCGCCCGGTCGGTGCCCGTTGTCTCGCGCGGCGATAAGTGGGTCTTTGCGCAGATGCTCAAGGACCTGGCCGCCTTTCTCGAGGTGCCTTACGACACCAAGCCGAAGCTGTCGCCGCAGGAGTTGATCGACAAGCTCGACATGATCATGTCGGCGGCGCAGCGTTTCGTTGCGCAGATTCCGGACGATCTGCTCGACAAGAACATGCGGAACCGGCAGCGGCCGATCCGCAACCTCTGCTACCACATCTTCCGGCTCGAAGAAGCCTTCATGGATGTCGTCGAGAACGACGTCTACCTGACGCGCGACCTGCTGAACCAGCCGCCGCCGCCCGAGATCCATTCGACCAAGGACCTCGTGGACTACGGCAAGCGGGTGCAGAAGCGGCTGCATGAATGGTGGGACCGTTTCGACGACAAGGCCTGCGAAGGCGAGATCGACAGCTATTACGGCCGCCAGCCGCTGCACAACGTGCTGGAGCGTCATTGCTGGCATCCGGCCCAGCATGTGCGCCAGCTCATGCTGCTGCTGGAGGAAGACAACGGCATCAAGCCGAACCAGCCGCTCACCGACAAGGACTTCGCGGGCCTGCCGATCCCGAAAAAGGCCTGGGACGACGAAGCGGCGTAAATCTAATTCACCTTAGAAGAAAATCCCTCTCCTCCCTCGGGGGAGGAGAGGGCAGGGTGAGGTGGGGGTTCCTTCACGCGAAAGCTCCGTTGTGCGTCGACACCTCACCCGGCTCACTGCGTTCGCCACCCTCTCCCCGGTCCGGCGGAGAGGGTTACGCACCTATCGCCTTATGCTTCGACGAGGCG
>CAZPFL010000139.1:0-13713 GCA_964585785.1 uncultured Rhodospirillaceae bacterium
ACCTGGACGTGATCATCGAAAGCAAGAAGTTCGGCGCGGTCTGGATCGGCCGTGGTGACACCGCTTCGAACGGCACCGCCGAGCAGCAGACCGTTGGCGCGATCGACTCCGGCCGTCTCGGCGGCACGACCGCTCTGCTGATCAGCGATTACGAGGTAATGAGCTCGAATTCGAACACCGTATCGCGTCAACTGGGTGGGGTCGGTGACTGGTTCGACTGGATGGACGGCGCGAACCGTCAGAACCGCATCCGCTATGACACGCCGACTTTCTTCGGCTTCAAGGCCGGCATCGGCTTCATCGACAAGAACAACATGGATGCGGCCCTGCACTACGCCGGGATGCTTGCCGGAACCAAGATCAAGGGCGCGGTCGGCTTCTGCCATACCCACGGCAGCCAAAGCGCTGGCAGCACGGGCCCCTGCTTCGGCAACGGCAGCACGATCAAGGCGATCACGCAAATCGACGGCTCGGTGTCGGCACTGACTCCGATCGGCTTCGGCGCGACAATGTCGGCCGGCACGAAGTGGCGTGATCTGGCTGGCTCAGGCCACAGCACGATCAACAATTCGGCCTACAACCTGACGCCGGCGCTCTTCTACACGACGAAGGTCAATCAGCTCGGCGCCACGACGCTCGATTTCGCCTTCGAGTACTGCAAGTACTGTAACACCGACTACAAGAACAGCGACGGCAAGGCCTATTCGCTGATGCTGATGCAGCAGGTCGACAGCGTGGGCGGCGACTACTTCGTCACCATGCGCTACTTCGACGTCAGCACCGGAGATTCCGGCATAAGCACCGACGGGCTCTGGTTCTTCGGTGGTGGTTTCCGCCAGCGCTTCTAATCGGGAAGGCTTTGGTGTAGAATGACGATCATGTTTCGGTCCTTGCTCCTCGCTCTTGGAATCCTGTCGCTGCTGGCGCTTGGCGCCTGTGGCATATGGCGGGGCAGCGACGATGTCGACACCGCCTCTGGCGGGGGCGCGATTGGCAAGGGTCCCGGTCTGGTGACTGGGAGAGAAGGCGGAATCGTCATCTACCAGAAATAGCCAACCGATTAGGCGAACAAAACAAGCCGCCGGTTCCGGTCCGCAAGGACCAGGACCGGCGGCTTCGTTTTTGGTGCGGCTCGGGGACAGGAGCGGATCGTTCGAAAGCGATGAGCAATGCCGGATATCGCGACCGAAGCCCGAACCAACTGCCAAGGCAACGCGCCGGAGTCGATCGGAATGTGACCGGCTAGCGGCCTTCGCGGCGCCATCCGAAAGCGGCGGCGCAGAGGAAAAGGCCGAGCACCAGAAGCGCCGGCATAGCCGGCAGTCGTCGCACACCCGTGACCAGATAATCCTCGTTCGCCACGAGGCCGATCCAGTTGCGGCCGGCGGTGCGCCGGTCCGGCGCCACCCGCCGGATGGTCGGCAGGCCGTCGACCATCCAATGCATGGATCCCCGTGTCGCCTGGACGACCGGTGCCAGGAGCGATTCCGTTGCCCGCACGTCGGCAAGCTCCAAGGGATTGAGCGCGCCGGCTGCCGCCATGGCGACATGCTCGCCGTCGTTGACCGTATAAAGGCCGGTTTGCGTAACCGGCAACGTCGCCTCGTACCGACCGGGGCCAGTATTTCTAAGCTCCAGCTTGGTGACCTTGCCGTCCGGCGCCGTGATATCGACCTTCGCGTCGATGTCCTTCAGGCTGCGGCGCTCGATCTCGAGCTTGCCGTCCTTGACCTGGGCGCGCAGCGCGTTCTCTTCCAGCTCCGGTTCCTTCATCAGCCAGTGCGCTAGCCGCCGCAAGAGCTCCGCCTGCGGACCGCCCCCTTCGAACCCGCGAGACCAGAGCCACATGTGGTCACTGTTTATCTGCGCAACGCGGCCCTTGCCGAAACGATCCAATATGAGCAGCGGGTCGTCGTTAAGCCCCCGCATCAGCACGTTGCCCCGCTTGGCAACCACCTCGACCTGCCGGAACCAGCGGCCCCAGCGCGGTTGGCCGTCACGATGGCCTTCGGGACCTTCGGGAAGCCCCGCGGTGACGGGGTGCCGTAAGCCAATATCCGTAATCTGCGGCCGGAAGCCCCGGGTCACCACGCCGCCGGTCGGCTCGCCCGGCAGCACCGTTTGCAGCGGGGAGCGATAGATGCTGAACGGGGTCGCGAATGTCGGGCTGGCTGCGGCCAGCAGCGCACCGCCGTTCTTAACGTAATCGGTGACGTTCTGCAGGTACACCGGGGGCAGCACGCCGCGCCGCCGATAACGGTCGAAAATCACCAGATCGAATTCATGCAGCTTCACCTCGAAGAGTTCGCGCGTCGGAAACGAGATGAGCGACAGCTCGTGGATCGGCGTGCCGTCCTGCTTTTCCGGCGGCCGCAAAATCGTGAAATGGACAAGGTCGACCGACGGGTCGGACTTCAAGAGGTTGCGCCATGTCCGCTCGCCGGCATGCGGCTCGCCGGAGACCAGGAGCACGCGCAGGCGATCCCGAACGCCGTTGACCGATAGGACTGCCTTGTTGTTCGCCAAGGTCAGCTCATGCTCGATCGGCGACACCGCCATCTCGAAAACGGTGGGACCGCCATGATCCAGCTGGAAGGAAAGGGTGTGGTCCACGCCGATCGGGACTTCCTCCGTCCGCAAGTTCCGCCCATCGCGGCGAATCGTCAGGACCGCGGGTTTCTCCGGCAGGTTGGACGGCTTGCCGTAATCTTCCACGCGAATCGACATCGTCACGTCCTTCCCGACGATGCCGTAAGGCGGCGCCTGGACGATTACGAGGCGGCGATCGATCTCCTGCCGCTTGCCGGCGAGGACGACATGAATGGGCGCCGGCAGGCCGGCCTTGTCCGGCGCCTTCGGTACATCGTGTACTTCTCCATCGGTCAGCAGGATCGCTCCGGCGAAACGCCGGGCCGGGACGTCGCGAACCGCCTGCTGTAAGGCACTGATTAGTCTTGTTCCTTCGGCGCCCTGCGACAGATTCTTGTGTTGTACGCGTACAACCCGAAGCTCCAGTGAGTCGGACATACGCCCAAGCTGCGCCTCATAATCCGCGAGGGCCTTTTGGACGGCGGCGCTCCGATTCGCCACATCCACGCTCGGCGTTTCGTCGACGACCAGGGCCGCGACGTCTTTCAGGGGCTCGCGCTGCTCCTCGACGAGCGCCGGATTGCTGAGCGTGAGCAACAGGACGACGACGGCAATCGCGCGCAGCACCGCGCCCCGGGCCCGGCCGGCAAATCCCAGCAAAATCACCAGCAATCCCGCCACACAGGCGGGAATCAGCACCGCGAGCGGCACGAGGGGGGCGAAGTCGAGCGATGTCCAAGTCATCCCTTATTGTCCCAATCGCTCCAGGATGGCGGGCACATGCACCTGATCGGACTTGTAGTTGCCGGTCAGGGTGTACATCACGAGATTGACGCCGAAGCGGAACGCCATCTCGCGCTGGCGCTCCCCGCCGGGCACCACCGGAAACATCGGCCGGCCCGCATCGTCGATGGCCCAGGCGGCGGCCCAGTCGTTGCTGCCGATTATGACGCTCGAGACACCGTCATTGGTGTGTGCGTCGCCGCGCTCGACCCAGACCCGGCCGCCGGCCCATCGGCCGGGAAACTCCTGCATGAGATAGAAAGCCTTGGTCAGCACGTGGTCCGGCGGAACCGGCTCCAGCGTCGGCAGGTTCAAACCCCGCGTGAGGCGCCGCAGCGCCTGCGTCCGGCCGCCGGCCTGTCCGGCGGTATACTGCTGATCCCGGGTATCGAACAGGATCGTTCCGCCATTCTCCATATACCGGTTCAGCTTGGTGATGGCGCTCTCGTCCGGCGTCGCCTGCCGGTCGGTAATCGGCCAGTAGATCAGGGAGAAGAAGGCGAGCTCGTCGGTCTCGATGTTGATGCCCATGGGAGCGCCCGCTTCCACCGCGGTGCGCTGGTTGAGCATGTTGGTCAGGCCGATCATTCCGGCCCGGCTGACCGCGTCGACGTCGCGCGCGCCAGTGATGACATAGGCGAGACGCATGGATTCGCTCGCCTCGATCGCGAACTGGTCATCGGCCGATCGGCTCTGGGCGAAGCCCTCCCGCGCCGTGGCGACCGCCAGCACGGCGACCAGCAAGATGCCGACCGCGGCGCGGCCGGCAACGCCTTTGCCGCGCCAGAACCGGCGTAACAGCAAGGCATCGACGAGCAGGCCGCGCAACGCCAAGGTCGCGACGATGTCGATGAGAAACAGCGTCAACGCCGCCAGCAGCAGCCACGGCTTGAAGTCATGCTCCTGCGAACTCGCATAACCGGACACATCGACCCGGCCGTCCAACCCGGCGAGCGGCTGCATGGCGCCGATTTGCGGGCCCAGATTCAGCGCCTGACGCGCGTCGCGCGTGCCGTAATAGCCCGGCGGGTGGTCGGGCCCAATCTTCGCGTGGGCGAAATTGCGCGCGGCAATAGCGGTCGCCGTCGCCTGTGGCGCCATCGCGCGGCCGAAAGCATCCAGGGTCTCGACGGGCGGCAACGTCCGGTCGCCGGTAAGCTGCGCGCCGACGCCGCGACTGGTCGCCACGATCCGCCGCAACATCTCGACGAAAAGTCCGGACAGCGGCAGCGTGGTCCAGCTCGTATTGGCCGTCGTGTGGATCAGCACGAGCCGTCCCTTGCCGCTCCGCTCGGCGGTCACCAGGGGCGTTCCGTCGTTCAGGCGGGCCCAGATCTTGTCGGCAAGGTCGAGCGCCGGCTCCGCCAGCACCTGCCTGGATACCGTTACGTCGTGGGGGATCTGAAGGCCCGCAAAGGGGCTCTCCGGCGGGAACGGGGCCAGCTCCGCCGGCTTGCTCCAGAGCAGCGCGCCGCCCAGCGCGCGGCCGCCGCGGCGCAGACGAACGGGGGTCAGCTGGTCGGTCTCGTCGCGCGCCATGCGGGGGCCGGCGAAACGCAACAGCAGGCCGCCGCCGGAAACCCAGCTTTCGAGCGCCGAGCGCTCGGTTGCATTGATCGGGTATTCGTCCGGAATGATGATCACGGCAAGCTGCGATTTCAGCAGGTCCGCGATATGGCCGCGGTGAATGTCCGAATAGGGCCGCAGCGCCCGCTCGACGTAATAGGTTTCGCTGAGAAGGGACGGGCCGCTGCCAACCGGGCGTTCCGAGGCGAGGCCGACGGGGCGCCGCCGCCAGCGCTCGTCCAGCAGCGCGACCGCGGCCGCGCTGTCTTCGCCGTCGATGTCGAGCCGGGCGACCGCGTTGCGGATCTCGGTCGGAAAGTCGAAGGCGACCGTCGTCTCCGTCTTGTCCGCGGCGAAATTCGCGATCTGGCGGCCCAGCGTGCGGCCGTCCTGCGCCACCGCGCGGACAATGCGCTGCTCGGGCGCGCCGGCGGACGCGCGATGGATAGTCGCGGCCAGCTTGGCGTCGGTCTCGTCGGACGCCAGCAGGACATAGGGCATCTTGGCGTTGCTGTCGCGGCGCATCTGCACGGGGCCGAACCGTTGCAGCGCCGTGACGAAGGCGTCGGTCCCCGCGCCGCGCAGGCTGTCGCTCAGCCAGATCACCGGCGAGTTGCCGTTCGGCTTCATCTCGGCCAGCGCCTTCGTGGCGGCGGGCAGGTCGGTCGCCCATGGCTTGGGTTTCAGCGCGTCGATCCGCCCGCGCGCGTCGCTCGGCTTGAGCACGCCCGATACCGTCGGCGCGCGATCGCCTTCCGCCGGTGCCGTGGTCAGGAGGATGACTCCACGCTCTTCCCGCGCGGCTTGGGTCACGGCCTGGCGCATCGCCTCCTGCCGGGCCGGCCAGCGCGATGCCGCCGCCCAGCCGTCATCGACCACGAGGAGCAACGGTCCCTTGCCCGGCAGCAGGCCGCTCGGATTCATCAACGGATGCGCCAGCGCGACGATAAGCGCCGTCACCGCCAGGAGCCGGAGAAGAATGAGCCAAAGCGGCGAGCTTTCCGGTGTCCGCTCGTGGCTTTCCAGTCCGAACAGCAGGCGGATGGCCGGGAAGCGAATCTGTCTTGGCGCGGGCGGCGTGACGCGCAACAGCCACCATAACAGCGGCAACAACGCGAGCGCCGCGAGGATCCAGGGTGAGGCGAAGGCGAGAGGACCCAGTTCCAGCAAGGAGTTACGCTCCAACAGCCGGTGCAAGCATCGTATAGAGCTGCAACAAGGCGGACTCGGGCGAGCTGTCGGTCCGATGGGTCGTGAACCCCCAGCCGGCACGCCGCACGATCGATTCCAGCCCCGCGCGATGCTCCTCGAGGCGGCCGTGATAGGCCTGGCGAAGCGCCTCCACCCGGCTGAGCAACGTGTCGCCCTCTCCCTCGAACCCGCTGAACCGGATGCGGCCGCGGAACGGCAGGCGTTCCTCGGCCGGGTCGAGGACCTGCATCAGCTGGCCGCGCAGGCCGTGCGCCGCAAAGCCCATGACGGTCTTTTCGATCTCGGGCAACGGCACGAAGAAATCGCTCAACATCACGATCTGCCCATAACGCGGCAAGGGTTCCACGGTCGGCAAGTTCATCGCGGCTTGTCTTGTGGCCGGCGGCGTTTCCGCAGCCGCAGACGGGGCCGACACGATCGCATTGGTCAGGCGGTTGAAGGCCGCTCTGCCGGTTGCCGGCGGCACCCCGGTGCCAAGCAAGCTGAACCGCTCACCGCCGCGCATCAGCAGGGCGGCGAGCGCCAGCAACAACAAATCGGCGCGCGCATGCTTGGTTTCAAGATCGCGCGCCGAGCTGTAATCCATCGACGGCGACACGTCACGCCACAGCCAAACGCTCTGGGCCGCCTCCCACTCCGTCTCGCGGATAAAAATGTTGCGGGACTTCGCCGATTGCCGCCAGTCGATCCGGCTGGTCTGGTCGCCGGCCTCGTAACGGCGAAACTGCCAGAAGGTCTCGCCCTGGCCGACGCGCCGGCGGCCGTGCACGCCCTGCGCGACCGTCGCCGCGACGCGCTCGGCGGCCACCATCAGCGGCGGAAAGCGCGATGCAAGATGCTCTGCGCGACCCCGTACCGCCAATCCCGGATTTGCGCTCGTCATGCCCTGCCTTTTCCCGGGTTCAGGAGAGACGCTCACAGAGCCGCGTGATGATCCGGTCCATGGTGACGCCTTCCGCACGGGCGGCGAAGTTGAGCGCCATGCGGTGTCTCAGGACGGGCGGCGCCAGCGCGATCACGTCATCGAGCGACGGCGACAGCCGGCCCTGCAGCAGCGCGCGCGCCCGGCAGGCGAGCATGAGCGCCTGGCTGGCGCGCGGACCCGGGCCCCAGGCGACATGCCGGACGACCTCGTCCACGTCCGTCGAGTCGGGACGCCCGGCCCGAACGATATCCAGGATGCCGTTGACCACACGCTCACCGACAGGAATGCGCCGCACCAGCTTCTGCGCGTCCATCAGCTCGGGCGGTGTCATGATCGTCGGCGGCAACACCTCGTCCAACCCCGTGGTGGCGACCATCATGCGCCGCTCCGCCTCCTCGTCGGGGTAGCCGACGTCGATCTGGATGAGGAAGCGGTCGAGCTGGGCCTCCGGCAGCGGGTAGGTTCCTTCCTGCTCGAGCGGGTTCTGGGTAGCCAGCACGTGGAAGGGTTCCGGCAGCGGGTGGTACTCGCCGGCGATCGAGACGCGCCGCTCCTGCATGGCCTGCAGCAGCGCGGACTGCGTGCGCGGGCTCGCGCGGTTTATCTCGTCGGCCATCAGGAGCTGGCAGAACACCGGCCCCTTGATGAAGCGGAAGCCGCGCCGCCCGGACTCCGACTCCTCGAGCACTTCCGAGCCCAGGATATCCGCCGGCATCAGGTCCGGGGTGAACTGCACCCGCCGCTCGTTCAGGCCCAGGACCTGGCCCAGGGTTTCGACCAGGCGCGTCTTGGCGAGGCCGGGGACCCCGATCAGCAGGGCGTGGCCGCCGGACAGCAGGGTTATCAAGCTCTGCTCAACAACGTGGTCCTGGCCGAAGATGACGTCGCCAATCGCCTTGCGGGTGCGCGCAAGGGTTTGACCAACCTCGTCAATTTTCTGACCAAGCGTCTCGGCGTCGAGTTCGGCGCCGGCTGGGCTGGTAATTGCCTGGCTCAAGGCATATCTCCTGTACCCGGATACAATTTAAGTGATGATATGATCAGGCGATGCGCAAGCAACCCCCTAGCCCCGCCTTTCTCGCTGAATTGATCGAAAGTCACCGGACCGGGGCTGAACCGCGGGTCGCGCCGCAATGGGCATTCGACCCCGACGCCTGCGGCGCGTTTCCATTTCGTATCGCCCGCGACGGTACCTGGTACTACCATGGCACTCCGATCGATCGAAAAGAGCTTTGCAAGCTCTTTTCCAGTGTGCTCCGGCGCGATGACAAGGGCAATTTCTATCTTGTCACACCCGGGGAGCAGGGCCGGATCGAGGTCGAAGACGCTCCGTTTACCGCCATCGAGGTGATCGCGTCCGGGTCGGGCCGCGGACAGATGCTGACCTTCCGGACCAACCTGGATCAGATGGTGACCGCCGACGCGGCGCATCCGATTCGGGTCGTCGAGGACAAGGCGACCGGTGAGCCTTCACCCTATGTCCTTGTTCGCGACAATCTCGAGGCGCTCATTCTGCGGCCGCAGTTCTATGAGCTCGTGGAGATCGCGGAAGAGAGACAGAAGGGCGATGAGGTTGAATTGGGCGTTTGGAGCGGCGGCGAATTTTTCCGCTTGGGCAGTGTCGAGGCAGAGGTCGCATCATGAACCGTGACGTCATCGTCGAACGGCTGAAGGCATCAACGACGGGACGGTGGGGCTCCGGCATGAGCCGTGAGGAGCGGACGGAGCGGGGCGATCACGACCTGAATCCGGGCATGCTCAAGCCGACGAAGCTGGTTCCGGCGGCCGTTCTAGTGCCGATCGTCGAGCGCGATGACGCGCTCACCGTGCTGCTGACCCAGCGCACCGACCATCTGTCCGCCCATGCCGGGCAGATCTCCTTTCCGGGCGGTCGCATGGAAGAGAGCGATCCCAGCCGCGAGGCGGCCGCCTTGCGCGAGACGGAGGAGGAGGTCGGCCTCGGCAGCGAGCATATCGAGGTCGTCGGTCAGCTCGATCTTTACGTTACCCGAACGGGCTTCGAGGTGACGCCGGTCGTTGGCATCGTCACGCCGCCCTTTTCGCTCAGCCCCGATCCCTTCGAAGTCGCGGACGTTTTCGAAGTTCCGTTGTCCTTCATCATCGACCCGGCGAACCACCAGAAAGAGTCCCGCCTGTATAACGGCATGAAGCGTCAATTCTACGTGTTGCCGTATGAGAACCGTTATATATGGGGAGCGACGGCGGGGATGCTGGTCAACCTTGCCGAGGTGCTCCGTAAGCCCTGACCGCACCTCGTTTCACCCTCGCGCAATACGGGCTCCATGACCGACCGATTGCAGCCGCAGGACTGGATGACCGCGCCGGAGACGGTCGCCGTGCTCGACGCTCTTGCAGCGGCCGGCGCCAAGGCGCGCTTCGTCGGCGGCTGCGTTCGCGACACCCTGGTCGGCCGCGCCGTCGGCGACATCGACATCGCCACCGACGCCGTCCCCGAGCGCGTCGTGAAGGCGCTGGAAGCGGCCGGCATCAAAGCGGTTCCAACGGGCATCGATCACGGCACGATCACCGCGGTGGCCGACGGCAAGCCCTTCGAGATCACCACCCTGCGCCGCGACGTCGAAACCTTCGGACGCCATGCGACCGTCGCGTTTACCGGCGACTGGAAAGAAGACGCGGCGCGGCGCGATTTCACGATCAACGCGCTTTCCCTGGATCGCGACGGCACACTGCATGATCCGTTCGGCGGCGTGGCGGATCTTCGCGCCGGGCGCATCCGCTTCGTCGGCGAGCCGGAAGCGCGGATCGAAGAGGACGTGCTTCGCCTGCTGCGCTTCTTCCGCTTTCACGCGCATTATGGGCGTAACGGCCTGGATCCCGCCGGGTTGGCCGCGTGCCGGAAGATGGCGCCGCGGCTCGCCAGCCTTTCGGCCGAGCGCATCTGGTCCGAGCTCGGCAAGCTGCTGCTCGCGTCGGATCCGGGCGCGGTCCTCCGCGTCATGCTGGCGAACGGGGTGACCGGCGTCGTTTTGCCGGAAGCGACTGAATTCGAGCGCCTGGACCGGCTGGTTGGCCTGGAGGCGGATGCGGCGACGCGCTGGCCGGCGGTCGTGGCGGCGGATGCGCTGCGCCGTCTCGGGGCGCTCGTCGCGGTGGACGCGCCGGGCGCCGACGCGCTGGCGCGTCGGCTCAGGACGTCGAACGCGCAGCGCGAGCGGCTGGTTGCGATCGCGCGAGACTTGGGCGCGCCGCCGGCCTTGCCGGACGACCGGGCCATCCGCCGGACGCTCTACCGCATGCCGAGGGATCAGTTCGTCGACATGGCGCTGGTGCTGTGGGCGGCGAAGGGCGGCCCCGCGCCGTGGCGGGATGCGCTCGCGCTGGCGGTGCGCTGGACCGCGCCGGCTTTCCCGATCGCGGGGCGCGACGTGAGCGCGCTCGGCATTCCGCAGGGACCGCGGATCGGCGCTCTGCTCCACGCCGTCGAGGATTGGTGGATCGCCGAGGATTTCCGGCCGGACCGCGACGCCTGCCTGGCGCGGCTCAGGGTGGAAGCCGGCCGCTAGCGCCTCAATTCGAGTATTTGACGAGCTTCCCTTTGACGGTGCGCACGGGCTCGTCATTCTTGATGCGCTCGAAGATGAAGGACATGCCGGTCGGCTCCAACGTGCGGGTATAGCTCTGCATCTCGTAGGAGCCGGTCCGGTCGATCGTCATGATGTGGATGATGAGCGACGCGTTCCGAATATGCGCCCAGGAGTAGGGCTGGCCGGAAAGAAGGTCGCCATTGTCTGCCGCCCGGTACACGCCCGGCTGGCCCGTGGGCGCGAAGACCATGCGCTGGGCCTTTTGTCTCACCTTCGGATTGTTCGGGTCGCCGCCGCGGCGCATGACCGTCTTCCACTCGACCGCGAAGCCGTCGCCCGCGGGCTCGATCCTGACGTCGAGGTCGCGCACGGTGACGCCGAAATAGATGCTGTCCCGGTTCTTCGAGACCCCGTTGCCTTTGAAGGTGCCGAAGAAGCCGGCGAGCTTGATATTTTCGGCCCGCGCATCGTGCGGGGACAGCATGGTGGCAACTGGGGCGGCAACCAGGAAAGTCAGGCAGAGTCCGATCAACCGATTCATCATTCCAATCCGCTTCAGAGATTTCCGGCGCCCGCTCATGGCCAGCGCACTTCCGGTGGCAGCGACATCAGGATGGCGTCCGGATTGCCGCCGGTCATCAGCCCGAACCGCGTTCCGCGGTCATAGAGCAGGTTGAATTCGACATAGCGCCCACGGCGCACGAGCTGATGATCCTTCTGCTCGGCGGTCCAGGCTTCGTTCATGCGGCGGCGCACGATATCCGTATAGGCGCGTGCGAAGGCGCGGCCGACATCCTGGACGAAGGCGAAATCGGCTTGCCAATCGCCGCTGTCGAGATAGTCGAAGAAGATACCGCCGACGCCGCGCGGCTCGTTGCGATGCTTGATGAAGAAGTACTCGTCGCACCAGGCCTTGTAGCGCTCGTAGTCCGCCACGGCGTGGGCGCTGCAAGCCTCGCGGAAGGCGGCGTGGAAGTGCTCGGTGTCTTCCGCGTTGGGATAGGTCGGGGTCAGGTCGCCGCCGCCGCCGAACCAGGCCTTGTTGGTGACGATATGGCGTGTGTTCATGTGCGCCGCCGGCACCAGGGGCGAATGCATGTGCGCGACAAGCGAGATGCCGCTCGCCCAGAAGCGGCCATCCTCGGCCGCGCCCGGGATCTCTTTGCGAAAGGCTTCGGAAAATGCGCCTTGCACGGTCGAGATATTGACGCCGACCTTCTCGAAGACTCGCCCCTTCATGACCGCCATTACCCCGCCGCCGCCCGAAGGCGTCTCGTCCCGGGTCCAGGCGGTCCGGATGAACCGGCCGGGCGCGCGGTCGGCGTGCGGGCCTTGGTGGTCGCGCTCGATCGCTTCGAAGGCCTCGCAAATCTCATTGCGCAGCGACTCGAACCATGCACGTGCCGTTTTTTTGCGGTCGCCGTCGTTCATTCTTTAATTTGATCAGCTACTTGGGAAGCTGTTCGTTTGTCTCAGCGCCTCACTCAACACCATTGCGGCGGCCAGCGCAACGTTGAGTGAGCGCGCTTCCGGCACCATCGGAATGCGAAGTCGGGCGTCGGCGCATTCGTGGACGATTTCCGGCGCGCCGGCGCTCTCGCGGCCGAGCAGCAGGGTATCGGTCGGCATGAAGGCGAATTCGGTGAAGCGCGTGTCGCCCCGGGTCGTCAGCAGCACGAGCCGGCCGGCGCGGGTCTTCTGGAAGGCCTCCCAGGACGAATGACGGGTGAGCGGAACGAGATCGAGATAGTCCATCCCCGCACGCTGCATCCGCCTGTCGGAAAGAACGAAGCCTGCCGGCTCGATCAGATCGACGCCGACGCCCATACACGCCGCAAGGCGGAGCACCGCCCCGGTGTTCTGAGGAATGTCGGGTTCGAACAAGGCCAGGCGCATGACTTGCCTACTCTAACGCCCCCTGCCGTCGCTTCGGCTTTGCGTCGCCTGGGATTTTCGATTATACGATGCGCCAAACCGGTGATCGGGGGACGGACCGTTACGGTTATGCGGCAGGATGTCGCATAGTGGGCAGGCTGTCTATATATAGGGTGCTGACCCCGTATATTGGACGTTCCTCATCGCGCCCGGCTGTCGCCGCCGGGGACGTGTCCAGTCTTAGAGGGGGTAAGCAACATGGCGGAGAGCCAGGCTGATGGCGAAACCCGGCGAGATTTCTTGTTTCTCGCGGCGGGCGCTGTTGGCGCGGTGGGGGCGGTTTGCATCGCGTGGCCGTTGCTCGATCAGATGAACCCCACGGCGGATGTTCTCGCCCTGTCGAGCTTGGAAGTCGATATCGGCGCGATTCCGGCGGGCCAAGGCATCACGGTGAAGTGGCGCGGCCAGCCGGTCTTTATCCGTCACCGCACCGCTAAGGAAATCGAGGAAGCCCGAGAGGTCAATGTCGCCACGCTGCGCGACCCGCAGAGCGATCATCACCGCGTGATCAAGGCGGATTGGCTTGTTGTGAACGGCAGCTGCACGCATCTCGGCTGCGTTCCGCTCGGCAATCAGGTCGGCAGCGACCGAGGCGATTTCGGCGGCTGGTTCTGTCCATGCCACGGCTCGCATTACGACACCGCAGGACGAGTTCGCAAAGGCCCGGCGCCGAAAAATCTGTTCGTGCCGCCTTACGTGTTCGTGTCCGACACCAAGATCAAGATCGGCTAAGGGGCAGCATGATGGAGAAAAAAACCTACAACAACGCAGTGGTCCGCTGGATCGATGATCGCCTGCCGATCTTCTCCTTCATGGACCATGAGTACAACCAGTTCCCGATGCCGAAGAACCTGAATTACTGGTGGAACTTCGGCGCGCTGGCGTCAGTGGTGCTCCTTGCGATGATCGCGACGGGCGTCATTCTGGCAATGCATTACACGCCCGAAACGACGATGGCGTTCGACAGTGTCGAGCACATCATGCGCGACGTGAATTACGGCTGGATGATCCGTTACATCCATTCGAACGGCGCCTCGATGTTCTTCATCGTGGTCTACATCCATATTTTCCGCGGCATGTACTACGGCTCCTACAAGGCGCCGCGCGAGCTTCTGTGGATGTTGGGCGTCGTCATCC
>CAZPFL010000140.1:0-13509 GCA_964585785.1 uncultured Rhodospirillaceae bacterium
TGCGACACCACCGGCATCGAGCCCGATTTCGCGCTGGTCAAGTTCAAGAAGCTCGCCGGCGGCGGCTACTTCAAGATCATCAACCGTACCGTCCCCGAGGCGCTGAGCCGCATGGGCTACGACGAGGAGCAGATCGAGGAGATCGTCGCCTACGCGGTCGGCCACGGCACGCTCGCCGACGCGCCCGGCCTCAACCACGCCGCGCTCAAGGCGAAGGGCTTCACCAAGGAAGCGCTGGCGGCGCTGGAGAACACGCTCGCGAGCTGCTTCGACATCCGCTTCGCCTTCAACAAGTGGACGCTCGGCGAGGATTTCTGCGTCAAGGCGCTGGGCTTCACGGCGGAACAGCTCGACAATGTCGGCTTCGACATGCTGGCCGAGCTGGGTTTCACGAACGCGCAGATCAACAGCGCGAACACCTATTGCTGCGGCGCCATGACGCTCGAGGGCGCGCCGCATCTCGACGAGACGCATCTGCCGGTGTTCGACTGCGCCAATGCCTGCGGGCGCCTCGGCAAGCGCTTCCTGTCGGCGGAGAGCCACATCCGCATGCTGGCCGCCGCGCAGCCCTTCATCACCGGCGCGATCTCCAAGACGATCAACATGCCGAACAACGCGACGGTCGAGCAGTGCAAGGACGCCTATCTCTTGTCCTGGCGGCTCGGCCTCAAGGCGAACGCGCTCTACCGCGACGGCTCGAAGCTGAGCCAGCCGCTGCAGGCCGCTATCCTCGAGGACGAGGAGCTGGTCGAGGACATCGTCGAGCAGCCGGCCGCGGCCGCCTCCGCCGTCGTCGCGGAACGCGTGATCGAGCGGCTCGTCGAGCGCGCCGCCATGCGCCGCCGCCTGCCGGATCGGCGCAAGGGCTATACCCAGAAGGCCATCGTCGGTGGCCACAAGGTCTATCTCCGCACCGGCGAATACGAGGACGGCACGATCGGCGAGCTGTTCATCGACATGCATAAGGAGGGCGCCGCCTTCCGCAGCCTGATGAACAACTTCGCGATCGCCATCTCGATCGGCCTGCAATACGGCGTGCCGCTGGAAGAGTTCGTCGAGGCCTTCACCTTCACCCGTTTCGAGCCGTCGGGCATCGTCGAAGGCAACGACGCGATCAAGATGGCGACGTCGGTGATCGACTACATCTTCCGGGAGCTGGCGATCAGCTATCTCGCCCGCGAGGATCTCGCCCATGCGCAGCCCTCCGACATGCTGCCGGACAGCCTGGGCACGGGATCGCGCGAAGGCAATCTGCCCCAGGAGCCGGCAAGCACCATCGCCGCGCTGCAGAAGCTGGCGAGCAACGGTTATGTCCGCTCCCCCAACCTGTTTGTGATTTCCGGCGGCGCGCAGGCGCAGAACGCAAAGCGCGCTGCCGCAACGAACGTGGCGACCAGCTCTTCGGAGAGCCAGGTGGTCGCCGCGGCCACCGTCACGGCGTCAGCCGTCACGGTGGAGGCCTCGGCCGTCGCCGCGGTCCAGCCAACGCTGGAACGCATTCGCGAGGCCCAGGCCTTGGGATACGAGGGTGATGCTTGCGGCGAGTGCGGCAACTTCACTCTCGTCCGCAACGGTACCTGTCTGAAATGCGTCACTTGTGGCGCGACCAGCGGGTGCTCGTAGCGGGTGGTCCCTCCTCTGGCACGGTGCTCCCTGTGAACTGGGGGGTGGTGCAAACCACCCCCCATTTTTTTGCGCATCGGAAAACGCTCTGCCACGCGTATTGCCGCCGCGCGGCGCTTTAAGCGGCCGGCCGCCTCGGCTATGCTGAGCAAGGAAGCCCACCGCACCAGGAACATCATCGAGCATGGCCGGAAAGATCGACGCACGTCTCAAAGAACTTGGCATTTCGCTGCCCGCCGCCGCCGCGCCGGCGGCCAACTACGTCCCTTTCGTCCTGACCGGGAACCAGCTTTGGATCGCCGGCCAGATCACCTTCTGGGACGGCAAGCTGAAATACCGCGGCAAGGTCGGCGCAGACGTGTCGGTCGAGGACGGCGTCGCGGCGGCGCGCGTCTGCGGCCTCAACATCCTGGCGCAGGCCAAGGCCGCGCTCGGCGACCTCGACCGCGTCGTGCGTGTGATCAAACTGAACGGCTTCGTCAATGCGACGCCGGACTTCACCGACCATCCGAAGGTGATCAACGGCGCGTCGGACCTGATCGTCGAGGTCTTCGGCGACGCCGGCAAACACGCCCGTGTCGCCCTCGGCGCCGGCGGCCTGCCCTTGAATTCGGCCGTTGAGATCGATGCGGTTATCGAATTTTCCTAACCAGCGCGCTCGCCGCCGCAAGGCGCGGCGGCGATGGCGCGCAACCGAGGCGTAGCGCGGCAATGCCGGACGACCTGCCCCCGCTAACAGCACGCGTCGTCGAACGGATATCCGACGTGACGGCGGCCGACTGGGACGCCTGCGTCGAGGGCGCGGGGCCGCCGGACACGCCCTTCGTCAGCCATGCCTTCCTCAGCGCGCTCGAGACGAGCGGCTGCGTCGGCAAGCGCACCGGATGGCAGCCGCGCCATGTCGTCGTGGAGGATGGCGACGGCGCGGTCGTGGCCGCCGCCCCGCTCTACGTCAAAGGCCATTCCTACGGCGAATATGTGTTCGACCACGCCTGGGCGCATGCCTTCGAGCGCGCCGGCGGCCGCTACTATCCCAAGCTGCAATGCGCCGTGCCCTTCACGCCGGTGACCGGCGTGCGGCTGCTGGTCCGCCCAAACGACGCCGCGGGCCTGACCGCGCAGCACCTCCGGATCGCGCTCGCCAACGCCATGAGCACGCTGACGCGGCAATACGGCATCTCCTCGCTGCACGTCACCTTCTGCACCGAGATTGAAGCGGCGCTGCTGGAAGAGGCCGGCTACCTGATCCGCCACGACCACCAGTTCCACTGGCACAACAACGACTACGCGGATTTCGACGGCTTTCTCGCGAGCCTGACCAGCCGGCGCCGCAAGAATATCCGCAAGGAGCGCCAGCGGGTCGCGGACGCCGGGATACGCATGCTGGCGCTGTCCGGCGACGACATCCAGCCGGCGCATTGGGACGCGTTTTACCGCTTCTACACCGACACCTATGACCGGAAATGGGGCTCGCCCTATCTCACACGCGATTTCTTCGCGATCCTCCAGGAAACGATGGCGGACAAGGTCGTGCTGTTCATCGCCGAGCTGGACGGCCGGCCGATCGCGGGCGCGCTCAACTTCCGCGGCCGCGACGCCCTGTTCGGGCGCAACTGGGGCTGCGACCTGCGCTTCAAGTTCCTGCATTTCGAGGCCTGCTATTACAGCGCCATCGACTACGCCATCGCCCATGGCCTCAAGCGGGTCGAAGCCGGGACGCGCGGGCCGCACAAGCTCCAACGGGGCTATGCCCCGGTGCGCACCTATAGCGCGCACTGGATCGAGGATGCCGGCTTCCGTCGCGCGGTATCGGATTACCTCGAACAAGAGCGCTCCGCCGAGGCGGAGGAAGTGACTGAAATCGCTGAATATCTGCCCTACCGGCAGGAAAACGGCGACCCCTCGCCGGATTAGTGTCCCAAACCACCCCTATCCCTTCGCCGAGCCGTCGCCGCGCCCTGTGACGGCCGTCATCGCTTTCTCAAGTAATTTGGGTAATAGTTGTAAATATTTGAGTAATAAACTCCCGATATACACCGTTGAAACTTAGCCGGTGCCATGCGCAACATTGTTCTCATCGACCGCGACGAGGGAGAGGCCGAGCTGCTCAGCACGCAGCTTCGTCAGTTCGGCTACTCGGTGACGCGTTTCGACGGCGCCCCGCAGCAGGGTGACATCCCGGAGCTCGCGGACTCGGTGGCGCTTCTCGTCGGGCTTCCGTCCGGGACGGATACGGCCAAGGAAATCGAAGAAGTCGTAAAATATTGCGATACGCTCGGCGAATACCCGCCGATCATCTTGCTGTCGCCCGACTCGAAGATGCCGACGCGGCTCGCCGCAGTCCGGGCGGGCGCGGCCGCGCTGCTGATGCGGCCGGTCAGCATGCTCGACCTGGTCGACACGCTGGACCCGCTCTCCGAGGAAAAGGTCAACGACCCCTTCCGCGTGCTGATCATCGATGACGATCCGCGGATCTGTAAATATTACCAGATGATCCTGTCCGAGGCCGGGATGCAGACCATGGTCTGCAACAAGCCGCTGGAAGCCTTCCAGGTGCTGTCCGAATTCCGGCCCGAGCTGATTATCATGGACCTCTACATGCCGGAATGCCGCGGCAAGGAGCTTGCCGCCGTGATCCGCCAGGAGCCCGCCTTCGACTCGATCCCGATCGTCTTCCTGTCGTCCGAGGACGACCTGCTGAAGCAGCTCGACGTCATGACCATCGGCGGCGACGACTTCCTGACCAAGCCGATCCGGCCCGAGCATCTGGTCATGGCGGTCTACACCCGGGCCCAGCGCTTCCGGTCGCTGCGCTCACTCATGCTGCGCGACAGCCTGACCGGGCTGCTGAACCACACGGCGACGAAGGAGCATATCGCCGTGGAAATCGCCCGCATGCGGCGGGAAGGCAAGCCGCTGGCGCTCGCGGTGATCGACCTCGACCATTTCAAGAAGGTCAACGACACCTACGGCCATGCCGCCGGCGACCGGGTGCTGAAGACTCTTTCCAGCCTGCTGCGGCAGCGGCTGCGCACCTCGGACGTGATCGGGCGGACCGGCGGCGAGGAATTCGCCGTTGCGCTGGCCGGCGTCGATGGCGACGCGGCGGTCAGCATCATGGACGATATCCGCATCGCCTTTTCCAAGATCAGCCATCAGCACGAAAAGGGCGAATTTACCGCCACGCTGAGCTGCGGCATCGCGATTTTCCCGCATTACAGCGACCTTTCCGCGCTGGCCGACGCGGCCGACCGGGCGCTCTACCAGGCCAAGGGCGCCGGGCGGAACAAGGTCGTCCTGGCCGACAATTAACCATACCGCCGGCCTCCAACGGGCCACTTCCATCCCAAGTGGAATATTTTGTCGGGCTAGTGACCACTGTCACAGCGCCGGAGCCGGCACTATGGCATCAATCTATCAACGTCAACGCGTCCTTTCGGACAAAGGGCGCAAGATTGGGAAGCAAAACGATGCCTAGGGAAATCGCACTCACGCAATCCGGCCTGTACAGCGAACGCGTCATTCCCGACGTTCCGCGCCTCCGCAGCCGCCGGGCCGGCCGCTTCTACAAGCATCCCCTTCTCGTCTATGCGGTTTTCGTGAGCGTCTCGCTGGTGCTCCTGGGCAGCATGGCAGTCGCCTCGCTGCCGAACTGACGGCTAACTGCTGCGACCCGCGCGGCCTGGCGGCCGCGGTTACGGGACGCGTTATCCCGCCTTTGCTCGCCCGTGCCTCGACGTGGCGAGCCTAAGCGCCGCCGCCGGGATCATCCGGCGGCTTTTTTAATCGCTCAGCGCCTGGACAGGGTCGTCAGGGAACGGTCTCCGGCACCCGCTTGCGCGAGCCGCTGCCGCGCTTGCCCGACGGCGGCTTCGGCTCTTCCGGCTTTTCCGGATAGGTGAAGGAGGGCTTGTCGTCGACGATGTCGATCTTGACGATGCCGCCCTTGGCCAGCTTGCCGAACAGCAGCTCTTCGGCGAGCGGCTTCTTGATGTGCTCCTGGATCACGCGGCCGAGCGGGCGGGCGCCGAAATTCTGGTCGTAGCCGCGCTTGACGAGCCATTGCCGCGCCGCGTCCGTCAGCTCGATCACGACATTGCGGTCGGCGAGCTGCTCTTCGAGCTGCATGATGAACTTGTCGACGACCCGCGCGACCACGTCCGGCGTCAGGCTCGCAAACGGAATGACCGAGTCGAGCCGGTTGCGGAATTCGGGCGTGAAGGTGCGGTTGATCGCTTCCGTGTCCTCGCCGACGCGCGCCTCGCGGGCGAAGCCCATCGCCGGCTTGGCCAAGTCGGAGGCCCCCGCATTCGTCGTCATGATCAGGACGACGTTGCGGAAATCGACCGTCTTGCCGTTGTGGTCGGTCAGCTTACCGTAGTCCATGATCTGCAGCAGGATGTTGAAGACATCCGGATGCGCTTTCTCGATCTCGTCGAGCAGCAGGACCGCATGCGGATTCTGGTCGATCGCGTCGGTCATCATGCCGCCCTGGTCGAAGCCGACATAGCCCGGCGGCGCGCCGATCAGTCGCGACACGCTGTGCCGCTCCATGTATTCCGACATGTCGAAGCGGACGAGCTCAATGCCGAGCGTCAGCGCGAGCTGGCGCGCGACCTCGGTCTTGCCGACGCCCGTCGGGCCCGAGAACAGGTAGGAGCCGATCGGCTTCTCCGGCTCGCGCAGGCCCGCGCGCGACAGCTTGATCGAGCTGGCCAGCGCCTCGATGGCCGAGTCCTGGCCAAAGACGACCATCTTCAGGTCGCGCTCGAGATTCTCCAGCGCCTCGCGGTCGTCCTTGGAGACCTGCTTCGGCGGGATGCGCGCGATCATCGCCACGACGCGCTCGACGTCCTTCACGCCGATCTGCCGTTTGCGCTTCGACTCGGGCAGCAGCATCTGCGACGCGCCGACCTCGTCGATCACGTCGATCGCCTTGTCCGGCAGCTTCCGGTCGTTGATGTAGCGCGCGGCGAGCTCGACCGCCGTGCGGATCGCCTCGTTGGTGTAGCGGACGCCGTGATGCTTCTCGTAATAGGGCTTCAGGCCGCGCAGAATCTTCACCGTGTCCTCGATGCTCGGCTCCGACACGTCGATCTTCTGGAAGCGGCGGACCAGCGCGCGATCCTTCTCGAAGTGATTGCGGTATTCCTTGTAGGTCGTCGACCCGATGCAGCGCAACGTGCCGCTCTGCAGCGCCGGCTTCAGCAGGTTGGACGCGTCCATCGCGCCGCCGCTGGTCGCGCCCGCGCCGATCACCGTGTGGATCTCGTCGATGAAGAGGATCGCGCCGTCGGTCTCCTCCAGCTCGCGGATCACCGCCTTCAGCCGCTCCTCGAAGTCGCCGCGATAGCGCGTGCCCGCGAGCAGCGCGCCCATGTCGAGCGCGAAGATCGTCGCGTTGCGCAGCACCTCCGGCACCTCGCCCTGCACGATACGGCGCGCGAGCCCCTCGGCGATCGCCGTCTTACCGACTCCGGGGTCGCCGACATAAAGCGGATTGTTCTTGGTCCGCCGGCAGAGGATCTGGATCGTGCGCTCGATCTCGTTGCCGCGGCCGATGAGCGGGTCGATCCGCCCTTTCTTGGCCTTCTGATTGAGGTTCACGCAGTAGGCGTCGAGCGCCTCGCTGCCGCGCTTGTTCACCTTCTCCGCCGAAGCGTCCTCGTCCGCGCCGCCGACCGGCCGCGACTCGTTCTTGCCCGAGACCTTCGCGATACCGTGGCTGATGTAGTTGACCGCGTCGAAGCGAGTCATGTCCTGCTCCTGCAGGAAGTAGACCGCGTGGCTCTCCCGCTCCGAGAACATGGCGACGACCACGTTGGCGCCCGTCACCTCTTCGCGGCCCGACGACTGGACGTGGATCGCAGCGCGCTGCAGAACGCGCTGGAACCCGGCCGTCGGCTTCGGATCCTCCACCGCGTCGACCAGCAGCATGTCGAGCTCATTGTCGAGATACTCGGCAATGTCCCGGCGCAGCTTCTCGATATCGACGCCGCAGGCCCGCAGCACCGCGACCGCGTCCTGATCTTCCGTCAGGGCGAGCAGCAGATGCTCCAGCGTGGCGTATTCATGATTGCGCTCGCTCGCCAAAGCGAGCGCCCGGTGCAGACTCTGTTCAAGATTGCGCGACAACATGGAGTGATCTTAGTCCTTCTCAAGCGTGCAGCGAAGCGGATGCTGATGTTGCCGGGCAAAATCCATGACCTGCGTCACCTTCGTTTCCGCAATTTCATAGGGATAGACGCCGCAGACCCCCACCCCTCGCCTGTGAACGTGCAGCATAATTCTCGTCGCCTCTTCCCGGCCTTTCGAGAAGAAACGCTCGAGGACATGAACGACGAATTCCATCGGCGTGAAGTCGTCGTTCAGCATCAATACCTTGTACATCGACGGCTTTTTCGTCTTGGGCTTGGTCCGCGTGACCACCCCCGTATTGATGTCGCCGCCGTTGTCATTGTCTTGATTGCTCATGATCGGACGCAATAGTACACCAAGTCCGTATAATATTGGACATAGAAGACTTGATTAAAGGGCCAAGGCGTTAATGTTGCGCAGCGATGCCCGGGTTTCAATCCGCCAAAGTGTCCAGAGCCCCTAAATCTAGGGCCTGGGACGGCTCCCGCTCCGGCTCCGGCGCCGCGCCGCTCGACCTGGCGGGCCGGCTCGAGGCCCTGGTGGCCGCGAACGCCCCGCCGAAGGCCGTCTACGGCCCTTCCCGCCGAGAGGCCCCGGCCCGCCTGCCGAGCGCCCGGGGACACGCCAAGCGCTGCCCCGTCTGCGGGCAACGCTTCGGCCATTTCCTTCGGTTCGGCCTCAACCGCCGCCGCAATGCCCGCTGTCCCGGCTGCGGCTCGCTGGAACGGCACCGCTTCCTCTGGCTTTACCTGGAAGGCGCGCTGCGGCTGCCCCAGCGCCGCCTGGCGCTGCTCCACATCGCGCCGGAAGCCGGCATCCGCGCCCGCCTCGCCGGGCTTCCCCGGCTGCGCTACCGGGCGATCGATCTCTACCGCCCCGAGGCGGCGGCGATGGATGCGACCCGGCTCGGCTTCCCCGACGCCAGCTTCGATATGATCCTCTGCAGCCATGTCCTGGAGCACATCGCGGCGGACCGGCAGGCCCTGGCCGAGATGGCCCGGGTGCTGCGGCCCGGCGGGCACGCGGTCATCCTGGTGCCGCTCGACCCGCGGCGGACGGCCACTTACGAGGACCCGGCCGCCGAGACCGCGGGCGAGCGCCTAGCCGCGTTCGGCCACCCTTATCATGTTCGAATCTGCGGGGCGGACTATGGCGCCCGGATCGCCGAGGCCGGCTTCGCGGTCACCCGCGTCGACAGCGCGGCCCTCTCCGGCCACCGCCGGCGGTACTGGCGCCTCAACAAGGCCAGCCTGTTCGACTGCCGGCGCCTCTGAGCGCCCAGCCCTCGCCGAGAGATATCCGCCAAGAAACAAACGACCCGCCGGCATGGCGCCAGGCGGGTCGTCCCCAACATCTGCAAACGGGCTTCTCCCCACCGAGCCCGCGCCGGTGTTCGCCTTAGGCTGCGGACTGCTTCAGCACCCGGCCGATGGTCTCGTTGACCTGAAGCTGGATCGGCTCGAAGGCCTCGTTCGCCACCTTCATGGTCATGTCGTTGATCTTCTTGCCCTCGGCGACGATGGTGTCCATGCTCGCCTTGGCATAGCCGGTCTGGACGTCCATCACGTCCTTCAGGGTCTTGGCGGCGAACATCGCCTGCGCGACCTCGACACCGGCCTCGGCGGAAACCTGGGCAAGATTGAAATAGGCCTTGCCGATATTCTCCGCGCCCTTGGCCCAAACGTTGCCCGCCTTCACAAAGGCCTCGACGTTCTTCTGGGTGAGCTCGGTGAGCTCGTCGTAGCCCTTGATCAAAGACTTGCTGGCCTTCTCGACTTGATCCTTCGTCATGTTAAATGCCTGTTCATATGTTTCAGTTGAAGCCTTAACCACCTGAGAAACCGTCTCCTTGCCCGCCGCAACGGCCTCTCCGACCTGCTTCAGATCCGCGCGAGCGGTCTTTGCTTTGCTGGTCATGTTCCTACGCTCCGTCGACCACTGGTTGATAATGCTGGCGATCCTGCCGTCCCGACCGGATCAAGCCCACTGTTGTCTGCCAAAAAATTTGTGCGTCGCAACATGACCTTTATATGGCCGTTACCCTGGGGATGTCAATGATTTTTGTGCAGCGCAGCAAAATAATGCCGCTCCGCACATTGAGCCCCCTGCCGGGCCGGTCCACCGCAGGCCCGGGCGGGTCCTGAAACGGGTGTCATGAAATGGAATTACACCCGAAGAACGAATAGGCGAAGGCGGGCTTACTGCGGTATATAATGTATTAACCAGTTTTGATGAAGAATCATCGGGGAATCAGTTGTCTATCGGCACAGGACCGGTAGACAATCAACGATAATTTAATTACTTTGGATTTGCCGCAAATCTCGGCGATCTTCTTGTCGTATCTAGAATTGGGAAGAATATGACTGCGTCAGGGTGGAACAAGGTCAGAATTTCTTGCCGTTTCCGGCATGCTGTTGTTGCCCTCACTTTTCTCGCGGCTTTAGGGGCCGCGGGGCCGGCCAGCGCCCGCTACGCGTCGATCGTGGTCGATTTCGAGACCGGCCGCGTGCTCGAGGCGGTCAACCCGGACGTCCGGAACTACCCCGCCTCGCTGACCAAGATGATGACCATCTATCTGGCGTTCGAGGCGATGCAGAAGGGCAAGCTCAAGATGTCGCAGCCCCTCCCCGTCTCGGCGCGGGCGGCGGCGGCGCGCCCGTCCAAGCTGGGACTGACGCCCGGAACGACGATCACCGTGCATGACGCCATCCTGGCGATGATGACGAAGTCGGCGAACGACGCCGCCGTCGTGATGGGCGAAGCGATCGGCGGCACCGAGCACAAGTTCAGCGAGATCATGACGCGCAAGGCGCGCGAGCTCGGCATGGAGCGGACCATCTTTCGCAACGCGTCCGGCCTGCCCAACCGCCGCCAGATGTCGACCGCGCGCGACATGGCGACGCTGGCCAAGCATCTGATGACCGACTTCCCGGAACAGTACAAGCTGTTCGCGACGCCCGAGTTCGAATATGACGGGCATGTCTACCGCAATCACAACGCCCTGCTCGACAGCTATCCGGGCGTCGACGGCCTCAAGACGGGCTATACCCGGGCGTCCGGCTTCAATCTCGTGGCGTCGGCGACGCGTAACGGCCGGCGGATCATCGGCGTGATCTTCGGCGGCCGGTCGTCCTCGGCGCGCAACGCGCGCATGGAGCATCTGCTCGACACCGGCTTCTCCGAGCTCGCGAAGGCGGACACGCCCGCGCGGCCCGCGGCAACGCAGGTCGCGGCCAATATAAGCAGCACCGGTATCGTCCCGGACCATGGCTCGACGCTGCACAAGCCGACCGCCGGCTGGGGCATCCAGGTCGGCGCCTTCAAGGATGACGGACCGGCCCGCAAGGCCGCGAAAAAGGCCGCCCGGCAGCTGCAACGGAGAGTGCGCCGGAAGGCGCAGGTCATCGTCGTCGCCGTCCAGCAGGGCGACGAGACGATCTATCGCGCCCGGCTCGTCGGGCTATCGCGGAACAACGCGACCGAAGCCTGCCGGCGCCTGCAAAGCCGCAAGCTGAGCTGCGTACCGGTGCCGCCGGAAACCGACTAAGGCATTCGACCGCTTCGGCGTCAAAAAAACGCCGCGCTCCGATCGGCTCGGGCGCGGCGTTCGCGTTTCAGAACAAGTTGGGTCAGAATTCGGCGGGGACCGCCACGCCGCTCCGCTTGAGATGCCCGGCGACCACCGCCTTGAGCCGCTCGAGGCCGTCGGCCGTCGCCGACTCGCAGCGGACGACCAGCACATTCTGCGTGTTCGACGCCCGCAGCAGCCACCAGCCGTCGGCGGTCTTCACCCGGATGCCGTCGACGGTGGAGACCTCGGCGCCGTCCGGCGCGGCGGTCACCTTCTTGCGGATCTCATCGACCAGCGGGAACTTGCGCTCCTCGGGCACCTCGAAGCGGATCTCCGGCGTGTTCAGCACCTCGGGCAGCGAATCGCGGTGAGCGGCCATGCTGCGGCCCGACCGCGCGACGATATCGATCAGCCGCACCGCCGCGTAGAGCCCGTCGTCATATCCGTAGTAACCGTCGGCGATGAAGATATGGCCGCTCATCTCGCCCGCCAGCGAGGCTTTGAGCTCCGCCATCTTGGTTTTGATGATCGAGTGGCCGGTCGCGCTCATGACCGGCTTGCCGCCGAGCCGCGCCACTTCCTCGAACAGCACGTCGCTCGCCTTCACGTCGGCGATGACGGTCGCGCCGGGAACGCGCTGCAGCAGGTCGCGCGCCAGGATGGCGAGGATCTGGTCGCCCCAGAGGATGCGCCCCTGGCCGTCGATGACGCCGACCCGGTCACCGTCGCCGTCGAAGGCGACGCCGAGATCGCATTTCTCGCGCGCGACGGCGTCGCGCAGCTGCGCCAGGTTCTTTTCCACCGTCGGGTCGGGATGATGCGCCGGAAAGGTGCCGTCGACCGTCGCGTTGAGCAGGATATGCTCGCCCGGGATCTTCGCCGTCAGCTTCGTCATCGCCACGGCGGCGGCGCCGTTGCCGGCGTCCCAGGCGATCTTGAGGCCCTGCTCGGCGCGGTAGTCCTGCGCCAGGCGCGCGACATAACGGTCGAGCACCGCTTCCGTCCGCACGCTGCCGTCGGCGCTCACCCAGTCGCCCGCGGCCGCGCGCGGGCCGAGCTGCTGAATTTCCGGCCCCCAGAAAGCCTTGTGGAAGAGCACCATCTTGAAGCCGTTGAACTCGGACGGGTTGTGCGACCCCGTGACCATGATGCCGGCGTCGGTATGCAGTTCCCGTGTCGCGTAATACAGCATGGGCGTCGGCCCCATGCCGATATCCACGACCGAGAGGCCGGTTGCGCTCAGGCCTTTGATAAGCGCGGCCACGAGCTCGGGCGAGCTCAGGCGGCCGTCATAACCGACGGCGATCGTCGCGCCGCCGCGGTCGCGCACCACGCTGCCGAAGGTGCGGCCGAGGGCCAGCGCGTCCGCCGCGGTGAGCGTTTCGCCGGTGATGCCGCGGATGTCGTATTCGCGCAGGATCGTCGGGTCGAATCTATGGCCGGTCGCAGTCAAAGGACGGGCTCCCTTTCTTTTCAGCTTTCGCGCGGCGCCGGGTCCACCCGGCCGATCGACTTATAGACGAAGCCCGCCTCGGCCATCGTGTTCGGCTCGTAGACGTTCCGCAGATCGACCATGGCCGGCCGCTTCATCAGCGACTTCACGCGCTCGAGGTCGAGCGAGCGGAACTCGTTCCATTCGGTGACAAGGACGATGGCGTCCGCGCCGTCGATCGCCGCATAGGCGTCGGCGCACCATTCGACGCCGGGAAGAAGCTTTTTCGCCTCCTCCATTCCCGCCGGATCATAGGCCTTGATGCGCGCGCCCAGCGTCTGCAGCGACGGCACGATGTCGAGGCTCGGGCTCTCGCGCATGTCGTCGGTGTTCGGCTTGAAGGTCGTGCCGAGCACCGCGATCGTCTTGTCCTTGACGCAGCCGTTGCAGACGGCCAGGACGCGGTCGGCCATCTTCTTCTTGCGGGTCGCGTTCACGTCGACGACCGATTCCACGATGCGCATATTCGCGCCGTGTTCCTGCGCCGTCCGCACCAGCGCCAGCGTGTCCTTCGGAAAGCACGAACCGCCGTAACCCGGCCCCGGATGGAGGAACTTGCGGCCGATGCGGCCGTCGAGGCCGATGCCGCGCGCGACGTCGTGGACGTCGGCGCCCACCCGCTCGCACAGATCGGCGATCTCGTTGATGAAGGTGATCTTGGTCGCCAGGAAGGCGTTGGTCGCGT
>CAZPFL010000141.1:0-13454 GCA_964585785.1 uncultured Rhodospirillaceae bacterium
CCACCATGCTTCTATTCGCTCTTGAGGCCGGCCATTAATGTCTCAAATGAACCAGCATAGTAGGCAACGTTATGCCGCGGTTGTTTGCCGAGGCAGTCGGCGAGTTTGCGCGCTTGGTCGGAATTGCTTCCGAACAAACCGATACGGCGATCGAAATCACCGAGCGGCAATGGGCGTTTTTTTTAACGGCGTCAAATGCGCACGTAGTCCGGACCCTTGATGGCATCGGCCCAAGCGTAAAGCGCCACATTGGAACTCTGCCAGCTTGGTAGGCCCTGGATCTGCTCGTACCAGCGCGCCACATTGGGCCAGCTTCCGAAGTTGCAGCCTGTCAACTCGCCGAGCGAAAGAATGCCGAAAGCGAAATAGTCGGCTATCGTCAGGGTGTCCCCACAGAGCCAAGAATTTTTGCCGCCCAACATGTGATCGTTCATCACGCCAAGCAGTTTCCGGGTACCGGCTTGCCCAGCGGCCAAGGTCAGGGACTGCGCGGTTGGGTCGGACAATTTCACATGCGGAAGCACCTGCGGATAACAGAGACTGTATCCGAATGTCCGATAGAGTCCGGTGTTTACCCAGTCCATCGCAGAATTTACGCGCGCTCGCGCTTGCAGCGGCTTCGGGTAGGTCGGTGAGTCTACGAGATCGGCCAGGTATTTCAGGATCGCAGAGCTTTCCGTCAGTCGAAACGAGCCATCCTCCAAAACCGGGACCGCGTTGTTCGGATTAATGGCTGCGTAGGCGGGTTGGTATTGCTCGCCCGCCATGAGATCGACGACTTGCTGTTCCACGTCCATCCCGTGGTCGGCGATGAACATCGCGATTGGACGGCAAACCGGTGAAGCGGGATATGTATAAAGTTTCATGATTGTTTCTCGTTCAAAAGGAAATTGGGCCACACGTAACCTGTTGTCGCTGCAGATCGGATCCTGCGTCTACTCCAATGTGTTGATATTTTATTACGGAAACCTGACGAAGTTGGAAGCCCGGCCGCACCGGACACCGTTCACCCGCACCAGAAGCCATCGTCCCAAGGAGCCAGTAGCTCCGGGGCACGGCACGCAGCCAATGTTCGGTTCGGGGTCGCTGGCGCAGGTTGGCCGCCGTCGCCTGGAAGTCCGCTTCCTAGGCAGAAGCGGTCGTCAGCGGCCCGAAAACGGACATGCCCTTCCCCTGAAGGCGCCTCTTCTCACGGCGGCTTCGGCCTGAACGGCACGCGACGGAAGGTTGCCGCTTGCGCTGGCTCTTTCCATTCGTCGACCTCATTCCGAGGGCTCATCGTCGGTCGGTCGTAACCGGGCGCCGCTGGGAAAAATGCGCCAGCCGACGAGGACTTGATGTATGTTGGCGCTGATTTGCCAGTCCGAGCACTTTAGCCGATCGGATCGCGACTGCGCGGGGCACAGATAAACGCAAGGAGCGGCGTTGTCGGAGGAAAAGCCTATTTGCGCCGCCTATACTTGACCGACGGCGCGGCTCGGCACATGGCTCGGCACATGGGAAGACAATGACACTCACAACGTACCTTGGCATCGCCTTCCTGGTACTTGGCGGATTGCTTGTCGTCGTCGAGATGCACACGATGACGATCTACCTTCTGGCTGCCGCATTGGGTTGTTTCGCGAGCGGCGCAGCTGCCGTCGCCGGCCACGGCCTCGACGTCACACTCGGGGTATTCGCGGGCGTCACGCTGCTCAGTCTCCCGGTGGCGCACTGGGTGCGCCGGAAGCTCAGCAACCGCGAAGCGGAGGCCGTTACGCGCGACGATGTTGGACACAGTGCAACCATTATCAGTGCCGAGGCCGGCAAGATCCGCGCGTCCTACCGGGGCACGGTTTGGGACGCGCGTCTGGAGGAGCCGGCAGAGGCTAGCCCGCACCCCGGCGAGACGTATCGAATTTCGGCGCGCGAGGGCAATGTACTCGTGCTCGCACTCCCCGTGACGCATGCTGGCCAGTCCGGCGGCTGAAATAGATCCAGGGAAAGGATTCTCATGACCGTTTCTGTAGTCGTCGCAGCCGTTCTGGCAGTCATTGCCCTCACGATAATAAGCCGCGGCCTGCGCATCGTCCCCCAACAGCACGCCTGGATCGTCGAGCGGTTAGGGCGCTTCCACAAAGTACTCGAACCGGGGCTCAACCTCCTCATTCCCATCGCGGACAACGTTGCGTACAAGTTCGACCTGCGTGAAACGCCGATCGACGTGAAAAAGCAGGTCTGCATCACCAAGGACAACACGCAGATTTCCATCGACGGCGTGCTCTACCTCCAAATTACCGACGCTAAGGCGGCGGCGTATGGCACATCGAACCCGCTATCGTCGATGGAGCAGCTTGCGCAGACAATCATGCGTTCGGACGTCGGCAAGCGCCAGCTGGACGAGGTGTTGTCCTCACGCACCGAACTCAACGCCTCAATCGTCGCCGAATTGGACAGCGCCGCCGTCAACTGGGGCGTGAAGGTGCTACGCTACGAAATACGCGACATCACCCCACCGGAGGACGTGGTCCGGGCGATGGAGCTGCAAATCACCGCTGAACGGCAAAAGCGCGCCGTGATCGCCAAGTCCGAAGGCGACAAGCAGCAGGCGATCAACGTATCCGAGGGCGAGCGACAGCAGCAGATCAACCGCGCCGAGGGCGAGCGACAGTCCCAAATCCTCCGCGCCCAAGGTCAGGCCCAGGCGGTGACGACGGTGGCAGAGGCAACGGCGAAGGCAATTGCGACGGTCGGCGCTGCACTGAGCGCGGAAGGCGGCAAGGATGCCATGATGATGCGGGTCGCCGAGGACTTCATTGCCCAATGGGGCGCAATCGCCAAGGAATCCAGCGTGATGATCGTGCCGGCCGATATGAGTGATGTCTCCAAAATCGTTGGGACCGCACTCAGGATCGTCGAGAACGCCAAAGAATAGTTCCCGCGGCGGGCGCGTCCGTCCAATATTGCCTTTAATCAACAACTTGAATGTCCGCTTTTAGCCAGAAGCGGACATTCAAACCTCTTACATGCTTTCATTGAGCCTATTTCTGACCTCACATGCTCTGCCGGTAGGTTGCCCAAGCGCGCTCGAAATTATGTGGCTGAGGTAATTATCCTCTCGTCAAGTTGTGGATCAAACCGGGTTCCTCGCTATTTTTGTTTATTTATGGTATAAGAAAAATAGATAGGAGGAATTTACCTCCTAACGCCAACCCAGGGAGGCTTACTTGGAAAACAAAATAAATAAAGCTGAAGCAAGAGTAGCGAAAGAAAAACGGATTTCGAATCTCAAATACTTATCCATTGGCATTGTTTCAGGCGCGATGCTCTCTCCAATATTTCTATTCTCATTTGGCTACATTGTAACAAGCGCAAATGTTGAGCGGATAAGCAGGGAATCTGCAAACAAGGCAGAGGCGCTCGCGGTTACACCGTACTGCGTTGCAAATTTCCGTAACAGTTCCAACGCAAAAGCGAACTTGGCCGCCCTTCAAAAGGTGAGTTTTTGGGAGCGTGGTGAGTACATCATGAATGGTGGCTGGGCAAAGGCACCTGATGGGAGCGGAAGAGGTTCGCAGGTGGCGAACGCTTGTGCAGACCAGCTCTTGGCGGAAGCGAAGGAAGTGGCGGAAAAGTCCCAATAGGGCGAGCCATACCATTGTTCCTAGTCGTCCATCGGGGGCGACTTTTTTTTGTCCTCTCTTGAGAAGAGGCGGTGTGGTACGCCATTTCCGGTAACAGCGTGGCTCATGTTGACGGCCGGCCTGCCTGCCAATAAAGGTTGCTGTCAAAGCGACGCTCGCAGTCCACGGCGGGCGGAGCCGGTTAGATCGGTTTCGAGCTCGGTTCCGGATCCGCTTCGTGTCATAACCGGACATAGGATTGCGCGGTGCTGATGTCCGCTTTAGAGGGCAACGCGGACATCGATCTCACGGGCGCGTCTCTGTTCCCAGCCGCTAAGCCGTCACCGGCCACCCCCGCGCCAATCACCCTTCCTCAGAAAAACACATACGACCGCACCACCACGTTCTTCCGGCAAGGCGCGTCGAGCGGCGCGGTCGGGTCGATGGAGGAGGTGTGGAAGGACCAGCGTGAGACCGAGCCGTCGGTGACGGAGTCGTAGCATTTGAGCATCGACACCTCCGTCGGCGTCTGGCGGGGGAACCAGTACCACTCGTGGTCGGGGCGGTAGGTGAAGCGGGTCGTCTCGCCGACGCGGTCGTCGTAGATCCGGTAGTTGGTGATGTAGGGCTGGTCGGCGAAGGAGGGCCAGGCGCAGAGCACGAAGGGAAACTGCTCGATCGTCTCCATCGGCTTGGCCAGGTTGATCGACACGAAGCGCCGCGACATCTTCGCGTCGGCTTCCGCCTCGCTGTAGTGCTGCGTGCGCCCGAAGTTGCGCAGGTTCTGCGTCAGCAGCTCGCGGCAGCGCACCCGGCCGCTGTTGTCGTTCAGGTCGTTGTGCACGAGGTTGACGTAGCGCGCGTTCACGCCCGGGTTCTTGGCGTCCTGGTCTTCCGTGCGGTCGCCCGCGTAGTCCTTGTCGAAGACGTCGTGATTATAGACCAGCGCGTCGGTCGCATCCGGGAAGAAGTCGAGGAGCAGCTTCTCGATCTCGGGGTAGAACACGCGTTCCACCTCCGCCGAATCGTAGAAGTTGCGGCACTTGGACTCGCAATGCGCCAGCGCGAGGCCGAGCCGGTCCATGCATTCGGGGCTGTCGGGCGCGAGACCCGGGTAGTACTCGCCGATCCGCCGCGCGTCGCGCAGCACCTGCGGGAAATAGAGGTTGCGCCGCCGGTTATCTGTCTCGTTCTGGCGCAATCGCTGCGCCAAGTCCGCGCGCGCCGGGTCGCGCCACAGCGCGTTCGACGGGACGATGGAGTAGGACGGCCGCTCGTAGATCGTATAGGCCAGCGGCAGCGCCACGCCGCCTTCCGGCACGTCGATGTGGCTCGCGCGGATATAGTCCATGCATTCGGCGTAGTCGCGGAAGCCGAAGCCCCACTTCGTCTCGATCGGGCCCGGCGGGGCGTGGTCGATCAGGTCGATGACCCGCTGGCCTTCGCCCTCGGCGATCTCGGCGAGCGCGGCCTCGAGCGCGGCGGCCGTTCCTGCGTCGCCGTTCCGGTCGAACGACATGTAGGAGAGCCCGCCATTCGCGGCGATGGGCGTCGGCTGCCCCTTCGTCACCTGGAGCGACGGCACAAAGGCCGATACGGGCGCCTTCGTCCCTGCCGCGTTTTTCCGATCGATCGCCTGATGCTGCGCCATGGCCTGTCCCCCGGTTGAGAACGCCTCTTTCTGCCCCTAATCCTAGTCGCAGCGTGGGCATGGGACAAATCCGCGTTGACGCATACGAAGGTCGGATTGTCGAAAGCAGCGACCCCCACGCGCTGATTTTGAGCCGCCGGACCGGCCTCCGCGCGGATCGGAATAGGGCGAAAAGGCCATACGGCGCGCCATATTTCCGCCGCATGAGCATTGTATCTTGAAATCATTGGTAGTTTTACTATCAATGGTAGAATTTGATCGAGTGGGGGATCGACCGAATGAACGCTTTCCGAACCTATACGCGCCTCATCGCGCTGCCGACGGCCGCGTCGATGCTGCTGCTGTCGACGCCGGTGGGGCCGGCACAGGCCGCCATGGTCTCGACCGAGCAAGTGGTTCAACACGCCTATCCGGCCGAGAGCACGGTGGATGCGTCCGCGCGTGACCGGGTCATGAATTTTCTTAAGCGGCAGGACGTACAGGATCAGATGCGCAAGCTGGGCGTCGATCCGAACGAAGCGCTGGCGCGGGTGAGCGCGCTGTCGGACGCGGAGATCCAGAAGCTCGCGGGCCGGCTCGATCAGATGCCGGCAGGCGGGAGCGCGATCGGCGTCATCGTCGGCGCCGCGGTGTTCGTGTTCGTGGTTCTGCTGGTGACCGATCTTCTCTGTTTCACGAAGGTGTTCCCGTTCACGAAGTGTCTTATAAAATAGACGGGTGTCTCGGGTTACGCGTCCGCTTGCCTGGTTAACCGTCCTTGCGTGCCTGGCGCTCGGCCTGATGCTGGGCGCCTGCGCGACGCCGCAGACGGATTTCGTCCAGCAGCACAAAGACCGCTATCCAAGCAAGGCCGAGGTCGCGGACGTGCCCTTCTTCGCGCAGGAGGATTACTATTGCGGGCCCGCGGCGCTTGCCATGGTGCTCGCGTGGTCGGGCTTGCCGGTCACACAAGAGGAGATGGCGAGACAGGTCTATACGCCCGGGCGCAAGGGTACGCTGCAGACCGACATCCTGGCCGCGGCCCGGCGCAACGGCCGCCTGGCGTTTTCCGTTCATTCGCTGCCGGAAATCCTCGCGGAGATCGACAAGGGCCATCCGGTCCTGGTGTTCCAGAATCTGGGATTCGACTGGTACCCGGAATGGCACTACGCGGTGGCCATCGGCTACGACCTCGATGCGGGCACGATACGGCTGCATTCCGGTCTCGACGCGCGCCAGGATCTCGATCTCACCGTCTTCGAGCGCACCTGGCGTCGCGCCGGCCACTGGGCGCGGGTGATCCTGCCGCCGGATCAGTTGCCCGTGGCAGTCGATGAGAAAACGGCGGTCGAGGCGGCCACGAGTCTCGCGCGCGTCAAGCAACAGGCCGATGCGGCGACCGCGTTTTCCACCATCGCGAAACGCTGGCCGCGCAGCTTCGTCGCGTATATCGGCCTCGGCAACGCCCGCTACGCGCTGAAGCAGTGGGCGGCGGCCGAGCAGGCCTACCGCGCCGCGATCGTCCTTTCGCCCGGCACTGCGTCGGCGTGGAACAACCTGGCCTATGCGCTCGCGAAGCAGGGGCGGCGCAGCGATGCCGTCGATGCCGCGCGAAAGGCGGTCGTCCTGGGCGGCGCGAACAACGCGGACTACAAGGACACGCTCAAGGAGCTCTCGACCGGCGGGCTGTAGCGCTGCCGCTGTCCCAATTTCAGATCTGCAGCCGCGACGCGATCCGCTCCTCGGTGTCCCGCGGGTGGGCGCCGATGGCGGCAAGGGCGGCGCGCAGGCCGGCGGCGGCGGTCTCGACGGACATGCTGGGCGCGCCGAGGTTCCCTTCCAGCGCGGCGACTTCGGGCAGGTGGGGCAGATGGACCCATCCGGCGCGGACATCCAGGCCCGTCACCGCGACGTGGTGCAGAATGCCGTACATCAGGTGATTGCAGCAGAAGGTGCCGGCGGCGTCCGAGATGTCGGCCGGAATCCCGGCGTCGCGCATCGCCCGCACCATCGCCCGGATGGGGAGCGTGCTGCGGTAGGCGGCGGGCCCGTCCGGCGCCGTCAGCACGTCCTGCAGCAGCTTGCCGTCGTTGTCGCGGAGGCCGTATCGGGCGCCGTCGTTGAGGTTCTGCGCAAGCCGTTCCACGGTGATCATCGCCCGGGCGCCATACTCGCCCATCATTACGACGACGTCGGGCCGCAGCTCGGCGATGGCCGCCTGCACCACCTCGATGCAGGTGAAGAAGGTATTCGGAATGACGCGCGACACGATCGCAGCGCCGTCCACTGTCTCGCCGTCGAGGCGCCGCGCCACCTGCTCCGCCGGATTGACGGGCGTGGTGCCGAACGCCTCGAACCCTGTCAGAAGCACTTTGCGCATCGGCCTGCTCGATCCCTTCGCGTCGGCGTGTTACTCGATTCGATTTCCATCGCGGAATCATGGACCACTCGGCCGGCCGCGTCGACCGGATACGTGTTGCCGCTGCCGGCCGCGTTTGCGACACTGCGAAGCGGCTGCAACGAGGGAGGGTTCGATGGCGGAACTGACCTTGGCCTATCAGGCGCGTTGCTACAGCATCGGCATCGTCGGCCGATCGATCTGCAATGCGCGCAATCAACACTGGGTCGCCGAGAACACCGGCGGCGACGCGGTCGGCGCGGGCGAGATGTTCTGCGCGTCGATCGCCGCCTGCGCGGTCAACATGATCGAGACGATCGCGGACAAGGAAAAGCGCGCGCTCGGTGGCATGGACGTCAGCGTCGCGGCCTACCGCGACTTCGACAAGCCCGCCGGCGACCGCTCGCTCTACGACGCGGTGCGAGTCCAGGTCCAGATGTGGGGCGTAAGCGACGATGACGCGCGCTACCTCGTCAAGACCTGGAAGATGAGGTGACCCATCTACGGATCAGTCGCCGTGGCGACTGCAGACACCACCGTAGACCTCACCTCGCATGAGACGGCGCGGCCCTGAGCAGCGTGACGGCGGGATAGTGGGGGAGGGAACGCGATGAACGGCGGGGCGATCCTCATCCGTCTGTCCAAGATTGTCATGGTAGGCGGCCTGGCGTTCTGGGCGTTTCTCGTCACCCTCGGCAACGTGACGGATTACGGCAGCAACTGGGCCTTCGTGCACCACGTGATGGCGATGGACACGGTGTTCCCGGACTCCACGCTGACCTGGCGGGCGATCACCAGTCCGGCGGCCCAGACCGTGGCCTATATCGCGATCATCATCGTCGAGGGGCTGACCTGCCTGGCGTTTCTCGTCGCCGCCGTGCGGATGGCGCGGGCGCTGCGCGCGCCCAAAGCCGCGTTCCAGCGGGCCAAGACGGTCACCGCGCTCGGTGCGCTGCTCGGCTTTGGGCTCTGGTTTATCGGTTTCATGGCGGTCGGCGGCGAGTGGTTCGCGATGTGGCAGTCCGACGAATGGAACGGCCAGGACGCCGCCTTCAGGTTCTTCATCACCGTGCTCGCGGTCGCGATCTACGTGTTCCTCGACACCGACGGCGAGCCGGGCGCGAGTTGACGTCTCGCGCCGAGCCCGGCGTTTTGGGGTCGTTACGATCCCGGTGCTAAGGTGGCGGCGCTTGAGGCATCGACAGGAGCGGAATCGTGATCTACCAGCATCGTTGTGTGACCGCGCGGGGCGGACGGCTCGAAGACCGGCACGCGGAGTTCCAGCGCGTCGCCATGACCGCGCTCGACGATCACGGCTCGCGGCTCGTCGGCGCCTGGGAGATCTGGGTCGGCGGCGACACGGGCTCGGCGATCTGGCAGCTGCGCGAGCATGAAAGCCTCGCGACCTGGGAACAGCACCGGGCGAAGGCGATGGCCGACGCCGCGCTGGTGTCGCGCCAGGACGCGACGCTCTATCCCACGCTCGATTTCGTCGACACCTCGATCCTGCGCCTCACCGATTTCTCGCCGGCGTTTCCCAAGGACTGGCCGTCCTTCGAAACCGTGCGCGGCACCGAGCGGGGCTTCATCGAGCAGCGCATCATCCATATGCGCCCGGAACAGCCCGGGGCGCATCACGCGCTCTACCGCGACAAGATCATGCCGGCGCTCGAGCGCGAGGGCGCGTCGCTGATCGCCTTCTTCGACACGGTCATCGGCCCCGGCACGACGAATACCGGCTCGCATCGCAGCGTCGAGCTGCGGCGCTTTCCCGACATGGCGGCGTGGCAGCGCTGGCGCGACGCGCAGGATCGCGATCCCGCGCTCTCGCAGCTCGTCAAGCGGGATTGGCTCGGCGCCGTCGCGCGGATCGACAGCACGATCCTGCGGCCGATGGACTACAGCCGCATCCGCTGACCATCGTCATCGCAGACATGCGAAAGGCCGGCGGCCACGATCCCCTCGGAATCCGTCCGCCGGCGCATCGTTCCCATAAGTCGGCGGCGGCTTTCGCCGCCGCTGACGTCCGTCGTCTCGAAGCGTTCGAGCGACCTATTTAAGCTTCTTGCTGTGCTTGGTGCAGTCGTCCTTCAGCGCCTTGGCGGCGGTGAAGCGGGGCTGCAGCGTCGCCGGCTTGGCCTTGAAGGTCATCGGCTCGCCGGTGAACGGGTTGGTGCCCTTGCGCGCCTTGCTGGCGGCCTTGTAGCGCATCTTCAGGCGGCCGAGATTGCCGAGCGGCACGCTGCCGGGCGCCGACTTCTTCGTGTCCTTGAGCGCGAGGTCCGATACGACCGGCCACAAGGCGTCGAGGAACTTGCTGGCGTCCCGCCGGCTGAACTTGTAATCCCACTGTTTGCCGAGCGCCTTATTGAGCGCCGCCGCATAGGCCTCGGCAAGTTGCGTCTTCGATACAGTCATGTCTTTCCCTTTCTGCTCAACCAAGGGAAAGCCGCGCAAGCCGGATATCCCTGGTCCCTAGTGCTTACTCCATATGGAAAGATGGTTAAAGAGGGGTAAAGCGGCTGCTCTGACCGCCCGTATCACACGGCGGAATTGTGTTGCAGCGTTGCGTCGGATTTCGACGCGCGCGGGCGCCGCATCGGCCGCGATGGCCGCCCGGGTTGAGCGTTCCCCGTTCGGCGCGCGCCGAAAGCACACCGATGTGTTGTCGCGCGCGGGCTTGCCGATCCGTTCTCGCGCGGCGGATTTATCATTTTGGCTATTCAACTACCTCTTTTGATCTAAATCGGCGCATTTTTGACGATCTCTACCTCGTTCGGATAGATTCATAGCCGGAAAGATCGCGACAGACGATCGAACGGCGCCTGTATTTCCAGCGCGGGTGAAGGCGACGCCATGATTGGCAGGGCGGTAGTCCTCGTTCTTGGTTTTCTTACCCTTGGCGCGGCCGCGCAGGCGGCGGCCGTGACGGTTCCCTACGCCGGCTCGTTCGACGAAGCCAGTGTGCCCGCCGAAGGCGGCTTACCGGCCGGCGACTACGACACGATCGGCGGCCTTCCCGATGTCGCCCTCTTCAACCTCGTGGCCGGTTCCAATACGTTTGCCGGATCGGTGTGGACTCCCGGTGATTCATCGGATGCTTTCCTGATCGGGATCGGGCCGAGCCAGACCCTGACCGGCGCGCATATCGCCTTCGGGACCAACTTGACCCCGTTCGCGCCCATGTTCGCGTTTCCGCCGCCGCAATGGACGCTCGAAGAATCCGATACGACGCCGACCATCTTTAACCTTTCGGTCGGTGCGAATTATCTGGGCGCGCCCCAGATGTTGGACGCGCCGGCCTTCTCGCGCGGCGCGGGCATTTACAACGTCCTCATCGGCAATGGGACGTTCGGCTGCTGTTATGATGGGGGAAACTATGATACGCCCGTCGACTATACGATGACCTTCGAGACGACGGTCGAGCCCGCCGTCACGCCTCTGCCGGCCGCGCTCCCGCTTTTCCTCACGATGCTCGCCGGCATGGGCATCTTGCGGTGGCGCCGCAACCAGGCCGTCTCGGCTGTTTGACGGGCTGCCGTCAGCGTTCCCCGGTTCCCCAGGCGATCGCGTTTTGCAGCAGGCGCGCGAACGCGTCCGATTCCCAGACGCCGTGGAATTCGGCCGGCATGACCCCGTCCGGATCGATGCTGCGATCGACCGGCGACCGGCTGCCGGCGCGGTTTGCATGGCAGTGTCCCAGGCCGATGTAGACGACCTCGCCTCGCCCCGCCTGACGCGCATAGCCGAGCACCCGCGTCTTGCCGTCCGGCTGCAGTGCCGTGTCCTCGTCATAGAAGAAGCCGAAGCCGGGCGGCGAGGGGTCCTTCGCCAGCTCGGTCGTCAGGAGAATGCGGCTCGCCCCCGGATCGAGAAGCTCGATGAGGTAAAGCTCGTCCTGGACGGTGAAGCGTCGGGGCAGCCCGCGCGTGACGCGATGCTCGCCCGTGACGGAAACCTCGAACGCGCGTAACGGCGGGTGGTTGAGAAAGAAGCAGCCCAGCGTCTGGTGATGCGCGTCCTTGACCATCTTTTTGACGGGGATGCCGTCATGCTCCAATTTCACGGCCTTTCCGCCCGACGTCCCGTGCAGCGCGAGCCAGCGGCCGCCGCTTTCCAGCCAGCGCCCGAGCGCCTCGTTGCCCGAGCCGACGGGGTAGGGGCCGGCGACGTAGGTGATCAGCAGGTCGGCCCCGGGCAGCCAGCGTTCGATATCCTGGAAGTCATTCGCCGTCGTGACCGTGAGTCCGTCTTGGCCGTGCAGCCTCTGCAGGAGCTGCAGGCGGGCGTAATCCATGTCGTGCCCGGCGACGGAGCCGGGCGGAAATCCGCCGGTGATGAGATGGGCGCGCTGGGTCATGGCTGCAGCTCCTCCGTTGCACGGGGTTGCCGGACATCACTCTACAACAATTGTCCCGCCGGGCGTTCCTGAGGGGCGCTCATCCCGGCCAGAGCGCCCGCACGGCTTCGAGATTCGCCTCCGACATGTCGTCGACCACCAGCACCGCGTCGTCGAAGCCGACGTCGGCGAGCTGGCGGAGCCGCGCGTGCGCCTCGTCCGGGCTGCAGCGCAGGCTGTAGGGGCCGTCATCGGAAAGCGGCGTTGTTGGGGCCGTCAGGTCGACGGTGATATTGGTGACGATGGCGCGTTTGCCCCCGGCCTCGCGGAACCGCTCGACGCCGGCCTTCAAGGTCGGCGCGCCGGTGTACATGGCGGAGGCGATCCAGCCGTCGTATTCCTGTGCGGCGGCCGGGATCCAGCGTCCGCCGGCCCAGCTGCCGATCAGGATCGGCGGGCCGTCCTTCGCGGCCGCGGGCGGCAGCAGGTTGACGCCGCCAACGGTCTCGCCCCGCCACAGCCGCCGCATCAGCGGCAGCGCTTCGCGGAGCGCGCGAAAGCGGCCGTCGTAGTCCAGTCCGAGGGCATCGAAATCCTTGCGCGTCGAGCCGGCGCCGACGCCGAGCCGCAGCCGGCCGCCGGTCATGAGCTGCGTGGTGAGAATGCGGTGCGCCAGCTCCACGGGGTGCCGCAAGGGAACCTGCAGGATGCAGGTGCCGACCTCGACCTTCTCGGTGACTGCCGCCGCGACGGAGACCAGGATCAGCGGGTCCGGGATAAACGAGTTCCGGCCGATCGAGTCGAAAAACCACAAGCTGTCGAAGCCGATGCGTTCGGCCGCGCGCATGGCGGCGATCGCCTTGCCGCCATAGATCGTCTCATTCGGTTGAACGCGAAGATTGATGCCGAGACGCATTGCTGCCGCTCCCTTGATGCCGCGACCGCCGGCCGGGGGCGGTTCGGATTGTTATGCCGTTACAACGCAGGATTAACGAAAAGGCGGCCTCGGGGCAAATCGCGGCGCCCCGATTAGCCCGCAACCGGGAAACGCGGTACCCTGGTCGCAAAGCAAATTCCGTCAGCATTGGAGGAACCGTCATGGCCGTGTCGCTCGCCGAAGAGGCGCCGCAAACCATCGAGATCAAGCCCTTGGCGATGACCATCGGCGCGGAGATTTCCGGCGTCGATCTGTCGAAGCCGCTGCCCGGGCAGCAGGTCGGGGAGATCCGCGCCGCGCTGTTGCGCTGGAAGGTGGTGTTCTTCCGCGATCAGCCGCTCGATCACGCGCAGCAGATCGCGTTCAGCCGCCAGTTCGGCGTCTGCACCCCGGCGCATGCCGTCTACGGCCATCAGGACGACGCCTATCCCGAGATGTATTCGATCGACCGCGACCGCCGGAACAAGCGCTACAAGGGGGAGGACCTGCTCTTTCCCTGGTCCGGCTGGCATGCGGACGTGACGCCCGCGATCAATCCGCCGGCGATC
>CAZPFL010000142.1:0-13411 GCA_964585785.1 uncultured Rhodospirillaceae bacterium
CCGGCCGCTTCTACCCCCTTTACACACGGGCAAGCGGCAAAATCCTGCGCAGAAAAAGTCGGCCTGGAAATACCAGTTAATTCAGACCGTTAAGATGTGGCCGCAAGCATTTGACGCCCCACGGGCGCGCATGCGAGGGCAGAAAGGTTCGCGGGTCCGGCTGTGACCGCCCCGCCGTCACCGCGTCTTGTGCTTGCCGATCACCAGCGTCAGGACGAGGCCCGCCGCCGGCACGACCACCATCACGAGGAAGCTGTTCTGGAAACCCACCAGTAGCGCCTGATGCGTGATCTCGCGGTTGAGCGAGGCGATGCCGCGCAGCGTGTCGATGTCCCAGAGCGCCGGGAAGTTGGCGCTGTGCAGCAGGCCGCGGATCGGATTGACGTACTCGACCAGCGTGCTGCGGGTGATCTGCGCGGTGCGCGTCAGGATGGCGACGACCAGCGCAACCGACATGGCGCCGCTCAGCCCGCGCGCCAGGTTGAACAGCGCGGTGCCTTCCGGCCGCAGCGCCGGGGTCAGGGTGGAGTAGGCGATCAGGCTGAGCGGCACCATGGTGAAGCCCATGCCGATGCCCTGGCCGAAGGAGGCGAGGACGATGTCCCAGAAGCCGACGACCGGCCCGAACAGGGCGACTGCGGCGTTGGACAGGACAAGGACCGCGAAGCCGAAGACCATCAGGACGCGCGTGTCGAGGCGCTGGGTCAGCCAGCCGGCGATCGCCATCGAGACGATTGTGCCGATGCCGCGCGGCGCCATGATGAAGCCCGCCAGCAGCACCGAGTAGGCGTGCAGCGACTGCACCATCAGCGGCATCATCATCACCGTGGCGAATTGTGTCGGCCCGGACAGCACGACGAACAGCAGCCCGACGACGTAATTGCGGTCCTTGAAGAGCGCCAGGTTGAGGAAGGGCTGGCGCGCGAAGGCGGCGTGCACGACGAACATGTAGAAGCCGGTGACGGCGATCGCCGCCTCGACGATGATCTCGGTCGAGGCGAACCAGTCCTCGCGCTCGCCGCGATTGATCATGAGCTGCAGCGCGCCGACCGAGACGGTCATCAGCAGGAAGCCCGTGAAGTCGAAGCGCCGCTGTCCCTGGCGCGGCCCTTCGGGCAGCATCGGCAGCAGGATCGCGAAGGCGAGCAGCGCGAAGGGCGTGATCGCGTAGAAGGCCCAGCGCCAGCTATAGGCTTCGGCGAGCCAGCCGCCGAGGATCGGCGTGAACGCCGGGCCGAGCGTCGTCGCGATGCCCCAGAGCCCGATCGCCATGCCGTGCTTCTCGCGCGGATAGATGTCGAGCATCGCCGCCTGCGACAGCGGCACCAGCACCGCGCCGCAGAGGCCGAGCGCGACGCGGAGCGGGATCATCTGCTCGAGATTGACCGCCGAGCCGGTGGCGAGCGGCAGGACGGCGAAGGCGAGGACGCCGCCCAGCATCATGCGCCGCCGGCCGAGATAGCCGGACAGCCAGCCGGCGAGCGGCATGAACATCGCCGCGGTCACCAGATAGGCGGTGGCGACCCAGGCGATCTGCTCCGGGGTGGCCGAGAGCGAGCCCTGCATATGGCTGATCGCCACGGCGACGATGGTGCCGTCGATGAACTGCAGCCCGGTGGCGAACATGAGACCGACGGTGAGCAGCGCGCGGCGGGCCGGGGTCAGCGAGGCCGCGATATCCGGCGCGTCGGCCGTGCGGCGGGGCGGTTCCATTATTCTCGTTTTAGTTTCATTGCGGCAACCAAGCCGGGCACCGCCGCACCATAGCATGAAGTCCTCGGTCTGGAACGGGCGGGCGTCGTTCCCGAGCGGGCCTTGGACGGGCCGGAGGATCGTCCTGTGCCGGCTGCTTGGCGGCCCCGCGGCGGACGTTGACAGGGGCCGGTGGGCGGGCTACATCGCTTCACCCGGCCATCGGCCGGCCCGGCGGAGGGATGGCAGAGCGGTAATGCAGCGGATTGCTAATCCGTCAACGGGTAACACCGTTGCCCGGGTTCGAGTCCCGGTCCCTCCGCCACCCTACGCCTTCGGCTTCGGGTGGCAGGCCACGAAGGGGCCTGACATCGGAAGGCGGGTAGGCGTAGGAGTGTCTTCCGGATCTCCGCAAGGAGCGAAGGGAGACCAGAGATTGTGGTACGTGTATTTCCTTGGCTTGAGCAATGGCGACATTTACGTCGGATCGACGAACGATCTTCGGCGGCGCATGGGATTACATCGGCGCGGCCAGGTAATCTCGACAAAGCTCGATTACCCGTTGAATTGAAATCTTACGTGGCGGTTTCGAGCGAAGGGACGGCACGGAATCTCGAACGCTATTTCAAATCTGGGTCGGGTAAGGCATTCGCGCGAAAGCGGTTTTGGTAACGCTGATCGTTATCCGGTTCGTCAACTCATAATTCGACCATTTGCGCTGGGCACGACGGTAATTGGTCCCCGCCCCCGTCTTTCCGTAGCCCCAACCCGCCCAGCCTACCTTCGCCCCCAACTGCGATGGATCAATGCGGGCGGAAGTTCGGGGTGGCGACACTCCTCCTTCTGAACTATTGAAGGCAGCGCCGTCGCCTGCTCCATTCAACCCCCATACGCACCGGTGAGATTCGCGTTCCATCATGAAGATTCGAGTTTCCGGAGAGACTTTCGACGTGCCTCCACCGGTGCCCGCGGCGGGCGAGACCGTCGTCGCCGTCGAGCGGTACCTGCCCGTCGATCTGCCGATAGCCGAGCCGGCGGCCTTCTTCTCGGTCTCGCTGGCAAATCTTCGTAAGCTATTGTTTTTCCTGCTGCGTGAAGGGGTCTCGCTGACCCTGGCGAAGGTCCGCGCCATCTCATCCCATTGGAAGCTGGGCGAAAACCGCACCCTCGTCGTGGCGATCGGCACCGACACGGTGACCGGCCGGCCCGTCCTCGCGCTAGGCGGTCAGGATTGTCCCTATGCGGAGCAGCTCTGTTTCCCGCGGGCGCTTGTAGTGGAGGCCGGGGCGGAGTCGGAGGAGGGGAACGGCGACCGCGACACGGACGCGCGGGCGCTGCTGGCCTACTGCGCGGCCAACCCGGATGTGGCGGAGCGCTTGCGGGACTGGTCGCGCTTCTCGGGCCGCGCGCCGGCGGTGACCCTGGCCGACGCGCTGGCCGAAGGCCGGCGGCTGTTGGCGGTGGGAACGGCGCCCGTCGCCGCGACGGCCGTGATGGTCGAATTCCCGCGCATTCCGGCGCCCGCCGAAGCGCCGCGGCCGATCGCCGGCGGCCGCAGCGCGCTGTTTATGGCGGGGGCGGGCAAGTACCCCTGCGCCTACGCGCTCCCGGTGTTCCGCCGGGCGGGGATTCCCTTCGACACGGTGATCGATCTCAACCCGGCGCGGGCGGCGCGCGTCGCGAAGCGCTTCGGCTTCGCCGGCGCCGACACGGACGCGGCCCGCGGCCTCCGGCGGCTCGCGGACTACGAAGCGCCGATGCTGCTGATCGCGACCTACCACGCGACCCATCTCGAGATCGCGGAGCTGGCGCTGTCGATTAATCCGGCCACGCGGATTTTGCTGGAGAAGCCGCCCGTCGCGACGATCGATCAACTGCACCGGCTGGACCGGCTGCGCCGCGGCGGGGCCTATATCGAGATCGGCTACAACCGGCGGCATCCCGACATGATCGCGCAGGCGCGCGACCGGCTGGCGGCGCAGGATGGCCCCACCGTCATGACCAGCATCGTCAAGGTGCCGCGGATTCCGGCGTCGCACTGGTATTTCTGGCCGTCGCAGGGGACGCGGATCACCGGCAACGCCTGCCATTGGATCGACCTCGGCCGCTATTTCATCCGGGCGGCGCCCGAGCGTCTCGTTCTCATGGGCCCGCATGGCAACGAGCGGGACGGCACAATATCGCTCGTCGTCTGCTATGCCGACGGGTCGCGCGCCAACATCGTGGTCACCGACAACGGCAACGCGTTGCGCGGCGTGCAGGAATATATCGAGCTCCGCCGCGGCGACGTGACGGTGACGATCGACGATTTCCTTCGCCTCCGGGTTGAAGACGGCGCGCGCCAGTCGGTGCGGCGCCGCCTCATTCGCGATAAGGGGCACGATCGGATGTATGCGCGGTTTATCGAGAACGTGCGCACCGGCCGCCCCGCGGACTATCCCGGCGACGACCTGATGCTGACCTCCGCGCAATATCTGCTGGCAAGCGAGTCGGCCCAGGCGGGTAACCCGGTCGCGGCGATCGATCTACGTCACGCTTGCACGCGTGCGGTGGGCTGTGAGGATAAGATGGCCGTTCGGCACGGATGACCAGCGGATCGACGGGCCGCGGCGTTATCGCCCCGCTGCCCATCGCCCCGCCGTTAACCGCAGGGCTCGGTCTCGAGCGTCCGCAGCTCCTGGATCGCGGCGAAGATCTTGGCCCAGGCGACGAGCGCCGCGCTGTTCTTGATCGCCAACATCTCGAGGATGCCGATTTCCGCCAGCTCCTCCGCGTCGCGGCCATATTGGGCGATCAGCATGCGGGCCCATTTCTGCACCTCGGCGCTGCTTATGACGCGCAGTCGCCGGCTGATCGCATCCGTGCCATTCAACTGCCGGAAATTCTTCGACGCGAGCCGGCGCGACACGGCCGGGTCAATGGAGGGCAGGTTTAACTTCTTCAGCATGAAATTCCCTTCGATCAAATCACTGCACTTGAAAATGAACCCGTCAATTATAGCGCCGCATGCGCTTTGAGGGCGCATTCAATTACGAACGGCGCGGTTTGCGCCACCGTCGGCGGCGGCCGCTCCTATAACGGATGCGGACGCGGCGTTGGTTGATCTGGATCAGCGAGCATGAAGGCCGTGATCGACGCATGGCGCGCGCCCCGCGAACGGAAAAAGCCCGCCGTCTCTTGGGGGGACGGCGGGCCAGTTCGAACAACCTATGTCTTCTTCAGCCGGGACGACGACAACGCCCCTCCCAAAGCTGCTGCCTGTTCACGGCAGCGTGAGCAGTATCCTTTCCGCATCGGATGCCTGTCTAGAGACTTTAGGGGGAATGCGGCGCATTTCAATTCCCGTTTCCCTTTCGATGGCGCGGGCATGCGTCACGCACGGGACGCGCTGCAGAGCGTGGGATTGCCGATTGATTAGGATGATCTGCTTACCGAATGACAACGGTTCGTTGTATATAGCGGCAATGAGCTCGTTCCTCGTCGGCAACATTCCCGAAGACTGCCACCCAAAAGTGCAGGCGCTGGTGGCGTATTGGCGGTCGATTCATCCGGCGGAGGGACTTCCCGGCCGTCAGCATTTCGAGCCGTGCGATATTCCGACGCTGCTGGCGAGCCTCTATCTGCTCGATGTCTGCCCGCAAAGCGGCGCGCTCACGTTCCGGCTGATGGGAACGGGGCTGGTCGACCTGTTTGAGCAGGATTATACCGGTCAGCCGTTCGAAAACGCCTATGACAGCGGCAAACGGTCGAACTCCTACCGGGACATCCAGGAAATGATCCGCGACAAGCAGCCGCGCTGGCGCAAGGCGCCGGGCTATTTCATGAAGGGACGCGACCATCTGACGCTCGAGCGCGTCGTGCTGCCGCTCGCCCGCGACGGATCGACGATCGACATGGTGCTCGGCATGATCCTGGCGCACACCGCCGACGGCCGGCTCGTGTAGCGTCCGAACGTCGCATAAAGATAAAAACCCTATAGATCGGCAACGTATCGTTGTATATATCCCCATGGCTGCGATTCTGCCCGGGAATATCGCCGAGGACTGCCATCCGAAGGTGCGGAGCCTCGCGGAATACTGGCTGTCGATCCATCCGGCGAAGAGGCTTCCCGGCCGCCAGCATCTGGATCCCTGCGACATTCCGGGCCTGCTGGCCAACGTCTTCCTCATGGACGTCGATGCCGCGGCGCTTCGCTTCACCTGGCGCCTGGTGGGAACGGCGCTGGTCAAGATCTTCGGCTGCGACCATACCGGGCGTCCCATGGAAGGCGCCTATCGCGACGGCAAGCGCGCGCATGCCTACCGGGCGATGTGCGACATCGTCGCGACCAAGCAGCCGCGTTGGCGGAGAGCGCCGGCGTCCTTCGCGACCGACCGCGAGTATCTGACGATGGAGCGCGTCGTCTTTCCGCTGGCGCGGGACGGTGAGACGGTCGACATGGCGATCGGCATGATCCTCGCGCATCTGCCGAACGGCGAGGTCGTGTAACGGCCGTCAGACCGCCAGCACGTCGTGTTGCGTCCGCCGCGCCGAGGCGCCGTGGCCGACGCTCAGCCGGTCGAAGCCGGCGGCGAAAAACGCGGGCTCGCCGGCGACGAAGGTCGCGGCCACGCGCGGCGCGCCGGCGATCGAGTCGTCGACCAGCACGATATCGGCCCGCGCGCCCGGCCGAAGCGTGCCGCGGTCGCGAAGGCCGGCCGCGGCGGCCGGGTTGGCGGAGACCAGGTGCCAGGCCTCGGCGAGGTTGCAGACGCCGTCCTCTTCCAGCCGGAACGGCGCGCCCAGCAGCGCGGGATAGAAGTAGTCCGAGCACAGGATGTCGCAGAGCCCGCGCAGGATCAGGTCCGCCGCGCCGACGAGGCCGATATGGCTGCCGCCGCGCAGCACGTTGGGCGCGCCCATGACCACCGAGGCGCCGGTCGCGCGGGCGTGGCGCGCCGTCGCGATATTCTGCGGGAACTCGCAGATCGCGCAGCCGAGCGCCGCGTAGCCGTCGCGCGTCATGGTCGACTCGTCGTCGTGCGACGCCATCGGCACGCCGCGCGCCCGGGCGGCGGCGCAGATCCGCCCGAGGCTGTCGGCGACGTCCGGCGCGCGCTCGACGACATCGGACAGGAGATCGGTGAAGGCTTCGAGCGACAGGCCGGCGCGCTCCGCGGTCGAGGCGAGCGAGCGCCCCCGGTCGATCTTGGCCGCCATGCCGGGCGTATGGTCGTTGATCGCGAGAAGGTCGATGAGCCCGGCGGTGAGCCAGTCGACGACCGTCGCTTCGCCGTCGAGGTTGTAGGTTTCATGGCGCAGGTGAAAGCGCGTGTCGCAGCCGAGGTCCGCGCGCGCGGCCGCCAGCGCGGCGACGAAGGCCTTGCCGGATTCGCTGCTGCGCAGCCCCGGCTCCCACGACCAGGTCATCGCGTGAAAGGCGGTCGTTATCCCGTTCGCCAGAAGCTGCCGGTCGGTGTCGAACAGCGCCACGGTGGGATCGATCGTCACGCCGGGCCGCGGCATGAGCTGGCGCTCGAAAGCGTCCCCGTGCAGATCGACGATCCCGGGCAGCGCCAGCATGCCCTCCGCGTCGAGACCGAGCGCGCCCCGCGGCGCCGGGCCGCCGATGGCCCTGACAACGCCGTCGGCGACCGTGAGCGAGTCGGCCTCGGGCTCGGCGCCGTCCAGCAGGACGCGCCCATTGTGGATATGCAGCATCATGGGCGAGGGGGTAGCAGGCGTTGTTTGCCCTTTGATGACGGTTTCGCGACGGTCCGTTGTCGCTGGCCGTGTTCCCGCGCGCGGCGGCGCCTTGTCGCCAATATGTGATCGATCGTGAGCCATATTCGGCGGCGCTGACGCCGCGGTCTGCGGTAGGTTGTTATGGTGCGGCCACGCAATGCAGCAACGGCAAGACAGACGACGCAAGAGAGGGACTCTTTTGCACCTGTCGCCGCGGACCCACTTCCGGCCTATATCCGTCTTGGTGCGTCGTCCGATGAAACACGGAATTGCCATAATCCGTGCATCGAAAAAGCCGCATTTGCTGCGTAGTAGAGGCGGGAACCGACGCTTCGCCGCGGCGTTTTTTGCAATCAGATAGATAGTTGGAGGCTCGACCGAGCATGCGATTTTTTGTTCTTTCCCGGATGGCGGCCCTTTTTTCGCGCAATGATCGCGCAGCGGGGCGCGCGCCTTGGCCGCATGCGCTGGGCGCCTTGATCGCCTTGGTGCTCGTCGCCGCGCCCAGTTCCTTCGCCGCGGCCAATGTCGATCCCGCGCAGGCGAAATCCTTGATCACCGATCTCACGCAGCAAGCGATCACGATCCTCAAGACGGAGAAGGGCGACCTCGAGCAGCGCGAGAACAAGTTCCGCACGATCCTGTCCAAGTATTTCGCGATGCAGTCGATCAGCCGCACCGTCGCCGGCCAGCATTGGCGGGAGATGTCGCCGAAGCAGCAGGCGGATTTCCAGAAGCTGTTCAGCGAATGGGTTCTCAAGACCTATTCGCGGCGCTTCGGCGGCTATGAGGGCGAAGACATCTCGGTCGACGATGCGTCCGCCGTGGGCCATGACAGCGTGCTCGTCCACACGACCGTGAAGGGCCCGAGCCGCAACAACAAGGTCTCATGGCGCGTCCGCCAGAACGGCAAGGAGCGCAACAAGATCGTCGATGTCTCGGTGGACGGCGTGAGCATGCTGGTGACGCAACGCTCCGAGATCGCGTCCATCGTCAAGAACAAGGGCGTCGACGGCATGCTCGAGACGCTGAGAGACCATGTGCAGAAGGCCGACGCGTCACGCTGACGCCGGATAGGCCCGCGACCGGCGGCCGAAACGCGTCACGCCGCCGTCCGCGCCGATTCGGTCGGACCCCTTTCATTCGACACGTTTCGACGTATCATGGCGCCGATGCGTCTCCTTTCGCACCGCTCTTCGAGACTGACGGCGTCCGCCGCGCCCCGTTCCGGCGGCCGATCGGCTCTCGGCGCCTGGCTCGCCGCTTGCCTGTGGGGCCTGGCCGTTGCCGTTACCCTCGGCGCGCCGGGAGTCGCGCTGGCGCAGCAGGCCGCCGCGCCGGCGCCTGACAAGGCCGCGGCCCAGAAGCTCGACACCAAGGAGCTGGAAGGCCTGATCTCGACCCTGAAGGACGATCAGGCGCGCACGAAGTTCGTCCAGCAGCTCGAGGCGCTGCTCGAGGCGCGCCGCGAGGTCCAGGGCGGGGCGGCGGAAGGAACCTGGCTTTCGTCCGTCTCGGACTATCTCAAGAACGCGGTCGGCCAGATCTTCGCAGTGGGCACGGCCTTCGCCGATCTGCCGGACCTGGCAAACCGGATCCTGGAAGGTTTTCAGAACCCGGAGACGCGGGCCTACTGGCTCGAAGGGCTGCTCAAGATCATCGCCATCCTGGCGGCGGGCTACGCGGCACAGCTCGTCGCGAGCGTCCTGCTGACCAAGCCGCGGCGCGCGACGACCGCGCATCGCTATGATGCCGCCTGGCGGCGCGGCGCGCTCGCGGTCCTGTACGCGGTGCTCGACCTGTTGCCGCTGGTCGCCTTCGGCGCCGCCGCGCTCGCGGTGACGCCCGCGACCAATCCCGAAAAGGTCATCCGGCTCGCCGCGCTCGCGCTCATCAACGCGCGGATCGCGGCCGGGGTCGTGATGGTCGTCGCGCGTCTCGGCCTGGCGCCGCAGGCGGACAACCTCCGGGCCCTGCCGCTTACCGGCGAGACCGCGCAATATCTCTACATCTGGGTCGGCCGGATCGCCTATGTGGCGCTCTACGGCTATTTCATTCTCGAGGCCCTGTTCCTGCTCGGGCTGCCGGGGCCGATCCACCATTTCCTGATCGACGTGCTCGGCTTCGTCGTCGCCATACTGCTGATCATCCTGGTTCTGCAGAACCGCGACGCCGTGGCCCAGCATATCCGCACCCCGCAGGACGAGACGTCGCCCTTCGCCGTCATCCGCCGGCCGCTGGCGGCGGCCTGGCACCTGCTGGCGATCTTCTATGTCGTCGTGCTCTATCTCGTCCTGGCGATCCGCGGCAACGGCGGCACCCGGTACATCGTTCAGGGCACGATCCTGACCGTGCTGATCGTCGCGCTTGCCTCGCTGTTCGAAAACGCGATGCGCCGGGCCATCCGCAAGGGCCTGACCATCCGGGACGACCTGCGCCAGCGCTTCCCGGGGCTGCAGACGCGGCTCAACCGCTATACCGTCGCCATCGACTACGCCCTGCGCGCCCTCGTCTATTTCGTAGCGGTCGTGACGATTCTGCAGGCCTGGGGATTCGATGCCGTCGCCTGGATCTTCTCGGTCACGGGCGAGCGTGTCTTCTCGGCGCTCGCGAATATCGTCGTGATCTCGGTCCTGGCGATCCTGGTGTGGGAAGTGGTGACCTCCTTCATCGAGCGCCGGCTTTCGGTCAACTCCGGGGCGCATGCACCGACGACGCGGGCGCGGACCCTGTTGCCGCTGGCGCAGACGGTCCTGAAGATCGTGCTGGTCGTTCTGGTGGCGATGGTCGTCTTGTCCGAGGTCGGCGTCAACATCACGCCGCTGCTCGCCGGCGCGGGCGTGGTCGGCCTGGCGGTCGGCTTCGGCGCCCAGAAGCTGGTGCAGGACGTGATCACTGGCTGGTTCATCCTGATGGAGGACACGATCGCCGTCGGCGATGTTGCGGAAGTCGCCGGCCATTCGGGGCTCGTCGAACGGATCAGCATCCGGACGATCCGCCTTCGCGACCTGTCCGGCGTGGTCCACACCGTGCCGTTCAGCGCCGTCTCCTCGGTCAAGAACTTCACCAAGGATTTCTCCTACTACCTGTTTGAAGTCGGCGTGGCCTATCGTGAGGACACTGACGAGGTCATCCAGGTCCTGCAGGAGATCGACGCCGGCATGCGCGAGGACGATGCCTTCAAGTCGGATATCCTCGCGCCGCTGGAGATCATCGGCGTTGACCGCTTCGAGGATTCCGCCGTCATCATCCGCGTGCGCACCATGACGAAGCCGCTGCGCCAATGGGCGGTCGGGCGCGAGTTCAACCGGCGCATGAAGAAGGCGTTCGACGCGCGCGGCATCGAGATTCCCTTTCCCCACCAGACGATCTACTTCGGCGTCGCCAAGGACAACACCGCGCCGCCGGCCCATGTCCAGCTCGAGCAGAGCCTGTCCGAGGCTTTCGCCGATCGGACGCCGGAACAGGAGGGAGATGCCACGCCCGAAAAGCCGGCAGGCGAAGCGGGAGCCGTTGCCGAAAAACCGGCGGACGAGACGGATGACGCCCGCCGAACGGCGGCGTTGGGGGAAGACTCAGGCGGCGCTTGAAGCGCCGCGCGATCCGCAAGATAGTTGCGCGTCGGCGCGGCCGTTCCACGGCGCGCGTCCCGCCAGGCATGCTTAGAACAACAATCCACCGGGAGACGTCCCATGACCGCCAAGGGTTTTGTTTCGGTGAAGGATACGCGCGACGTGGTCGGCCAGGAGTATTGGGCCAAGAAAGGCGACGTCGACCTGTTCCTATACCGCAAGGTCTGCCCCGCCGTCGGCAAGGACGGCGCGCGCCCCGTGCTGTTTCTCGTGCACGGGTCCTCGCAGGCCGCGCGCACCAGCTATGACCTCGCGGGGCCCGGCGACGACGAGTATTCGGTGATGAACGTCTTCGCCAAGTGGGGCTACGACGTCTGGACCATGGACCACGAGGGCTACGGCCGGTCGAGCCGGACGCCGGGCTTCTCGTATATCCGGGACGGCGCGGAGGACCTCAAAGCGGCCATGCCGGTGGTCCAGGAGGCGACCGGGCAGTCGTGCTTCGCTTTCTTCGGCACGTCCTCGGGGGCGCTGCGCGCCGGCGCGTTCCAAAATGCGGCGCCGCAATGGGTCTCGAAGCTCGCGCTCGCTGCCTTTCCCTGGACCGGCAAGGACGCGCCGTCGCTCATCAAGCGTCGCGAGCGGCTGGCCGAGTGGCAGGCGACCAACCGCCGCGAAGTGGGCGAGGAGTATTTCCGCAACATGTTCACCCGCGACGTGGTCGGACTGACCGCGCCCGACCTGCCGGCAGCGGCCGCCAAGGCAGAGATGGCGAATGGCGGCGGCAGCGTGCCGAACGGCACTTATGTCGATATGTGCATCAACCTGCCGCTGGTGGATCCGAGCAAGATCGACTGTCCGGTGCTGATCATCCGCGGCGACCATGACGGCATCACGACGGACGCGGACAACGCGGCCTTCTATGCCGCGCTGCCGACCAAGGACAAGATCATGGTCACGATCTCGGGTCAGGCGCACAACATGACGGTCGGCCTCAACCGGCACCGCTTCTGGTACGTGCTGCGGTCGTTCCTGGAGATGCCGGAACGCGTCGACGGCGGGGTGGTGTAGCGCCCTATTTCTTCTTGGTCTTGTCGACGCAGTCGAAGACCAGGACCTGCGATTCGAGGAACATCATGCGGGCCGACGGCGCGGGCTTGCTGGCGTGGACCTGCACCGCTTTCTTGTTGAACTTGTTGCAGTGATCGCGCGCCGCGATCGCCGCCACGTCGGGATGGTGCGCGTCCACCTCGATGATGATGCCGTTCGGGTCCTCCTGGCGGATCGCGCAAGCGGCGAGCAGAAGCAGGACCGAGGGGACGGCGAGGCGATAAATCCGCATTCTTGCGCTCCTTGGTTGGCCGGCGGGCTATGGCTCCGCACGGATGAGAATGGTTCCGCCGGCGTCGAGTTGGACGCGATCATAGACGTGCAGCTTGTGCTCGCGGATCAGCCGCCGCAAGGCATTGACATAATCCATGCCGCGCGCGGAATAGTCGACCAGTCCCGCGGCCAGCGCATAGCCGTCGAGCTGGCGCCCGTCGTGGCGGCTCTGCGCCCGCAGCGCCCGCAGCTTGGCGTAGGCCGGGTGGCGGTTGATGTTCGTCATATAGGCCAGCACGCTGTCGAGCAGCGTCGCGAAGGCCGCGACATCGACGGTCGTTCCGGGGACGCGAACATAGCCGCGGCCGAGCTCGGCCGGCGCATGCTCGCCGAACAGATCGTTCGCCTGCAGCGCGAGCGGCGCGGTGCCCCAGCCGCTCTCGTCGATCGCCTGGGCGATGGCGAGGGAGGGCGGCACCTCGTCGACGCGATCGCGCAGCGCCGCGAGATCGTCCGTGTCCCCGGCGTAGAGTTCTGCGAGCGCGTCGAGCCAGGCCGATCGGTCCTTTGACACCGCCGAGCCTTGCGCCTGCGCGGCGATGATCGCGTCCAGCAGGGCGCGCTGCGCCCGGATTTCCGCGTTAGCGCGCGCGATCAAGGGCAGGACGATCCGGATGAACAGCGCTTCGCGCGCGGATTCCGGCTGCACCGCGCGCAGGTCGTCCACCAGCCGGAGCAGGTAGAGCCGCGGGACCGCCTCCCGCTTGGTCGGCGTGGGAAGGCTATATTTCTTGGCGGTGAACAGGGATGTGAGGTCCCGCGCGCTCGTGACTTCGAGCGTGTCGATCGGGTGGGTGAAATACCAGCGATGGAGCGCGGGCAGCCTGCCGGCGGCTGCCTGGCCCGGCGGCGCGGCGAGGCAGGCGCCGACAAGCAGGAGCAGCCGGCAGCGCCTTGCCGCCGGCATCTTCCGGACCATCGCTCTAACCATTGGGCGTGTTGCGGGCCGCCAGCGCCATCATCGCTAGAGAGGTGCCGAGGAAGCACATGTTGATGCCGACCAGCAGGCCGATCGCCCAGGCCGCGCTCGCCGGCCAGCC
>CAZPFL010000143.1:0-13369 GCA_964585785.1 uncultured Rhodospirillaceae bacterium
ATCGACCTGGGCGGCCGTCACATCCTGACGGACAATGAACACGCTTTCGTAAAGCGGCATCGACTATGACTCCCTTCGGCTGTTCATGGCCCGGCGTCCACGTCCTTGGAGATCCTAAGGGGACCGTCCGGGCCTAGCCGACCCCCGAGAGGCCGGCAAGGAGCTATGTAATCGGCCCGCCCCGTCGGGGCCGGCCGCAAGCGGGCGCACTATACACATTTGCGGCGGCCGGAAAAGGGAAAATCCGCCGCCTCGGGACCGGTTGCGGACGGCCCGGAAAATGCCCGGCACGCTTGACACCCGGCGATGAACGGCTATCACTGACGCCGCCTTTATTGGGGGGAGGGCCAAAGCGACATGAAGTGCGCATTCGTATTTCCCGGCCAGGGCTCGCAGGCGGTCGGGATGGGCCGTGACTTGGCCGAGGCGTTCCCGGCTGCCCGTCTGGTTTTCGAAGAAGTGGACGAGGCGCTGAAGCAGAAGCTGAGCCGGTTGATGGCGGAAGGGCCGGACGACACGCTGCGCCTGACCGAAAACGCCCAGCCGGCCCTGATGGCCGTGAGCATGGCCGTCGTCGCCGTGCTGGAGCGGGAATGCAATATCAGGCTGGCCGACAAGGCGGTCTTCGTCGCCGGGCACTCGCTGGGCGAATATTCCGCGCTTGCGGCGAGCGGCGCGCTCCGCCTGGATGACGCCGCCCGGCTGCTCAAGCTGCGCGGCCAGTCGATGCAGAAGGCGGTCCCGGTCGGCGAAGGCGCGATGGCGGCGCTGCTGGGCCTCGAGCTCGACGCGGCGCAGGACGTGGCCGAAGAGGCCTCGGCCGTGGGGGTGTGCGACTGCGCCAACGACAACGCGCCCGGGCAGATCGTGGTGAGCGGCGCCAAGGAGGCCGTCGAGAAGGCGGTGGCGATCGCCGCCGAGCGCGGCGCCAAGCGCAGCATCATGCTGCCGGTGAGCGCGCCCTTCCATTGCGCGCTGATGCAGCCGGCGGCCGATGTCATGGAAGAGGCGCTGGCGTCGACGATGATCGAGCCGCCGCTCGTGCCGCTCGTGGCCAACGTCACGGCGAGCCGGGTCGAGGACCCCGAGCAGATCCGCAAGCTCCTGGTCAGCCAGGTGACGGCGATGGTGCGCTGGCGCGAAAGCGTGCTCTTTATGAAAGAGCAGGGCGTCGATACCTTGGTCGAGACTGGCGCCGGCAAGGTGCTGTCGGGGCTGACGCGGCGCATCGACCGGGACCTGGCCGCCAAATCGCTGCAAGGACCGGCCGATTTCGACGACTTCGTGAAGCAGCTTTAACGGAAGAAGCGGGCGTGGGCGGTTGGGCCGCCCGGGCGCCGGCAGGGACGGATCCGATGTTTGATCTCACAGGCAAGGCGGCACTGGTCACCGGCGCATCCGGCGGCCTCGGGCAGGCGATCGCGCGCTGCCTGCACGGCGCCGGCGCGGCGGTCGCGCTGAGCGGGACGCGGCGCGAAGCGCTGGATGCGCTGGCGGGCGAGTTGGGCGAGCGGGCCTTCGTCGCGCCGGCCGATCTGTCCGACCCGGCGGCGCCGGCGAAGCTGGTCAAGGACGTCGAAGGCGGGCTCGGTCCGGTCGACATCCTGGTGAACAACGCCGGGCTGACGCGCGACATGCTGTCGATGCGGCTCTCGGACGAGGATTGGGCCAAGGTGCTGGACGTCAATCTCGGCGCGGCTTTCCGGCTCAGCCGGGCGGTCCTGCGCGGCATGATGCAGCGGCGCTGGGGCCGCATCGTCAACATCACCTCGATCGTCGGCGTCATGGGCAACGCCGGGCAGGCGAATTACGCCGCGTCCAAGGCGGGCATGATCGGCATGGCGAAGTCGATCGCCCAGGAAGTCGCGGCGCGCGGCATCACGGTGAACTGCCTCGCGCCTGGCTTCATCGAGACGGCGATGACCGGCGTGCTGAAGGACGACATCAAGGAGAAGCTGCTGGCGTCGGTGCCGGCGCGCCGGCTCGGAACGCCCGAGGACGTCGCCGCCGGGGTGCTGTATCTCGCCAGCGCCGAGGCCTCCTACGTGACCGGCCAAACCTTGCACATAAACGGCGGTATGGCCATGATATGATTGATTAAACGGTAGATGCGCGCGGGCGCTGGCCATTGTCTTCAAAGTATGTTACGGAAGCGCCGCCTCGGCAGGGGGCGGCTTCTGCGAACCGGGGGACGGACGTGCTGCATCGGAGGGCGGTTGCCCCGGGCCGTTACCCATAAATCTAAGAAGGGCTTAAAGGATATGAGTGACGTTTCTGAACGGGTAAAAAAGATCGTCGTGGAGCATCTGGGCGTCGACGAGTCGAAGGTGTCGGATAACGCGAGCTTTATCGACGATCTCGGCGCGGACAGCCTCGACACGGTTGAGCTCGTGATGGCGTTTGAAGAGGAATTCGGCTGTGAGATCCCTGACGATGCCGCCGAGAAGATTCTCACCGTCAAGGATGCCATCACCTATATCGAGGAAAACGCCGGCTGATTCGGCGCCGGCGGTGAATGTCCACGCGCTATCCGAGCTTTCACCATGCGCCGCGTAGTTGTCACGGGCTTGGGAATGGTCTGCCCCCTTGGGGTCGGGGTCGGTCATGTATGGAAACGCCTGGTGAACGCCGAATCGGGCATCGGCGCGATCCAGTCATTCGCCACGGATGATCTGAGCTGCAGGATCGCCGGGCAGATTCCGCCCGGCCGCGCGGTGGACGGCGGCTTCGATCCCGACGAGTGGGTCGAGCCCAAAGATCAGAAAAAGATGGACCGCTTCATCGTCTGCGCGCTGGCGGCGGCGGATGAAGCGGTCAAGAGCTCCGGCTGGGCGCCGCAGACGGATGAGGCGCACGAACGCACGGGCGTCCTGATCGGCTCGGGCATCGGCGGCCTGCCGGGCATCTGCGAAACTTCCATCACCTTGCACGAGCGCGGGCCGCGCCGCGTCAGTCCCTTCTTCATCGCGTCCGACCTGATCAACCTCGCCTCCGGCCAGGTGTCGATCCGCTTCGGCTTTCGCGGCCCGAACCACGCGGTCGTCACCGCCTGCGCGTCGGGTGCGCACGCGATCGGGGACGCCGCGCGGATCATCGCGCTGGACGACGCCGACGTCATGGTCGCGGGCGGCGCGGAAGCGACCGTGTGCCGCATCGGTATCGCTGGTTTCGCCGCGTCCAAGGCGCTCTCGACCCACTTCAACGACGCGCCCAGCAGGGCGTCCCGGCCGTGGGACGTCGAGCGCGACGGCTTCGTCATGGGCGAGGGCGCGGGCATGCTGATCCTCGAAGAACTGGAGCATGCCAAGCGGCGCGGCGCGCATATCTACGCCGAGATCATCGGCTACGGCATGAGCGGCGACGCCTACCACATCACCGCGCCGGCGCCGGACGGCGGCGGCGCCTTCCGCGCCATGCGCGCGGCGCTCAAGCGCGCCGGCCTCAACCCGGAAGACATCGGCTATATCAACGCGCATGGCACCTCGACGCCGCTCGGCGACGAGATCGAGGTCAACGCGGTCAAGCGGCTGTTCGGCGACCACGCCTACAAGCTCGCCATGTCCTCGACAAAATCGGCGATCGGGCATCTGCTCGGCGCGGCCGGCGCGGTCGAGGCGATCTTCTGCATCAAGGCGCTGGAAACCGGCGTGCTGCCGCCGACCCTCAATCTCGACAATCCGTCGCCGGAATGCGACATCGACCTCATTCCGCACACGGCGCAGGAACGCCGGGTCCGCATCGTCATGTCGAACTCCTTCGGCTTCGGTGGAACCAACGCATCGTTGGTGATAACCGCCGCGCCTTAAGCCGGATGACGAAGCCCCGACTCATCCGGCTCGTCGCAATCGTTTTGATCGCCGCCGGCCTGCTTGCAGGCGGCGTTGCCTTTTGGGGCTATCGGGTAAGCGTCGCGCCCGGGCCCCTCAAGGAAGCCAAGACCATCGTCATTCCCCGCGGCAGCGGTCTCAAGGATATCGCGAACCGGCTCGCGGCGGCGGACATCATCGGCCATCCGCGGATATTCCTGCTCGTGACCTGGCTGAAGCGGGCGCAGCACGAGCTGCGCGCGGGCGAATACGCCTTCGACCCGGGCGTGAGCATGCAGGGCGTCCTGGCGATCCTGCGCGAAGGGCGCACGGTCGTCCGCCATGTGACCTTCCCCGAAGGGCTCACGTCGAAGGAGATCGTGGCGGAGCTGCGCCGGACGGACGGGCTGACGGGAAAGATCGCCTCGGTGCCGTCCGAGGGAAGCCTGCTGCCCAACACTTATCACTATTCCTATGGCGATACGCGTGCGGAGATCATCAGCCGGATGGCCAAGGCGATGGACGCGACGCTCGCCGAGCTTTGGGCGAAGCGCGCGCCGGACCTGCCGCTGACCTCGCCGACGGAAGCGCTGATCCTCGCCTCGATCGTCGAGAAGGAAACGGCCGTGCCGGCGGAGCGGCCGCGCATCGCCGCCGTCTTCATCAACCGCCTGAAGAAGGGGATGCGGATCGAATCCGACCCGACCGTGGTCTACGGCCTGACGCACGGGGCGGGCCCCCTCGGCCGGCCGCTGACGCGCGAGGACCTCAAGATCGACCACCCCTACAACACCTATCGAATCTCGGGCCTGCCGCCGGGGCCGATCTGCAATCCCGGCAAGGCGTCGCTGGCGGCGGTGATGAACCCGCTCAAGACCGACGAGCTTTATTTCGTCGCCGACGGCAGCGGCGGGCACGTCTTCGCGCGTACCCTCGAAGAGCACAACCGCAACGTCGCCAAGTGGCGCAAGTTCAAGCGTGAAAACGGCAACAAGCCGTGACGCGCTGACGGCGCCTCAGATCTCGGCGATGTTGCGCGGGCTCTGCGGCGCCTGGCCGAGCTCGACCTTCTTCACCGCGTCGACGATGCCCTGGTTCGCGGGCGTCGGGATGCCCGCTTCGCGGCCTTTCTCGACGACGAGGCCGTTCAGGAAATCGATCTCGGTGCGGCGGCCCTTGGCCATGTCCTGGCCCATCGACGGGCGCTGTCCTTCGCGGCGCTCCTTCACGCCGTCGAGGATCGAGGTCTCGATCGCGTCCATCAGCGCATTGTTGCCTTCCGCCGCCTTGACCCACTCGTCCGCGTCGAAGCCCTTGATCTTCTCCAGCTTGAAGCCGTGCGCCTTGCCCACCTTGATGGTTTCCGCGGACAGCCGGATCGAGAGCCGGCGCGCCGTGTCGTCGGTCGCCATCTGGTTGCCGCTGAAGCCGGTGCAGGCGGACAGCCCGTTATGGCTCGAGTTGATCACCAGCTTGGACCAGCGCTCGCCCCACAGATTGGCCGTGGCCTTGGCGCTGTCGGCGAATTTCAGCCACCCGACCAGCTCCTCGACCCGCTTGGTGACCGTTCCGTGCGGCTCGCCGCAGCGGAAGACGGTGTAGTTGTCGCCGCGCTTCGGCACGCCGCGCTGGATCAGCCCCGGCTCCTGCAGCTCGACCGAGATCGAGCTGGCGATGCAGCCGACGACGCGACCCCAGCCGACGACCTTGGCGATGCGCTCCTCGTTGATGCAGTTCTGCAGTGAGAGGCAGAAGCCCTGCGGCGCGAGATACTGCTTGATCAGCGCGGCCGCCCATTCCGTGTCGTAGGACTTGGTCGAGATGATCGCGACGTCGATCGGCTGCTGCTTGGACAGGCTCTGCACTTCGGTGATGTGCATCGCCTTCACCGGCACGTCGAAGGTTTCTTCCTTGGTGAGGCCGCGCAGGCGCAGGCCCTTGCTGCGCATCGCCTCGACATGCTCCGGCCAGGGATCGATGAAGGTGACGTCGACGCCGTTGCGGGCCATGTGTCCCGCGGTATAGCCGCCCACAGCGCCCGTGCCCACGACCGCAACGCGCTTGCCCATGCTCTCCTCCTCTGGCTGGTGATGTCGGATGACGGGATGGCGGCCGGCTCGGGCCGCTGCTGCATGATATAGCGCCGGCCCGCGGGGGGCAAAACGGCCCAAGCCTGTCTCCAAGCTGGCTGGTAGCGGGTTCGTTGCGCAGTCGGCGGGGACGCGCCATGATCCGCGCCAACGGTTTTCGGCCGGTCGAGCAACATACGGGCGACTTAGGGGAGGAAAGCATGGTGGATCAGGTGAACGAGCTCGCGGGGAAAGTGGCCATCGTCACCGGCAGCTCGCGCAACATCGGCCGCGCCACGGCCGAGGAGCTGGCGCGGGCCGGCGCCGCGGTCGTCATCAACGCGGTGCAGGCGAAGGACCTTTGCGAGGAAGTGGCCGAGGGCATCCGCGCCAAGGGCGGCAAGGCCATCCCGGTGATGGCGGACGTGCGCGATCCCGACGCGGTGCAGGCCATGGCCGACGCGGCGGTCAAGGAATTCGGCGGCATCGACATCCTGGTCGCCAACGCCGCCAACCGCAGCAACACGCCGTTCGAGAACCTGAGCTGGGAGATCTGGAAGCAGACGATCGACATCTCGATCCACGGCGCTTTTCATCTCGCGAAGGCGGTTGTGCCGGCGATGAAGGCGCGCGGCGGCGGCTGCATAATCGGGGTCGGCGGCATGTCCTCGCTGCGCGGGTCGCCCGGGCGGTCGCATGTCATGGCGGGCAAGATGGGGTTGAACGCCTTCATCCGCGGGCTCGCGCTCGACCTCGCGAAATACAATATCCGGGCGAACCAGGTGGTGGTCGGGACTTTCGACACCAACCTCGAGAACAACCCGTCCTCGGCCGCGGGCAACGTCAAGAAGGTCGATAGCATTCCCCTGGGCCGCCTCGGCCTGCCGCAGGACATGGCGAACCTGATCCGCTTCATCGTCGGGCCGGGCGCGTCTTACATCACCGGCCAGACGATCCACAGCAATGGCGGCGCCTATCTGAATCTGTAGGGGCCGGCCATGGTGTTCCGATTTCTCTTAGGCATCGACATCGTCGCGGCGGCCGTCGTCGTCTATTTCTTTATTGTCGGACTGGCCGACCGCTCGATCTCTTTGTACAACGCCGACCTGTGGGCCGGGCTGCTTCTCTCGATCGCCGCGATCATCGCCGCCGGGATCACGCTCCGCCGCAATGAGCGCACGGTCATGGCGATCCTCGTTCTCGGCTTTCTGGCGGCGCCGACGCTGCTTTACGGCGTGTTTATCCTCACGGTGATCCTGTCCGGCCAGCGATGGAACTGAGCGCCCGGCCGCGCGGTTCGGAGGGGGCCGAGCGCGGTCAGCCGCCGAGCCCCAGCACGTCGCGCATCTCGTAGAAGCCGGGCTTCTGGCCGGCGAGCCAACGGGCGGCGCGGATCGCGCCGTTCGCGTAGACGCCGCGATGGGCGGGGCGGTGGGACAGCTCCAGCCGCTCGCCCGTGCCGGCGAAAATGACCGTGTGCTCGCCCAGCATGTCGCCGCCCTGCAGGGTGGCGATGCCGATCTGGCCTCGGGGCCGCGGGCCGGTGTGGCCGTCGCGCGGCGTGGCGCCGACGCTGTCGGGGTCGAGGCCGCGCCCCATCGCGGCGGCCCGGGCTTCGCCGAGTGCGGTGCCCGACGGCGCGTCGACCTTGTGGCGGTGCTGCAGGCCGAGCACCTCGATGTCGTAATCCGCCTCGTCCAGGATGGCGGCGAGGCGGCGGGTGAATTCCATCAGGAGCGGCGCGCCCGTGCTCATGTTGGGGGCGAGGAGGACCGGGATGGCGCGGCCCGCGTCCGTCAGCCGGCGCCGCTGGGCGACATCCAGGCCGGTCGTGCCCACCACCAGCGGCGTTTCCGCGGCCAGCGCGGCGTCGAGATGCGCCATGGTCGCCGCCGGCGTGGAGAAATCGATCACCGCATCGGCGGCGGCCATCATCGCGGCCGGATCGTCCGCGACGGCGACGCCGGCCGGCGCCGTGCCGGCAAGAACGCCGGCGTCCTGGCCGACCGCGGCATGCCCCGGATACTGGCTGGCCCCCGCGAGCCGGCAATCGGGGGCGGCGAGGACGGCGGCCAGGATCGCCCGGCCCATCCGGCCGGCGGAGGCGGCGACGCCGATGGCTACAGATGCAGTCATGTGCCTCTCATTCTACTGCCATGGCAGGCCGCGGCATGCGCTGGAACCCCGCCGCTCGCTTGAGGAAAGGATAAAATTTTAGCGAAATTATAGGCTTACAAGCAAAGATTCGCACAAAATTTTAGGTGATGACGATCATATCGACGGTCGTTTCGTTTCATTAATACCTGAGGTCAACAATGCGTCGGGCCGGACGGCATCGATGCCGCGGCGAGAGAAAAGGTTAGGAACGTCGATATGACGCGTGTAGCGAGGATGACAGGGGAAGGCATGGTTTCCAGCGGCAGGGCGCTCCTTATGGCCTTGCTGGTCGCCGCCGGGCTGACGGTCGCGATGGCGCCGCATCAGGCCGCCTGGGCGAGCAGTTCGGGCGAGCCGGCGGGCGACAAGGCGCCCAAGCCGATCTTCAACCTGCCGCCCATCATGGTTCAGGTTCCGGACAACGGCGGACCGGCGCTCAAGATCGTCGTGTTCAAGGCCGCGCTGATTTTCGACGAGGTCGATCCCGAGCGCATCAACGACTGCGAGCGCATCGCCAAGTCGCTGCTGCCCAAGATCATGGATAGCGTGATCACTGGTATCCAACGCCATCACTTCACCGACAAGACGACGACCGCGGACGTGACCCAGGTGGTCCTGGCTCAATCGAAGGCGGTGCTGAACCCTTATGGCGTGGTCATCAAGAAGCTGAAGATGGAGAATCTCGCCATTCGCTGAACCCGGCCGGTAAGTGGCACGCGGACGGGACAGGGAGAGGCCCCGCCGGATTTCGCCGGCGGGGCCTTCAGCATTGCGGGGCGCGCGCTCGATCAGCGGGTCTTGGCGCAGGCGGCCGCCAGCGCCGCCAGGTCGTCCTGCTTCTCCAGATCGCGGACGATCGCCACCACCTGGTCGGTCTTTTCGGCGCCGATCAGCGGATTGGCGAGCGCGCGGAACTTCGTCTCGAGCTTCTCCCACTGCGCATCGACATCCTTGTTTGGGACCGCCATGTCGCGGCTTTCGCGGATCACCGTGCCGTCCGACTGGTGCACCGTGATGTCGGTGACGTTCGGGCCGTAGTCGTCGTGGCCGTGCACCGTGATCTTGTCGCGCAGGCCGATGAGGTCGGGCCGGGCCGCCATGTCCTCGCTGTAGACGCCGAGGCTGCCGGTCTCTTCCCCGGCCAACGCCAGCGCCGCGGTGAAGCGGTGGCTGAACTTGACCTGGAGGCCGGTCTCCGGGTTCTGGATGTTGCACATCCCCATGGTCCGCTCGGCGGTGTTGATGTCGATCTTGTCGACCTTGCCGAGATCGAAGGCGGGATGCTTGCGGATGGCGCGCGCGGCCTCGATGCCCGCATGTGTGCCGTAGCAGGCGGCATGGTACTTGAACAGCAGGTTGGGCATCCAGAAGAGCGTGCCGAGATCCTCTAGTGCGGCCTCGGGCGCGATCGTGGTCGACTGGGTGGCGCCGAAGCCCTGGACGCATTCCAGCACGTCGGTGCGGCTGGTGAAGCCGCGCCGGGCGAGCTCGGCCGCCATGACGCCGTTGGCCGCGGCCTTGCCGGCGTGCAGCGGCTTGCACATGGTGCCGAACATCGCTTTCAGCCCGGCCGCCTGGGTGCCGGCGATACCGAGCGCGGTCGCCGTCGCGTCGGCGTCGAGGCCGAGCATCCGGGAACTTGCCGCCGCCGCGCCGAAGGTGCCGACGGTCGCCGTCTGGTGCCAGCCCGTCATGTAGTGGCTCTCGCCCATATAAGCGCCGACCCGGGCCTGGGTCTCGATCCCGGCGACGAAGGCGGTGAGCGCGTCCGCGCCGCTCTTCAGCTCGCGTTCGCCCAGCGCCAGGACGGGCGGGGCGACCGGGGCGGTCGGATGGCCGCGCATGATGCGCAGCACATCGTCATAGTCGAGCGCGTGGCCCGCCGCGCCGTTGACCAGCGCCGCCTGGCTCACCGAGCCGCGCGCGCCGAGCCCGATCAGGGTCGCGTGGTCGCCGAGCCCCTCCGCCTTAACGTAGTCGAGCAGGATCTGGGTCAGCGGCTCCTTAGCGCCGGCCAGCGTGACGCCGAGCCAGTCCATGATGCACTGCTTGGCGATAGAGGCGACCTCCGCCGGGATACGGTCGAGGGTGAGGCTGCTGGCGAATTCCGCGAGCGGCCGGGTGATCTCGGACGGGGTCTTGCTCGTCGGCTTGAGCGCGCGTTCCATCGGGCGTTTCTCCTGCTGCTGATGTCTCACGGTGGGGGGCGATCGGGGAAAATTCTATCACGAAGGCGGGGCAGGGTCGAAAGGCCGGGGCCGCGGATTACCTTCCTTGCAGGCGGGAAAACGCAGCAACGGAGGTTGGCATGCCCGAGGTAAAGAAAGCGCGCGCGGTCGGCTTCAACCATGTGGCGCTCGAGGTCGGCGACATCGGCGAAGCGCTGGACTTCTACGGCCGGCTGTTCGATTTCACGCTACGCGGGCGGAGCGAGACCATGGCCTTCATCGATCTCGGCGACCAGTTCTTGGCGCTGCAGAAAGGGCGCAGGCAGCCCGCCGACGACGGCCGCCACTTCGGCCTCGTGGTCGACGATAAGGAGGCCGTGCGCCAGGCGCTCGCCGCGGCCGGGGTCGCGGTGCTGCCGGGGCGCTTCCTCGATTTCCGCGACCCATGGGGCAATCGCATCGAGATCGTCGGCTACGACAACATCCAGTTCACCAAGGCGCCGAACGTACTGCGCGGCATGGGGCTGGCCCATCTCGGCAAGAACGACAGCGCGGTCAAGGAGCTGACCGAAAAGGGCATGGCGCCGGGGTGAGGGGCGCTCGTCGGCAAAGGTATTGGCCACAGTATGACTTGGTCATACCATCTCATATTAAGGAGATGCCGATGACCGCAAAGCCGACCGTTTCATTGACGGACCAAGCCTATGAGTTTGCCAAGTCGCTCGTTGCGCGCGGTAAGTTCGCTTCGCTAAGCGCCGTCGTCCAGCATGGGCTGGGTCTCGTGCAGCAGGAAGAAGAGGAATATCGGGCGCGGCTCGACGCGATTCGGGCAGATCTCGACCGGCGGGCCGCTCATCCTTCGATCTCGACGGAAGAGATGGACGACCGGATTGCAGCGTGGCGCGCGGAGCGCGATCGAAAAGATTCCCCCGATCTCGCGTGATCAGGCAACGGTATCGGGTCGAGGAAAAGCCCGACGTTTTCGACGACTATATCGCGATCGCCGCACATGTCGATCGGTGGACCAGCGATCGCGCATTAGCCGACCGTACCGTCGACGCGATCCGGGCCTTCATCAAGAGTCTGAACTCAGTGCCCGATCGCGGTACGAAGCGCGACGATCTGCGGCCGGGCCTCCGGATCGGTCCGTTCAAGAAGCGCACTGCGATCGCTATCGAAATCGACGACGAAGTGAAGGTCGTGGCGATCCTGCGCGTCTTTTACGGTGGCCAGGACTATGAAGCGGTGCTCAATCGGACACCGGAGTAGGTCGTTGCCCTAGTCTTAGACATTAATGCTGGGGATCGTTGTTATTCACTTCTTCGGAAACCGCCGCACGAGTGGGTCAGTCAGCGCGGGCGGTAGGGTGCCGAGCAGCCAGGTCGCGAAATAGGTCGGGAAGGGGAAGGCGATGCGCGGCCGGTTGTGCGCGAGCCCGCGGCGGATGATGCGGGCCGCCCGGTCGGCGTCCATCAGCAGCGGCATGTGAAAGCGGTTGGCGGCGGTGATGCGGCTGCGCACGAAGCCCGGGCAGATCACCGAGACGCGGATGCCGGCCGGCGCGAGCTCGCCGCGCAGCGCCTCGCCATAGGCGCGCACGGCGGCCTTGCTGGCGCTATAGGCGGGCGCAGTCGGCATGCCGCGGAAGCCGACGACGGAGCTCATCAGCGCGATCTGGCCCCGGCCGCGGGCGCGCATCGGCGGGATCGCCGGCAGCACCGTGTTCAGCAGGCCGGTCAAGTTGATCTCGAAGATCCGGCGCGTCTGTGAGGCGCCTTCGACGTCGCCGCCGGTGCCGCCCGAAATCCCCGCATTGGCGATGACGAGGTCGAGCGGCTGGCGCGCGTCGGCGGCGGCAAGCCATCGCTCCATCGCCGCGCGGTCGGTGACGTCGATCGCCGACGCCTCGACGGCCGCGCCCTTCACGCGGCAAGCCTCGGCGACCGCGGCGAGGCGCCGGTGGTCGCGGCCCGACAGGGTGAGCGTGACGCCCGGCGCGGCGTAGTCGAGGGAGAGCGCCTCGCCGATGCCGCTGGAGGCGCCGGTGATCAGGATCGATCGGGGCCCTTCTGGAGGCGTTGAGGTCATGCCGGTCCGACCGTCCCTGTTTGTTGTTGCCCGCAGCCGGTAGGGATATAGTGCCGCGCGGTCGATATTACGGCCGGCGCCCATCATCGGCCAGGAGTCGCGATTGACCGTTACGAGCATGACCGGTTTCGCCCGCGTCGCGGGGGAGCAAGGCCCCTGGCACTGGGCCTGGGAAGTGAAGAGCGTCAATGCCCGCGCGCTCGACGTTCGATTCCGCACGCCGCCCGGCCACGACCGGATCGAGATGGCCGGCCGGGAGGCGGTGTCCAAGACCTTCAAGCGCGGCTCGTTCAATCTCAGCCTCGCCGTCCAGCGCAATGACGGGGGCCTGTCTGAACGGCCGATGCAGATCAACAAGACGCTGCTCAACCAGCTCGTCGAGGAGGCCAGCCGCTATGGCGGCCGGGTCGCGAACGAGCCGCCGCGCATCGAGACGCTGATGACCGTGCGCGGCGTGGTCGAGCCGATCGAGACGCCCGAGGACGAGGCGCATGTCGCCGAGCGCATGAACCTGATGCTGACGTCGCTGCAACAAGCGCTGACGGCGCTCGCGGCCGCCCGGCAGGAGGAAGGTGCGCGGCTCAAGGACATCCTGAAGGGCTTCCTCGACGACCTCGCCGGCCTGCGCAAGGACGCGGCCTCGGCGGACGCGATGCGGCCGGAGAAGATCGTCGAGCGGCTCAAGACGCAGATCGCCGAGCTGCTCGCCGACACCAAGGGGCTGAGCGAGGACCGGCTGCACCAGGAAGTGGCGCTGATGGTCGCCAAGGGCGACATCCGCGAAGAGCTCGACCGCTTGGATGCGCATATCGCCTCGGCGCAGGAGCTGCTCGACGCCGGGGGGGCGATCGGCCGCCGGCTCGACTTCGTCTGCCAGGAGATGACGCGCGAAGCCAACACGCTGTGCTCCAAGTCCGGCGACATCGACCTCACGCGGGTCGGCCTTTCCATCAAGGCGAAGATCGAGCAATTCCGCGAACAGGTGCAGAACGTCGAATGACCGCGTCCTCGACCGTCCCCGTCATTCACCGCCGCGGCCTGATGTTCGTGCTGTCGTCGCCGTCGGGCGCCGGCAAGTCGA